>CALKYE010000274.1 GCA_938003765.1 uncultured Planctomycetia bacterium
CGAGCAGAGAGCGCGAGCAGAGATGTGCGGCGCCAACGAGCGCTGCATCGTGGCGCGCGAGGGGGTTGGGGCTGCGTGTCGGAGCTCTCGAGCTGCACGTGTCGAGCGCCGCGAGCGGCGGAGTTCCGTGGTCCGCTCGGGCTCAGCCGATGTGGTGCGCGACGATGCACGCCGGCACGTCGGCGGCGAGGCGCTCGCATTCCGCGACTGGCGCGCCGGGCAACGCGCCGAAGCGCTCCATCACGATCGACTGCTGCTGCAGTCGCAGGAGCGTGTCGTCGGCGATCCGGCGATGCTCGAGCAGGTCGAGCGCTGTGGACGAGAGGAAGACTCGCACGCAGGCCAATGGTACGGGACGCGGGCCGTACGTGATTCCGCGCCGCTCAGGCGTGCGGGTGCGAGCGCGTGTAGACGTCGCGCAGGCGTTCGATCGAAACGTGCGTGTAGATCTGCGTCGTGGTGAGGTGCGCGTGGCCGAGCAGTTCTTGGACTGACTTGAGGTCGGCGCCGGCGTCGAGCATGTGCGTGGCGAAGCTGTGGCGCAGCATGTGCGGGTGCACGCGGCGGCCCAAGCCGCTGTCGCGAGCTGCGCGGGCGACGATCAGACCGATCGCGCGCGTCGAGAGGCGCGTTCCGCGCGCATTGAGGAAGACAGCCTGCGGATCGCGCGGCGCCGGGCGTTTCGGGTCGCTCAAGTAGTTCTGCAGCGCGTCGCGCGCCTTCGAGCCGACGGCTACGAGGCGTTCCTTGCGGCCTTTGCCGCTCACGCGCGCGAGGCCGCGCTCGAGGTTGAGCTCGCGCAGATTCAGGCCTGCGGCTTCGGCGGCGCGCGCGCCGGCTGAGTAGAGGAACTCGAGCAGCGCGAGGTCGCGTCGCCCCAGCGGAGTGCTCGCGTCGCAGCCGGTGAGCAGGCGCTCGAACTCGCTCGGCGAGAGTGCGCCGGGGAGGCGTCGCGCGGTCTTCGAGGCGCGCAGGGCGCGGCCGGGGTGCGCTTCGAGCTCGCCGCGTTGAACGAGCCAGCTCAGCAGCGAGCGCGCGGCCGAGAGCTTGCGCTGGCTGGTGCTGCGCGAGACGCCGCGGTCGTCGAGCGCGAACAGGAAGGCGCGCAGCGTCCGTTGCGAGATCTCCTTCGCCGAGCGGATCTCGGACTGAGCGCAGTGTTCGCAGAACTCGGCGAGATCGCTGCGATACGCGCGCAGCGTGTGCTCGCTCGCGCCGCGGACTGCGGCGAGTTCGGTCAGGTAGGCCCGCGCGAGTTCGCCGAGCTCGGTGTCAGGCAGGCCCCGCGCTGGAGTGCGCGTGCGAGTCACGGTCGCTCCCAGTAGGCCGTGCGCTGCATGCTCGAGAGCTCGTAGCTCACGCCCGCGCTGTCGGAGTAGCGCGCGAGCACGTTCATCCACGGCGCCGCGGATTCGGCGGCGAACCACCACTCCGCGCGCAACGCTCCGAGGTCGGCCCGCAGGTGATGGGTCGCGACGGCGCCGATCGGAAGCGTGAGGAGCTCCTCGCCGACGTACTCGACGCGCACGAGCTGCGGCTCGAACGGCGCCTGGCGCGTGGTCTTCTGACTGGGCAGCAGCTCCAACTCGAGCGGCGCTCGCGCGGCGAAGTCGCAGTCGCGCAGCAGCAGCGTCAGCTCGTCGACGAAGTGCAGGTGCTCGCGCACGCCCAACTGGCCCGAGCGGGTTCCGGCGCCGGGGAAGTACACGGAGTCCCAGAACTTCCAGCGCCCCGCCGCGAGCCACACCTGCTTGAAGCTCGCGCCGCAGTCTTCCTGCGTGCCGACCGTCAGCTTCACCGCCTGGAGCGTGGCCGCATCCGTGTAGGTGCAGGTCGAGAAGCGGTAGTCGTAGTTCTCGGTCGGCACGATCTCCGACCAGTGGTGCTTGAAGACCTCGCGTCCGCCGCCCTCGGACTTGGTCGTCGTCGCCGCGTCGTAGCGCTCGACGTTGGTGTAGGCGATCGCGCGGTACGAGCGCGGCGCGCCGTAGATCACGCGCGAGGCCTGGTACTCGCAGCGCTCGGCCTTGCCGTCGCGCCACAGCTCCGAACTGCGCCACGCGCCGTCGCCGCCGCGGAAGCTCGTGTTGTGGCGCTGCGGCGCGCAGGCGCACAACGTCGCGAGCAGCGTCGTTGCCGCAGCGAGCGCGGACGACGTGCGCGCGCTCACGGCGTGCTCGCGCTCAGGAGGTGCTCGGGGATCCGCGCCCGACCTGCGAACCCCGCGTCGTACGCGTGGAACCACTCGACGCGCGGCTCGTCGCTGCGCCAGCACAAGAGCACGTCGCGCCCGTCGATCTGCCCGGGGAAATCCACCAGGCCCTTGTCGAAGGAGAAGTCCTTGTACTCGCAGCCGATGCGCTCGAGCTCGGCCATCAGCTCGCGCAACTGCGTCTCGAGTTGACCGACTCGCGCGCGGTCTTCGGACTCGTGCTGTTGCTTCGCGAGCCGTCGCAGTTCGCGGCCACGTTCCAGGATGTCGTCGACGATGCGCCGCACGAGCGGCAACGCGCTGTTGGCCTGGAGCGGCGTGAAGTGCTTGCGAACCACGCCGCGATTGTGCCGCCGCGGCGGCGGACTGTCACCTCGTGACCCGCGAGCGTCAGCGCTGAGCTGCGCGACCCTTGGGCGCTTCGGGCGCAGGCTTGGGCTGCGGCGCGACGCCCAGTTTGAGCTGTTGCTTCGACGCGTTTGCCACTGCGCCCAATCCGGCCAGCAGCACGTTGCGCGACTCCGGGTTGATGCCCGCGGTGAAGCCCTTGGCGCGCGAATCTTCGAGCGCGCGCTGCAGCGCGACGCCGGCTTCGCCCTGCGCGCGGATCCAGCGCACGATCTCTTCGAGGTCCGCCTGGAGCGTCGCGCCGGCCGGGTCAGCCGGAGCGGGCGCCTTGCGCAGCGCGGTCAGCTCGCTCTTCAGCGCGCTGACTTCCTTCTCGAGGCTCTCGACGCGCTCTTCGAGCTCGAGCTCGATCTGTGCGGCGGGCACGGGGCGGGCGAACGAAAGGCCGCAGGCGATCAGCGCGGCGACGGCGAGCACGGTCACGGGCGAGTTCATGGCGCGTCCAGTATCGGCGCCGGTTCGCGCAGGGCCGAAGTCTCCGCAGCCCGCGACGGAAAACCCTTCCCGTTTCGTAGCCTACGCCGCGCATGACCGCCCCTCAGGCCTCCGCGTCCAAGCGCTCGCCGCTGTTGCTCGTGTTCCTGACGGTCTTCATCGACCTGTTGGGCTTCGGGATCGTCATCCCGCTGCTGCCGATCTACTCGAAGGCCTACCAGGCCTCGAACACCGAGCTGGGGCTCTTGTTCGCGAGCTTTTCGGGCATGCAGTTCCTGTTCGCGCCGATGTGGGGGCGCCTGTCCGATCGCATCGGCCGTCGGCCGGTCCTGATCGGCGGCCTGCTCGGCTCGGCGTTGGCCTACGCGTTGTTCGCGTACATCGACGTCGTCGGGGCGTGGGTCGCGCCGCACCTGCCCGGAGAGACGTGGAGCGCCGAGCGCGCGACGCTGGCCGTGCTGTTCGCCTCGCGGCTGCTGGCCGGATTCTTCGGAGCGAACGTCTCGACCGCCTTCGCCTACATCGCGGACGTCACGACGCCGGAGAATCGCGCCAAGGGCATGGGGCTGGTCGGCGCCGCGTTCGGACTGGGCTTCACGATCGGACCGGCGCTCGGCGGCGAGCTCTCGCAGGTCTCGTTGCACGCACCCGGCCTCGCGGCCAGCGGACTCTCGCTGTGCTCGGCTCTGTTCGGCTTCCTCACGCTGCCCGAGCCGCCGCGCGCTTCGCGTTCGGGATCGCGCGTGTTCAGCCTCGACCAGTTGCGCGGCGCGATCGCCGATCCGCGCATCGGACTCGCGCTCACGCTTTCGTTCCTGGTGATCGTGGCGTTCTCCGCCTTCGAGAGCATGTTCATCCCGCTGGGGCTCAAGCTCTACCCGGAGTACTTCGGTCAGAGCGCCGCCATCGCCGAGCCCACGCGCGACCAGATCCTCGCGGCCGGGCGCTACGCCGGGCGTTACCTGTTCGTCGTCGGACTGATCTCCGCCGCGATCCAAGGCGGCTTCATCCGTCGACTCGTCCCGCGCTTCGGCGAGACCAAGCTGGCCATCGCGGGCCAACTCATCCTCGGACTCGGACTGTTGATCGTCGGCCTCGCCAGCCACTTCTGGGTGGTCGTGCTCGGCTGCGTCGTGATGCCCTTCGGACTGGGCATCAACAACCCCTCGGTGAACTCGATGATCTCGCGCTCGGCGCCGGCGCACGAGCAGGGCGCGTACCTCGGCCTGCAGCAGTCGACGGCCAGCCTGGCGCGCATGGCCGGACCGCTGATGGCGGGAGTCCTGTCCGATCTCTCCGGCGCCCGCTCGCCGTTCATCGTCGCCGCGCTGGTGCTGGTCGTGTCCGCTGGATTGGCGCTGCGCTACCACGCGCGGTACGGGGCCGCGTTCGTCAAGAAGCCCGTCGAAGCGTGAGCGCGCGCTGGCGCTTCGAGCCGCGCGTCTTCGAACTCGGCGACGTCCAGCCGCTCGATGCGCTGAGCGCGTTGCGCGAGCGCTCCGGGCTGGTCCTCCTCGACAGCGCCGCCGGCACGCCGCGTCGGCACTCGATCCTCGCGTTCGATCCGCTGCCCGCGCCAGCGAGTCCGCCGCGCTCGCTGCGCGACTTGCGCGAGCTGTGGCGGACGCTCGAGCTGCGCCCGCACGATCCCGTGCCGGGTCCGTTCCACGGTGGGCTGCTCGCGCTGCTGCCGTACGACCTGGGGATCGCCGGCGAACGCGCGGTGGCGACGGCGCCGGAGCCCTGGGGCGAGGATCAGCTCATCGCGGGGCTGTACGTCGACTTCATCGTGCGCGACGAGCTCAGCTCGCGCGCTTGGCTCGTGCTCGGACACGCTCCGGGCGACGGGCGCGCGCCAGTGGAGGAGCGACGTGAAGCGCTGCTCGCCGAACTCGCGAGCGCGCCGCGCGCCGGGCCGATCCACGCGCAAGCTCCGCTGCGCCACGTGCCGAGCGCGGAACACCTCGCCCGCATCGAGCGCTGCCGCGCGGCGATCGCGCGCGGCGAGATCTACCAGGCGAATCTCGCGCACCGCTTCACGTGCGAGGCGCAGGGCGATCCCATCGACTGGTACGCGCGTCTCCGCGCGGTCAATCCGGCGCCGTACATGTGCTTCGCGCGCTGGCGAGATGCCGTCGAAGGCGAGCGCGCGTTGCTCTCGGCCTCGCCCGAGCTGCTGCTCGAGTACGACGGCGAACTCGCGCGCACGCGGCCGATCAAAGGCACCGCCCGGCGCAGCGTCGACGCGGAACTCGATGCGCGTGCGGCGCGCGAGCTGCTCGAGAGCCCCAAGGACCGCGCAGAGCTCGCGATGATCGTCGATCTGGAGCGCAACGACCTCGCGCGAGTGTGCGAGCCGCGCGGCGTGTGGGTCGAGGGCTTCCCGACGCTCGCGAGCTATGCGCGCGTGCACCACCTCATGGCGGACGTCGTGGGCCGGCCGCGCGCGGGGTTGGACGCGTTCGACTTGCTCGGCGCGTTGTTCCCAGGCGGCTCCGTCACCGGCGCGCCGAAGCTGCGCGCCATGGAGTGGATCGCGGCGCTCGAAGGCGAAGGTCGCGGATTGTTCTGCGGCTCGGCGGGTTACGTCGACGCGCGCGGGCGGGCGAACTGGAACATTCTGATCCGCACGCTGGTCTGGCGCGGGCGCTCACGCGCGCAGGGGCAATTCTCGTTTCGCGTCGGCGGAGGCATTACGTGGCCCTCGGACGCGCACGCAGAGGAGCGAGAGACCCTCGACAAGGCTCAGGGTTTGTTGGATGCGCTGTGCGAGGGGCCTGCGCGTGTCGCCTCGGCTTGAGGCATGAGCTAGCGTATGCCCAGCATGCACGGCCGGCGCTTGCGCGGTCGCGCCCGCCCGCACCAGGAGTCCACCATGACCAAGCTGCTCTCTTCTCTCGTGCTGTTCGCCTTCGCGCCCCTGGCCCCCGCGGCGGTCGCTACGCCGTGCGCGCCGTCTGCGTCCGTCGCTGCGCAGGACCCCAAGCCCGACGAGCGCGCGGACGTCAAGGAGTGGATCGCCAAGCTCCACCTGCACGCCGGCAAGCGCGGCAAGGAGGACCAAGAAGCGATCAAGATCATCGACGAGAACCTGCTGAAGGAGTTCGAGACCTTCGGGCCCAAGGACCGCGCGTCCGTGGTCAAGGCGCTCGACAAGGTCTTCACCGAGAAGCGCCAGGAAGACCAGGACGGAGTGCGGCAGAACTCGCTGTACATCGCCGCGGCGGTCGCGCTCGGTCGCATGGGGCCGGAGAGCGCGCCCGTGCTGATGAACTGGATCGGCCACAAGTCGCACAAGAAGGACGTGATCCTGCAGCGCAAGCTGATCGAGAGCCTCGGGCGCACCAAGGTCGAGCCCGCGCGCGTGGCGTTGATCAAGCTCATCACCGACGACGAGCCGCAGGTGCAGGCCGCGACCATCCAGGCGCTCGGCGAGTTCGAGGAAGTCGAGCTCAAGCTGCGCAAGGAGACCTTCGAGGCGGTGCTCAAGCACTCGATGGGCCTCTACGGCCAAGTGCAGTCCAACCAGCAGGACGTGATCGCGCGCGAGCGCTATGACGCGGTCGTCGGGCCGGCGATCACCACGCTCAAGCGCCTGTCGGGCCACGAGGAGTCCGATCTCGAAGCGTGGCAGCGTTGGTGGAACAAGAACAAGAAGGCGGAGTGGGGGAAGAGCTGAGCCGCCGGGCCTGCGACCCACGCGCAACTCGACATGAGCGCTTCGACGCCTGCGGCGCGCCGCGAGCGCATCTCACCGGCCCTGTGGTTCCTCCTCGGCGCCGTGGGGCTGCTGTTGGCGGCCGGGGTCGTCACCCTGCTGCGCTGGCGCGCCAAGTCGCCGTACGCGCCGCCGAGCGCGGGTGATCCGAGCTGGCCCGTGACCGTGTGGCGCGGCGAGGCGATCAGCGCCGACGGAGCGCACGTCTCCGTCGAACTCGCCGCCCTGCACGCCGACGCCGGACGTCAGGCGTTCGAGACCTCCGCGCTGCGTCGGCGCTTCGCGCGCTCGGACGGCGAGCCGTGGCGCCTGCGCGTGCAGCGCTCCGGCGCCGAGGGCGCGGTCGAGCCGCTCGAACTCGTCGCACCCGAAGTCCGCGACGCCCAGGGCTCGGTCTCGCGCCCGCTCGAGCTTCCGCCGCTCGACGGAGCGCTCCAGGACCCGCTGTGGAGCTTGCTGCGCGTCCCCGACGAAGCGCTGCTCGCCGCTCAGGCGGTCGATCTGGTGTTGTGGGGGCGATCTCCCGGCGACGGAGCGCTCCTGCGCGGGCTGAAGCTGAACGAGCGAGAGCTCGAACTCGCCCTCACGCAGGCGCAGTCGCCGCGGGCGGACATGGAGCGCTCGTTCACGCACAGCACGCGCGGCGATGAACTCGCGCAGACGGGGAAGAGTCCGGCCGGCGCGGCGTCCCAGAGTCGCCCGCGCGCGCGCAGCGGCTCCGATGGTTGAGCGCCGAGTGAATCCCGTGACCCGTGCGCGTCAGCTCGGGTGCTGTGCGCTGCTGGGCGTCTCGCTCGCAGGCTGCGGCTCGGATTCCGAGGCCGCACGCGCGGCGCTCCTGGCGGAGAACGCGCGCCTCCGAGCGGAATTGGCGTCCGCGCGCGCGGCGAACGAAGCCGGTGTGGCAGCCGCAGCTTCGACCTCGACTGAGCTCAGCGCGGCAGAAACCGACGCCGCTCTGCGCGAGCAGATCGACGAGTTGCGCGCGCAACTCACCCGCGAGCAGGAACTGCGCCTGGAGCGCGAGCGCGAGTGGCTGCGCTACACCCGCGCGATCGACGCGCTCAGCGGCGACGCGCTGCAGCACGGCCCGCGCTTCGAGTCCCAGGCGCCCGCGGACGAGGAGCCGGTCGACGAGACTCCGGAGGCCGAGGCCGTCGATCCAGCGCTGCTCGCGCGCTCCGCGGAGATCGAGCGCTCGCTGCGGGCCTTGCTCGCGGTCGAAGGCGTGCGCGGCATGGACCTGCTCGAAGCGGGCCGGCTGGGCGACGGCTGGATCGGACCGGTGGTGTTCCGGCTGGTCGACGATCAAGGGCGTCTGGCGGGCTCGCTCGGCGCGCAGCGCTTGCGCCTCGCCGGCAGTCGGATGGCCCGCACGCTCACGCTCATCCTGGAGGACGGGTTCGAGTCGCGCGGCGGAGCGCGCACGCCCTTCGAGACCGAGCCGCAGGAGAGCGAGTCCGACGAGACCTTCGGGGTGCGGCGCATCGAGCTCGACGAGGTCGATCCGCAGCACTGGGTGCAGGCCGCGCCCGAGCTGTTCGGCGGGATCGAGCTCGTCGCTCCGGTCGACGACGGTCAGTGGAGCCTCACCTGGGTGCGCGCCAACCTGAACCGACTGCTCCGCCTCGACGTCGAGCGCGGCTACTGGCGCGTGAAGACGCTGGGCGGCGTGTTCGAAGGGCAGTTGCGCGACGTGCAGCTCGAGCAGTTCGACGCCAGCGGCAAGCTCGAACGACGGCTGTTCGCCGATCGACTGTCGCTCGAGCGCCGCGAACGCGGTGTGGCGCTCCTGCTCGAGGGCGGCGCGCTCGTGCGCGGCGACGAGAAGACCCCCTTCCTCGACGGGCGTTACCGCATCTACCTGCCTCGCGCGGACCACGGCGAGTGGAACCGGGCCGGGCTTCCCGGCCTGACGTCCCAGCCCGGTCCGGCGGCGCGCGCCGAGGTCCCGCCGCCGCAGCGCGATTGACCGCGCCACGCGCGGGCGCGATAAGGTCGCTGCATGCACGCGAGAGGATTCGACGGCCGCGGCGACGATGCGCGGCCCGCCGCCGCGGGCGTGCTGTCGGTGACTGCGCTCACGCGGCGCATCGGAGCGGCTCTCGAAGGTCTCGGGCGCGTGGCGGTCGAGGGCGAGGTCTCCAAGGTCCAGCGCGCGGCGTCGGGGCACCTGTACTTCGAGCTGAAGGACCTGGACTCGAGAATCTCCTGCGCGGTGTGGCGCAGCCAGGTCGCCAGCGCCGTGCGCTTCGATCTCCGCGAGGGCGCGCAGGTCATCGCTCACGGCAAGCTCGACGTGTACGGCCCCAAGGGCGGGTACAGCCTCATCGTTCAGCGACTGGAGCCCGCCGGCCTCGGGGCGCTGCTCGCGCAGCTCGAGGCGCTGAAGCAGGACCTCCGCGCGCGCGGGTGGTTCGATCGCAAGCGCGAGCTGCCGCGTTGGCCGCGCTGTGTCGGCCTCGTGACGAGTCGCGACGCGGCGGCCTTCGCCGACTTCCTGCGCACGCGCTCGCAGCGCTGGCCCGGCTACCCGCTGCGCTTTTGCCACACCGCCGTGCAGGGCCAGAACGCCGCGGCGCAAATCGCCCGCGCCATCGAGCGGCTCGACGCCAGCGGCGTGGACGTGATCTGCGTCGTGCGCGGCGGCGGTTCGCTCGAGGACCTGTGGGCCTTCAACGAGCGCGCGGTCGCCGAGGCGATCTGGAACTCGCGCGCGCCGGTCGTGAGCGGCGTCGGGCACGAGACCGACACCACGCTGTGCGATCTGGTCGCCGATCAACGCGCGCACACTCCGACGGACGCAGCGCAGCGCGTGATCCCCGACCGCGCGGAGCTGCTCGAGCGTCTCGAACGCAGCGCGGCGCGCATGGGGCAGGCGCTCGACACTGCGTTGGCGCGCGCCGCGGATCGCGTGGAGCGCGCAGCGTCCTCGCCCGCGTTGCGCGATCCGCTGCGGGTCCTCGAACTGCGCGGACGTGAGCTCGTCGCTCTCCAGGCGCGGCTGGGCGCGTCGCTCGCGCGCCGGCTCGAGCTCGAATCGGGACGCCTCGAAGGGATGCAGCGCGCGCTGCTCCGCGTGGGCCCGCAGCAGCAACTCGCAGCCCGGCAGATGCGCGTGCAGCTCGCGGCTGCGGCGTTGCCGCGCGCGGCGCAGAGGCTCGGCGAGCGAGCGCACGAAGCGTTGGAACGCGCGCACGGCCGTCTCGAAGCGCTCTCGCCGCTCGCCGTGCTGCAGCGCGGCTACACGATCACTCGCGTGAAGGGGCAGTCGGCGCCGCTCACGCAGGCGAGCGCCGCGCGCGCGGGCGACGAACTCGAAACGCGCACCGCCGACGGGCTCGTGAGCTCGCGCGTGCTGGACGCGGGGGCGGACGCGACGTGAGCTCTCCCTCGATGCGCACGATCGCCGTGGTGGTCAACTGGAACGGCGGCGACGAGAACCTGCGTTGCATCGCCGCGCTGCTCGCGCAGGGCGCAGCGCTCGAGCGCATCCTGTTCGTCGACAACGCTTCGAGCGACGGTTCGCTCGAGACCGTTCAGCGCCGCTTCCCGAGCGTCGAGATCCTGCGCCAGAGCGAGAACCTCGGCTACGGCGGCGGGAACAACCGCGGCATCGCGCGCGCGCTCGAACTGGGCGCCCAGGCCGTGCTGGTCGTGAACAACGACCTCACGCTCGACGCGGGCTGTCTCGCCGTGCTCCAGCGGGCGCTGGCGTCCGATGCGCAGCTCGGCGCCGTCGGACCGCGCGTGCTCGTGCGCGGACGGCGCGTGATCTGGGCCGCGGGCGGCAGTCTGACGTGGCGCCAGAACCTGACCACGCTGCGCGGCTTCGGTGCGCCCGACGGGCCCGAGTTCCAGAGCGATGTCGACGTCGACTACCTGCCGGGCTGCGCGCTGCTCCTGCGGCGCGAGGCGCTCGAGCAGGTCGGCATGTTCGACGACAGCTACTTCGCCTACACCGAGGACGTCGACCTGGGCGTGCGGCTCTCGCGCGCAGGCTTCCGCTCGCGCGTGATCGGCGCCGTGGCGGCTCAGCACGCGCCGTCGAGTTCGACCGGCGGCGGCTACAACCCGCGGCGCAAGTACATGATGGCGGTGAACTCGGTGTGGTTCCTGCGGCGCTATGCGGGCGCGCGCGAGTGGGCGCGCTTCGCGCTCTACGACGTCGGTTCGCTGCCGCTGGTCCTCGTCGACGGCTTCTGTCGCGGCCACTTCAAGGCCGCGCTCGCGAAGGCCGTTGGGCTGGTCGACGGCTGGCGCGGTCGGCGCATCAGCGCCGGCGTCGTGGCGCCGGGCTCGCACTGGTTGTGGTGAGCGCGACGCGCGTCACTCGAGCAGCGTCATGCGCTCGGTGAACTGATCCTTGGCGGCCTTGAACCACGCTCGCCAAGCGCTCGCCGCGCCCATGACCGGATCCGGCGGCGGCGCGGTCTTCTTGTGGCGCGCGAAGGCGACCAGCGCTGCGAACACGTCCTCGACGTCGTGCGCGACCGCGTTGTCGAGCGGGCGCATCATCGCGCCGAGCAGAGAGGTGCTCGGACCGAAGCGCGCCGGCACTCGGCCCGCGGCGATCTCGGCTTCGAGCGTCAAGGTGAACTCGAGCACGCTCTCGACGCCCTTGCGCGACTCGACGGTGAGCGCGGCGCGCGCAGCGGCGACGTAGAAGCGGCCAGGCGTGCGGTCCGCGGGCCACTTGAACACGCCGAGGAGCTCCTTGTACGCGCGCTCGTCGTGCACGTCGCCCAGCGCGGCCAGCAGCGCTTCGATGTACGCCGGCCATTCCTCGATGTCCTGACGGCTCATCGTGGAGCTGCCCTTGCTCAGCTCGCTCGCCACCAGGCTCATGCGCGCGTCGAACTCGCGCCACGAGCGCTGCGCGGCGCGCCAGCCGTCGATCACGCCCTTGATCGTCTCGTCGCGGTGCTGGCCGTCCATCAGCAGCGCGAGCGCGCGGCGGCGCACCATCAGGGACTCGTCGTGCAGTCCATCGGCGAGCAGGCGCGCGACGTTGGGCGAAGGCGCGTTGGAGTGCGTGCTGGTCAGCGCGGCGATGCGCTGCAGCGCCGCGAGTCGCTCCGAGCTCTCCTTCGAGCGCGCGAGCACGGAACGCTCCTCGCGCAGCGTCGTCAGCTCTTCGTCGAGGTGCGTCGAGCACAGCACCGTGCGGCGCGGATCGACTCGGCACTGCTCGCACACGTCAGCGGCCGCGAGGGCCAGGGTCGAGAGCAGCGCCACCCACATGAGAACGACTGTAGTTGCTCCGGCGCGGCGCCGGAAGCTCTACCGCTTGCGCTTGCGAGCGGCGCGCGCGAGCGGCTCGGGGGCCGGAGTCTCGTCGAGCGCGCGGGCCGCGAGCGGGTACTTCGAGCCTCGCTCGAGCGCCTTGCGGCGGCGGTCGACTTCGCGCGAGAGCTTGGCGACCAGGTCCTTGCGGCGTGCGAAGAGCTGGTAGCCGACCTGCGGGCGCAGGTAGCCGCGCGCCGCGGGGTGCTTCGCGAACAGCTCTTCGCGCCCCATGCGCTCGGCCCAACGCTCGAAGCGCGCGCGCTTGTCGAGCAGCGCCTTGACCAGGAACGGCATCACGACCGAGTAGTCGCACTGCATCGACTCGGTGGTCTTCTTGTAGACGTTCTTGTCGACCTTGCCCCAGGTCACGGCCTCCGCCGGCGGGCACGAGGAGAGCGAACCGTCCGTCACCGGCGCCGTGGTGATCTGGATGTCGTACTGGTAGCCCTCGACCTCGTGGAAGCCCAGCACCTGACTCAGCGCGGGCTCGGGCTGGAGGTTGAAGTTCTTCGGCACTCCGCCGCCCAGGATCAGCGTGCCCAGCTGGCGCGTGTCCGATTCGCGGATGCCCCACCAGTGGTAGGCGCAGCTCTCGAACACTTCGCCGTGCAGGTCGAGCTCGAAGTGGTGCTCCCGCTGGCGCGCGCCGCGGCGCTGGTCGAGCGCCCACAGCGCCATGGAGTTGAGGAACACGCTGCCGTCGCCGGGCGCGCCGACGAAGATCGGGATCGACTTGCGCGCGCACAGCGCGAGCAGGCCCTCCGCCACGTTGTTCTTGCGCTCCTGCGCGGCGTAGAAGCGGCCGAGCAGGTGGCGGAACTCGACGCCGGTCATGCGTCGTTGGAACTCCGGCAGACGCAGGAGGGCGCGCAGGTAGCGGTCCTGCTCGAGCAGCACGGCCTCGTCGAAGCCCACGTCCGTCACGCGGATCGTCGCTTCGTCGCGCAGCGCGCCGTCGTCGCCGAAGATCGGCACCTCGTGGAACGGGCGTCGGCGCGCGCCGTCGAGCGCGCGGTGTCCGTCGTGGTAGCAGACCGCGTCGGTCGTCGACAGCAGGCAGAACCAGCCGGTGTCGAGCAGCGGGCCCAGCCAGGTGTAGTGCTGCCCCGAGACCGTGACCGGGCCGGAAACGGCCATCGTCATCGGCAGACCTTTGCCGATCGCTTCGTCGAGCAGCGTCCAGATGCGGCGCAAGTACGCGGCCCCGAAGGACGGCAGGCTCTGCTCGAACAGGCTGTCGAGGTCCGAGGCGGCGTCGACGGCGCGGGTGACCAGCTCTCGGCGTTCGGAGAAGGCGCAGCTCGAGCGTTCGTCGCGGCGAGTGGGGGACATGGGGCCAGGGCGGATGCGGGAGACGGGCGGACGGGGATGAAGCGCGGGAGTGTACGCGTCGCAGCGCGGTGTTGGCGCGAAGCGCTCGCCCAGGCTCGAGGTCGAGACGAACTTCGACCCCTGAGCTTGCGTCGCGCGGCGCTCGCGCCGATGCTCTTTCCGCTTCGTCACTGCCCGTCGCAGGCCCACCGATCCGCTCCCCATGACGCAATTCAACGCCGCCGCCAGCCAGAGCTACGCCGTTCAGGACTACCGCCCGCGCCAACGCATCGCCGGGGTCGAGATCGTCGAGCTCAAGCGCTTCAACGACGACGGCGGGTCGATGACCGAGCTGGGGCGCCTGAACGACGGCGTGCACCAGCAACTGCCCGGATTCGTGGCGCGGCAGATGAACTACAGCACCATGGAGCCGCTGGCCATCAAGGCCTTCCACCTCCACAAGCGCCAGACCGACGTGTGGTTCGTGCCGCCCAGCGACAAGATCCTGCTCGTGCTGGCCGACGTGCGCGCCGGATCGCCGACCGAGGGTCAGGTGACGCGCATGGTGCTCGGCGACGGCAATTCGCGGCTGGTGCGGATCCCTCCGGGCGTCGCGCACGGGTGCAAGAACCTGCGCACCGCGCAGAGCTCGACGATCATCTACTTCGTCGACGTGCAGTTCTCGACCGACGAGGCCTGCGACGAAGGCCGCATCCCCTGGGACCACTTCGGCGCCGGAGTCTGGGACGTCGAGCGCGGTTGAGAGGCCTTCGCCGCGCTGACGCTGCGCGTCAACTCGCGTTGCTGTCCTTGAAGCGGTAGCCCACGCCGCGAATGGTCTCGATCAGGTCGCGGTAGGGGCCGAGCTTGCGCCGGATGGCGCCGACGTGCACGTCGATGTTGCGGTCGATCACCACCGCGTGGTCGCCGATGGCGCGCGAGAGCAGTTGGTCGCGCGTGAACACGCGTCCGGGGTGCGCGGCGAGGAAGTGCAGCAGCCGCAGCTCGGTGGCGGTGAACACCACCGATTCGCCGTCGATCGTGACGCTGTGCTTGGCGGCTTCGACCACCAACCCGTCGCGCACGATGCGATCGCCGCCGCTCCCGCGCGCCTCGCGCACGGGACCGCGCCGCAGCACCGCCTTGACGCGCGCGAGCAGTTCCTTGGGGCTGAAGGGCTTGGTGACGTAGTCGTCGGCGCCGATCTGCAGGCCGCTCACGACGTCGGACTCCTCGCCCTTGGCCGTGACCATGATGACCGGCACGTTGGCGGTCACGGGGTCGGATTGGAGCCGCTTGCAGACCTCCAGTCCGTCCAATCCCGGCAGCATCAGGTCGAGCAGCACCAGGTCGGGGTTCTCGCGCCGAACGCTGTCGAGACCTTGCTCTCCGTCGCGGCTGGCGACGACCGTGTAGCCCTCGCGTTTGAGGTTGTACTGCAGCACTTCGAGGATGTCGGCTTCATCCTCGATGACGACGATTTTTTCGCGCTTGCTCATGCTCTCGACTGTTCGTGAGTGGCGCACGGGCCACCCGATTCAGGAGCCTTGATCGACCCCGAAAGCAGAGCGGCTCGCCGTCAAGTCTGCATAAAGCGCCCGCTTGTCGCGCAGTGCTTTTCCGCGCCGGGCCGAGCATACTGCTCCCGCGCATGCACCCCGCCTGGACCGAGATCAGCGTGCTCGCGCCGCTGGAATGGCACGAACTGGTCGCTGATGCGCTGGCGCTGGGGCCCTGCACTTCGGTGGCGTTCGGGCGCGCTTCCCTGGCCTCCGAGCCGGTTCCGCCGGGCTGGGACTGGGTTCGCACGTTCGTGATCGAGGGTCAGGACGACCCGGTCCTGCGCGCTCGCGTGGCCGAGCAGCTCCGCTCGCTGGCCGAGCGCGCCGGCGTCCCCGAACTGGCCGGTCTCGAGCCCCGCTTTCGAACCCTGCCGCCGGAGGACTACGCGAACTCGTGGCGCAAGAGCTGGAAAGCTCTTCGCGTCGCGCACTTCGCGATCACGCCCTACGACTGGCGCGGCCGCCTGCGCGAGGGCGACGTTCAACTGCTGCTCGAGCCCGGCGGCGCCTTCGGCACCGGACGGCACGCCACCACCCGCGCGTGCCTCGCCGCCGTCGCGAAGCGCGTGCGGCCGGGGCAACGCATCCTCGACGCGGGCACGGGCAGCGGGATCTTGTGCGTTGCGGCGGCGCTGTGCGGCGCCGAGCACGCGCTGGGCTTCGACATCGATCCGGCCGCGCTGCCGTACATGCTCGAACTCGCCGAGCGCAACGGCGTGAGCGAGCGCTGCGAGTTTCGAGTGGGCGGCTTCGAGTGTCTGCGCGAAGACGAGCGCAACTTCGACGGCGTGCTCGCCAACATCTTCGCCGACCTGATCGCGCAGTACTCCGGCGAGCTGGCGGCGCGCATGGCGCCGGGAGCGTGGTTCGCGTTCTCCGGCTGCGTCGACACCAAGCGCGAACTCGTGCTGGACGCTCTCTCGCGCGCGGGCCTGGAACTCGAAGCGCGTCGCACGCGCGGTCGCTGGGACACCTTCGACGGCCGTCGTCCGCGCTGAAGCGGTGTCGCCAGCGTTGGGCCGCGAGCGCGGCCCGGGGAGGCTCCGCGCTGCGCTGAGCTGAGTTCGCGGGCCGCTCGCCCCCCTCGGCGTCGCCGTGATGCGCCGGCCCGCGCCGCCGCGGTCAATGCGTTTTCCTTCAAGACGCGCGCTCGCGGCGCTCGATCCAGCTGTGGAGGGTAGGCCACACATGATCGATTCACGGGGAGCGGCGCGCCGCGCTGTTGGTTCGTCGGCGTGCGCCGCGTTGTGCGCGGTGCTGTGCAGTTTCAGCGGGGTTGGCGCGTCGGCGGGGTCAGGCGGCTCCGCAGCGCCGCCGCTGGAGTGGAGCGTGTCGGCCGATGGCCGCCACCTCGCGGTCAGCACCTCGCGCGGACGCTCGAATCAGTACGACGCGTGGCTCGTCTCCGTCGGCGACGGCGTCGTGCGCGAGCTCGAGCAGGTCGAGCGCGCCGCGCCGCAACTGGAGTTCGACGACGCCGGTCGCCTGCGCATCTACACCGTCGACGCCGAGCGCGGCACGCCCGCGCTGGTGTGGACCGATCCGACTTCGGGCGCGCTGCTCGAATCGACACGGGATCGCGCGCGCATCCGCGCGGAGCTCGATCCGCTCGAGTTCGGCTGGGCGCGTCTGGCGACCCGCCGCGTGGGGGACCGCACGGTGGCGCGACGGGTTGAATGGCCCGCGGAGCGCAAGAGCTTCGAGCTCGACTCCAAGCGCGACGTCGAGCTGGCCGTAGCGGAGCTGGAAGGCGTCGTGTTCTTCACGCGCCGTGTCGGCGACCAGCTCCGACTTATTCGTCGCGACCTGCGCACCGAGGTCGAGCGCACGCTCGTCGCGGAAGGACGCGGCCTGTACTCCTGGCGTCCCTCGCGCGATGGTCGCGCTGTCGCGATCGCCGAGCGCGGCGGCGAGAGCCGCATCCGCGTGATCGACGCCGAGAGCGGGAACCTGATCGCCGGCCCGTGGCTCGGCGAAGAGGTCGAGTGGGCGCCGGGCGAGAGCGCTCGTTGCTTGATCGTCTCGAGCGGCAAGCGGCGGCAGCTGATCGACATCCTGCTCGACAAGCAGCAGGAAGCCGGCGACTGGACGCGCGTGGAAGCGCTGAGCGACGGCTCGTACGTGGTTCAGATCGAGCGCGACCTGGTGCTCCTCGACGCGAACCTGGGCGAACCGCGCGTGCTGTTCCAGGGAGCGAGCGTGGCGCCGTCGCCCACGCGCGAACAGTAATGCAGTCACGCGAGCGCAACATCGCCGCGGCCGCTGGAATCGCCGCCGTCGCGACCTCGCTGATCCTGGCGGGCGTCGTGCTGGTCGATCCGGCCGGGCGCGGCGCCGGAAACGTCACCGCGCCGTCGCCGTCGTCGCAGTCCGCCGCCGAGCGTCCGGTCGATCCGAACGATCCGCTCGCCGTGCTCGTCGCGGCGGAGCCGTCGAGCGACGGACGCTGGCTGCTGCTGGCGCTCGATTTCGAGCGCGTCGCCGGTCTGCAGTCGCTGTACCTGGCGTCGCTCGTCGACGGCCGACTGCGACACGTGGCCGAGGGCGTGCTGACACCGCAGCCGTGGGACGGAGAGCTGCTGTGCTACGTCGATCGCTCGGCCGCCGCGCCGCGCGCCGTGTGGATCGATCCGCAGTCGCTCGCTCTCGTTCGCAACGCGCCGGCTGGCGAACTCGCGCGCGCGGAGAGCCCGTTGCTCGGGCCCCGCTGGGCGCGGCGCTCGCAGACGAGGCGCGCCGAGGGCGGGTACGTCGAGCGCATCGAGTGGCGCGGCCGCGACCAAGTGCTCGAACTCGAAGCGCTGTCGCTGTTCGACATCGAGCTCAGCGCGCGACCGGGCGAGGTCTTCCGGCTCGTGCGCGGCGAGCGCTCGCGGTCGCTCGAGCGCCATCGCCTCGACGAACCCGGCGCGCCGGTCACGCTGGTCGAGTCGGAACACCTCGCGCAGTTCCGGGTCTCGCCCGACGGTCTCAAGGTGCTCGTGAGCGAGCGCAAGGACGGCCGCATCAGCTTCAGCGTGCGCGAGTCGGCGAACGGCGCCGAGTCAGCAGGTCCGTGGAGCGATGAGCGGCTCGACGCGAACTGGCTGGCGCGAGCGGGGAGTCGCTACCTGATCGTGTCGGTGGCCAATCGCCATCGACTGGTGGACCTCGACTCGGGTCGCGAGGTCGAACTGGGCGAGCACCCTTCGTCCGCGCTCGATGTGCGCGTGCTCGCCGACGAGCGCATCCTGCTGCGCAGCGAGCACCGCGTGGAACTGCTCTCGCCCGAAGGCGCGCCAGGGCTGACGCTGTTCCCTCCGCGCTGAGCCGACGCGCTCTGGTTCAGCGCCGTGCTGCGCCGCGAGCGAGGGCTTGCGCGCGCAGCGGATGCTTCTCGAGGAACGCTGAGAGGCGCGCCATCGCGCCGCGGATCTTCTCCAGCGAGAGCGCGTACGACAGGCGCACGTGCGTGTCGACGCCGAAGGCCGTGCCGGGAACCAGCGCCAGATTGTGCTGCTCGAGCAGGTCCTCGCAGAAGCCGCGCGTGCCGCGCTCGTCGAGGTAGGCGCGAACGTCCGGGAACGCGTAGAACGCGCCGCGGGGCCAGGGCGTGCTCAAGCCCATCTCGCGCAGCGCGTCGACCAGCACTCGGCGGCGAGCGTCGAACTGCGCCGCCATCGACGCGACCTCCGGCGGCTCCTGACCGATCAGCGCCGCGAGGTAGGCCTCTTGCGAGACCGCGTTGGGAGCGCCGACGAGGTGCGAGTGCAGTCGCTCGATGCCGCTGATCACCTCGCGCGGTCCGGCCGCGAAGCCGATGCGATAGCCGGTCATCGCGTACGACTTGCTGGCGCCGTCGAGCACCACCGTACGCGCGCGCGCAGCGGGCGAAACGGTGACGGGACTCGCGAAGGGTTCACCTTCGTAGACCAGGCGCTGGTAGATCTCGTCGGACAGCAGCCACAGGCCGTGGCGCTCGCACAACTCGACCAGTCGCCGCACTTCGTCCGCGGTCCAGACGTAGCCGGTCGGGTTGCTCGGGCTGTTGAGCAGCACGCACTTGGTCTTGCGCGTGATCGCGCGCTCGATGGCGTCGAAGTCGGGGCCGCAGTCCTCGCGCGAAGGAACGTCGATCGGCGCGCCGCCGGCGATGCGAACGATCTCGACGTAGCTGACCCACGCCGGCAGCAGGAGCAGCACTTCGTCGCCGGGATCGACCAGCGAGAGCACGGCGCCGCTCAGCGCGTGCTTGGTGCTGTGGCACACGCACACCTCTTCGGGCGCGTACTCCACCTTGCGGACGCGTCCGACGTGATCGGCGATGGCCTTGCGCAGCGCGCGCGCGCCGGCGGCGGGCGTGTACCGAACGTCGCCTGAGCGCACCTTGCGGCACGCCGCCTCTTGAACGCTCGCGGGCGCCGGGAAGTCGGGCTCGCCGACGGACATGTTGATCACGTCGCGTCCCGCGTCGACCAGCGCCTTGGCGCGGGCGTCGAGGGCGAGGGTGACCGACAGGGAGACCGCTTGCGCGCGCTTGGAGAGACTCATGGCGGGCAGAGAAACTACCGCCTGCGCCGCGATTTTTCGCTGCCCACCGCCTCTGGAGCCCATGGCGCGGGGGCCGCACCGGGAATTCTTGCGCTGCCGAGGCGTCTGCGCGCGCGGTGGAAAAAGCTGCGCCAGCGCGTCACCGTAGCGCGGTTCCGTCGACCCCCGTGCTCCGTCCAACATGGCGCTCCGCTCACGCTTCCTGCGAGTCTCCCTGATCGTCGGGGGCGTTCTGGCCTTCGCCGGCTACTTCGCGTTCTCCACGTTCTTCTTCAGCCCGACCGAGAGCGACTACCCCGCCGACGTCTCGACGCTCGTTCCGCGGGACGTGGACTTCTTCCTGGCCAAGTCGCGCGTGCGCGCCCTGTTCGGCAAGCCGCCGCGGCTGGCGGCGCAAGACGAGATCGACAAGACCGCCGCGTGGCAGACCTGGATCGCGTCGCCGGAGTACGCGGCGCTGGATTCCCAGCACCAGATCGAGCAACAGCTCGAACGCGTGCGCGCGGAGCTCTCGGCGCTGCCCATCGACCCGCTGGCGGCCTTCGCCGCCCGCGACATCGCGATCGCTGGCTACTTCCGCGGCGCCACGCTCGAGAGCGCCGACTGGGCCTGCTACGCCCGCGCGAACTGGATGGGGAAGTTCGCCGCGTCGGCGCTGGCGCACCCGCGCCTGTTCCAACTCGACCAGCGCGGGCTGACGGTGGAGTCGTCCGGCGACGTGCTCACTTTGTCCGGTTCGCAACTCGCTCGCCCGCTGCACGTCGCGCGCGTCGCCGACGTGGTCATCGCGGGCACGCAGCGCGAACTCGTCGCGCGCGCGCTCGAGCTCAATGCGCGCGGCGGACAGGAGTCCTTCGGACTCAGCGCACGCTACAGCGACTTCGTTCAAGCTCCGCGGCGCGGCGCCTCGGGGGAAGAACTCGTGTCGCTGCGCGACGCGATCGAGTTCAGCGTCGACTGGCGCGCGGCGATGGAGAAGCTCGGGCTCAGCGGTCGCTGGCCGCCCGCGGACGCGTTCGAACTCGGGACGCGGCTCTCGGCCAAGCTGTTCCAACTCGGCTCGATCCGCACGCTCACCGGCGTGCTCGGGTTCGACTCGGGGTTGGTCCTGCGTGCGCACGCCGACCTGTCCGTCGAAGTGCTCACTCCGATTCAGAAGAGCCTGTACCGCATCGCCGGGCGCGACACGCAGCGCGTCGTCGACGAGCTGGCGTTCATCGCGCCGCCCGACGTGCACTCCATGGGGCACCTGGAGGTCAACCTCGGGGAGTTCCTGACCGAGGTCTACCAGTCGCTCGAGCCCGCCGAGCGACAGTTGCTCGACGACACGCTGCGCGGCACGGGCCAGTTCACCGGCGCGGGCGCGTTGATCGACGAGCTCGAAGCGCTGTTCAAGGGACGCATCGGCTGGATCGTGCGCGACAACGACTTCCCCTACAACGCCGAGAAGGATCCGCCGAACGACGGCGCGATCGTGCCCGCGTTCGCGCTGGTGCTGTGGACGGAGAACTCCGACAAGGCCCACCGCCGCATCCAGCAGTTGCAGCAACTGGTCAGCGACAATCAGGCGCGCTTCGGCCTGCGCGGCCGCACTGGACAGCGAGCCGTGTTCACCAACGTGCTCAAGGGCGGCAACGAAGTGTGGGAGTTCTGGGCGCCGACGATCCCGGGCACCGGACACATCGCCGTGTCGCGCAACGGCGACATGTACTTCATCTCCAACACCTACGCGCTGCTCAACGACCTCCTGCGCCGCTTCAGTCGCGAAGAGAAGGTGCGGCGCTTGTCGGAGCGGCCCGACTTCGCGCAAGTCGTTTCCGAGGGGCGCGCGTCGTCGAATCTGATGACCTGGTTCGACCCGCGCGCGCTGGCGAAGATGGCGCGCCGCCTCGCGGAGCAGAATGCGCTCGACGAGGTCAAGTCGCGCATCAACTGGGATCGCGAGCGGATGCTGGCCGAGGATGCGGTGCTCCGCGAGAGCTTCCCCGGCAAGGTGCGGGGCCAGTTGGACCAGGCGACGCAGGCGCAAGTCGACGCGCTCGTCGCGCCCCGGTTGAGCGAAATCGAGAGCCGCCTGTTGCGCGAGCAGGTCCCCGCGTTGCGCGCCGAGATGGACCGGCGCATCACCTACTTGGAAGCCTGCTCGGGGGCCTTCTTGACCCTGGTGCTCGATCCCAAGTCGATCGACCTCTCGCTGTCCGCGATCGTCCCGCTCGACAAGTGAGCGTGCGGCGCGTCCGCTGCGTTCAGCATGCGGAGAGTGGCGCCCTCGAGTGGATTCGAACCGGTAAGCCCCGACTTCGCGCGGCTCGGCGCGCGGAGGGACGACGACGCCTTGGCGTCGTTGTCAGGGGATCCCGCGGGCAGCGCTTGCCGCTGCACGCGCCTGGTGGTTCGGCGTGGAACGCGATGCGTGCGGCGCGTCCGCTGCGTTCAGCATGCGGAGAGTGGCGCCCTCGAGTGGATTCGAACCGGTAAGCCCCGACTTCGCGCGGCTCGGCGCGCGGAGGGACGACGACGCCTTGGCGTCGTTGTCAGGGGATCCCGCGGGCAGCGCTTGCCGCTGCACGCGCCTGGTGGTTCGGCGTGGAACGCGTTGCGTGCAGCGCGTCCGCTGCGTTCAGCATGCGGAGAGTGGTGCCCTCGAGTGGATTCGAACCACCACGGTGTTACCCGCCAGCACCTCAAGCTGGTGCGTCTGCCAATTCCGCCACGAGGGCACCTGATCGGGATCTGCGAGGGGCCTTGGTCAGACGTCGGGCGGGCCCACTCGCTCCACTTCGAAGCGCGCGCGCCGAGGCGCCCGCACGTTCAAAGGGGCGGGGAGTCTAGCAGCCGCGACCTTGCGCGCAAGACCCACTGCAGCGACGTATTGGAGCCCCGCGTTGCGCGCGCTAGGGTCTTTCGCCCGCGGTTTCGCGGAGCCAAAGCCAAGCCATGGGCGGACTTCGCGGAAACATCGTCATCGGGCAGTCGGGCGGACCGACCCACGTCATCAATCAGTCGCTGGTCGGCATCGTCGAAGCCGCTCGATCGGCGGTGAGCGGGCGCGTGCTCGGCGCCGTCCACGGCATCAAGGGTGTGCTCGAGGAGCGCCTGGTCGACCTCGGGCGCGAGTCGAACGAGACGCTCGAGGCGGTTGCTCTGACGCCCGGCGCTGCGCTGCGATCGGTTCGAAAGAAGCCGTCGCGCGAGGAGTGCGAGCGCGCGCTCGAGGTGTTCGCGAAGCACGACGTGCGCTGCTTCTTCTACATCGGCGGCAACGATTCCGCGGAGACGGCGCACCTGTTGAACGAACTCGCGGTCGCTGCGGGCTACGACCTGCGCCTGTTCCACGTCCCCAAGACGATCGACAACGACCTGCGGGTGACCGACCACTGCCCGGGATACGGATCCGCCGCGCGCTACGTCGCGCTGAGCTTCATCGGCGACAACGTCGACGTCCGGAGCCTGCCCGGCATCAAGCTCAACGTCGTGATGGGCCGCAACGCGGGCTGGCTGACCGCGTCGAGCGTGCTCGCGCGGCAGCACGAGGACGACGGCCCGCACCTGATCTACCTGCCGGAACGACCGTTCTCGATCGAGCGTTTCGCGTCGGACGTGGCTGCGGTTCAGCAGCGTCTGGGCCGCTGCATCTGCGCCATTTCGGAAGGCGTCCGCGGCGAAAGCGGCGAACTGATCGCTTCTTCGAAGGAAACCGATTCGCACGGCAACGTGCAGTTGTCCGGGAGCGGCGCGCTCGGAGATCGGCTCGCGGCGGCGCTCAAGTCGCGTCTGGGCGAGAAGCTGCGCGTGCGCGCCGACACGTTCGGCTACGCGCAACGCTCGTTCCCCGGCGCGGCGTCGTCCGTGGACGCGAGCGAAGCGCGAGCCGTCGGACGCGCGGCCGTGGAGTTCGCGCTCGCCGGCGACGCGCCGCACGGCTCCGTGGCGATCGTGCGCGCGTCGAACGCGCCCTACTCCGTGCGCTACGAGCGTGTCGAACTCCGGCTGGTGGCGCGCGACACGCGTCCTATGGAGGCGGAACTGATCCGCGGCGACAACGACGTCTCGAGCGCGTTCGTCGACTACGTGCGCCCCCTGGTGGGGGAGTTGCCTCGCGTGGCGCGACTCAGTGACTACCCGATCTGAAGTGCAGTCAGCGCCATCACCGTGAGCGAAAGAACCATCGAAGTCCCCGACCCTGATCCGCCGCACGCCGCGGAGCCGGGGCCGAGCGAGTCGCCGTACCGCAACCTGTTCGTACCGCTGGTCGTGGTGCCGTTCATGGTCGTGGGCGTGCTCGTCGGCGTGTTCGTTTTCTTCGGCGCGGTCAGCGGCAGCGAGGCGAGCATCGAAGAGAACCTGGCCCAGCTCTCGAGCGGCGGTTCGAACGAGAGCAAGCAGGCGGCGATGAGTCTGGTGGCGCAGGCGGTCGAGAATCGTCGAGCGCTGGAGAGCGGCGAGCCCGCGCCGTGGCCGACGCCCGCGGATTTCCACTCGAGACTCGAGCAGGCTTGGGACTCGATCGGCGACGACCCGTTGCAGGGCTACAAGCGACTCGCCGTGGCGCAACTCGCCGCGCTGTACAAGCTGCCGGGCGCGCTCGAGAAGTTGGATGCGATCCTCAACCTGCCCGATTCGAGCGAGGGCAACCCGGAGTACTCCGGCGCGCTGTTCAAGCTGCGCGCGGCGGTCTCGGGCATCGATCCGGCCGACCGCGACGGGCAACTCAGGCTGTATGCGATGGTGGGGCTGACCTGGCTCGACGACCCGCGCGCGGCCGAACTCGTGCTCCCTCATCTGGCGGACCCCGATCCGTTCATCCGTCAGGCCGTCATCGGCGTGCTCCAGCATCTCCCCGGACCGAAGACGACCGCGGCGCTCGTGGATCTGCTCGACGACCCCGCGCTCGAGGCGCGCGGCCAGGCTGCGATCTCGCTCTCGCACTTGGGCGATTCGAGCGGCGTCGCCGTGCTGCGCGAGTTGGTCGATCCGTCCGCCTACGAGGAGGCGCACCGCGCGGAGCCGCGCAAGTTCGCCGCTCCGCAGCACGTGCGCTCGAGCCGCGTGAAGGCGGTCGAGGCCCTCGGACGTCTCGCGCTCGCGGAGGACCGTGCGCTGCTCGAGCGTCTGGCCGCCGAAGAGCCCGACACGCTCGTACGCGAAGCCGCGCTGCGCGCCCTCGCTCCGCGCTGAGCGCCAGGGCGGCGAGCCGCCTTTCGGGGCTTGCCTTCCGCGAGCGCTTTCCCCATTCTCTGGCCCTCTGTATCCCGCCCCCTCCGGGTGCGAGTCGAGCGCTCCGGCCTCCGCGCGACGGAAGGCCCGTGGCAGCGACCGCCCGGGAACCCCTGTCCGTCCCTACGCAATCCCTGTGGCTGACCCCAAGCAGGCTTCCTCTGCGGAACCCTCGGTCGCGGCGCCGCCGCTGAAGACCGCGCCCCTGCGCGGTGACATCTCGCGCCGCGGGTTCCTCTCGACGCTCACCGTGGGCTGGGCGGCGTTCACTGCCGCGACGGCCGGGGCTGCGGGCGCCGTGGTGCGCTTCCTGATGCCCAACGTGCTCTACGAGCCGCCGCAGGAGTTCAAGATCGGCGTGCCCTCGGAGTTCGCGGTCGGCGCGGTCGACGAGCGCTTCAAGGCGGCCTACGGCGTTTGGATCGTGCGCGAGCCCACGGGCTTCTACGCGCTGTCGACCGTCTGCACCCACCTGGGCTGCACGCCCAACTGGCTGTCGGCGGACGAGAAGTTCAAGTGCCCGTGCCACGGCAGCGGCTTCGTGAAGACCGGCATCAACGTCGAAGGCCCGGCCCCGCGTCCGCTCGAGCGCTACAAGATCACGCTCGCGGAAGACGGCCAGATCCTCGTGGACAAGAACACCAAGTTCCAAGAGGAGAAGGGTCAGTGGTCCCTCGACGGCGCCTACCTCTTCTACGCCTGAGGCTCCTGCGAGCTGTGCGATCCCCCCGAGCGCTCACCCCCGCCCCCCGCAGCGCCGCCTACTAGCGCGCACGCGCGTCCCACCTGTCCATGCAGAAGCTCTTCAAGTACGTGCGGGAGTCGCAGATCTGGAAGTCGGTCTTCCGGCACGGCTACCCCGACACGCCTCGCAACCGCACGTTGGCGGTGCTGTCGAACGTCTTCCTGCACTTGCACCCCGTCAAGGTGCGCCGCAGCGGCATTCGACTCTCGTACACCTGGTGCATGGGAGGACTCACGTTCTTCCTGTTCCTGATCCTCACCCTGACCGGTCTGCTGCTGATGTTCTACTACCGGCCCACTGCGGACCGGGCGTACGAGGACATCTTCGCGCTGCGCGAGCACGTGCCGATCGGCGTGATGCGCGAGATGCACCGCTGGGGCGCGCACTTGATGGTGATCAGCGTGTGGCTGCACATGTACCGCGTGTTCCTCACCGGCTCGTACAAGCCGCCGCGCGAGTTCAACTGGAACGTCGGCGTGATCCTGCTGGTGCTGACGCTGCTGCTGTCCTTCACGGGCTACCTGCTCCCGTGGGACCAGCTCGCCGTGTGGGCCATCACCGTCGGCACGAACATGGCGCGCGCGACCCCGCTGCTCGGCCACGAAGGCCCGCTGGCTTCCGCGCTGTCGTTCGGCGGCATCGACTTCATCCACGCCGGTGACGACGTGCGCTTCGGTCTGCTGGCCGGACGCTTCGTCGGCGAGGGCGCGCTGCTGCGCTTCTACGTGCTGCACTGCGTGGGTTTCCCGCTCATCGCGGCGACGCTGATGGCGGTTCACTTCTGGCGCGTCCGCAAGGACGGCGGCATCTCCGGGCCGCTCTAGCGCTCGCCCGTTCCAACTGCGGTTCCTACCGGGGCCTCAAACCCACTCCCGCGAATCGACTGTCCGCGCCATGCATTCTCTCTTGGCCTCGATGTTGCCTGGGCCGCTGTGCGCCGCCGCTCTTCCCGTGGGAGGCGGCGGCGGACACGTGGACGACGGTCCGGTGGCGGCTGCTCTCAAGCACGCCGCGAACTGGTTGACCGAGCCGACGCGCTACAGCGTGGCGTCGATCCTGGGGCTGATCGCCGTGCTGTACTTCCGGCGCTTCTTCAGCAAGGTGTGGGTCGTGACGGTGTTCTTCGCACTGTCCACGGCCTTCTTCGTGTTCGCGTTCCAGGACCCGAACTTCAACGCGATCATCACCAAGCCGGACAACGTCCCGATCATTATCCTGTTCGCGACGGTGGTGTTCTTCTCATGGCTCGCCTTGCGGCGCGCCGTGATCAACGACGAGCGCACCAAACGCGGCGAGCCGACGCTCGAAGGCGAGCTGGCCAAGCAGAAGGTCTTCACCTGGCCGGACCTGGTCTACAGCGAGCTGATCTGCCTCGTGCTATTCACGGCGGCGATGCTCGTCTGGTCGATCCTGATCACCGCGCCGATCGAAGAGCCCGCGGCCACCGCGCGCACTCCCAACCCGTCGAAGGCGCCTTGGTACTTCCTGGGCTTGCAGGAGCTGCTGGTCTACTTCGACCCTTGGATCGCCGGCGTGTTGCTGCCCAGCTTCATCATCGTGGGCTTGTGCGCGATCCCGTACATCGACACCAACCCCAAGGGGAACGGCTACTACACCTTCGAAGAGCGCCCGTTCGCGATCTCGTTCTTCTGGGTCGGCTTCCTGCTGTTCTGGGTGTCGTTCGTGATCCTCGGCACCTTCTTGCGCGGTCCCAACTGGTCGTTCTTCGGTCCGTTCGAGTACTGGGACCTGCACAAGCTCGAGCCGATGGTGAACGTCGACCTCTCCACCTGGGTGTGGGTCGACATCCTCGGCAAGCCGCGACCTGACAACCCCTTCGTGCGCGAGGCGCCGGGGATCGTGCTGCTGATCGGCTACTTCCTGGTTTTGCCGCCGCTCTTGGGCAAGACCGTGATGCGCAAGATGGTGACCGACATGGGCATGATCCGCTTCAACGTCTTCATGCACCTGTTCCTGTGGTTCGTGCTGATCCCGATCAAGATGGGTCTGCGCTGGACCGTCAACCTGAAGTACTTCATCGGCATGCCCGAGTACTTCTTCAACGTCTGACTCCCGAGCGAGCGGGATGACGGCACGGCAAGCGACACGGCGAGTGACGAGGCTGGACGGAGCGAAGCATGGCTGACCGCGGCGATACGCACTACAGCGTCCCGGCGCTGAACAAGTGGTTCTTGGTCTCCAGCGTGGCGCTGCTCGGCGCCGTGGTTTGGATGGTCATCGACGACTGGAGTCGGCCGTGGAAGGCCTATCAGCGCGAGTTCGAGCAGATCGAGCTGGCGCGGGTCCGCGCCGAGGAGGAACTCCTCACGCAGGCGGGCGCCCTCGAGGCCGAGTCGCGACTCCAGACCCAAGTGGAGGAGGCGCAGGCGACGCTCGAAGGCCGCAAGGCCGAGCTCGATGCCGCCAAGGAGACGCTGCGGCTCGCCAAGGGCGATCTGTGGAACGCCGTCGAGGCGGCGAAGAAGGTGCTCTCGGCCTTCAACTGGGATCGCTACGTGATCGAAGAGGAGCGCCGCAAACTCGGCGATCCCGCGTACCGCGCCGACGACATCAAGGCCTCCGAGCTCGCGTTGAACAACGCCAAGGGGCTGCAGGAAGAGCTGCAGGCCAAGAAGGACGCCGCGGAGTCCAAGGTCAACGAGTTGACCCGCGTCGTGTCCGACGCCGAAGCCGCGCTCTCGTCCGGAACTCGCGATCTCGCGCGCGTGCGCTCGCGCCTCGCCCAGCTCGATCCGAGCGCCATGAGCGGTCCCGAGAAGCTCGCCGACGTGATCCGCGACGCGCCGGGCCTCGACTTCGTGAAGCCCTCGCTGAAGGTCAACAAGGTCGTGCTCGACCGCCTGACCTTCGAGCTGAACTTCACCAAGAAGAAGCGCATCGACATGTGCCAGACGTGTCACCTGGGCGTCGAGCGAAGCGGCTTCGAAGCCGAGCCGCAGCCCTACACGTCGCACCCGCGCCTGGACCTGTACGTCACCAACAAGTCTCCGCACCCGGTGAACCAGTTCGGTTGCACGATCTGCCACCGCGGCTCGGGAGAAGCGCTGGACTTCGTGCGCGCCGACCACCGTCCGGCCGACAAGGACCAGGCTGCGCAGTGGGGAGAAGAGCACCACTGGCACAAGCAGCACCACTGGGACTACCCGATGCTGGCCTCGAACTTCACCGAGGCCTCGTGCGTGCAGTGCCACAAGACCTCGATGGAGTTGATCTCGCCGGACGCGCCGACGGTCAGCGAGGGCTACCAGCTCGTCGAGCGCTACGGCTGCTACTCCTGCCACAAAATCGACTGGTTCCCGACCAAGCGTCGTCCGGGCCCCGCGCTGACGAACCTGCGCGCGAAGCTGTCGAGCGAGTTCATCGCCTCCTGGATCAAGAACCCCAAGGAGTTCCGTCCCACCACCTGGATGCCGCAGTTCTTCCACCTGGAGAACTACTCGCCGGGTGAGACGGTGTCGATCTCGAAGTACGGCCAGGGCCGCGCGATCGAAGGTCGCGAGTGGGACGATGCGGCGATCTCTGCGATCACCGCGTTCCTCGAATCGCGCGCGCCTCGTCAGGCGATGCCGGCGCTGCCGGTGGCGGGAGATGCTCACCGCGGTCGCGAGACGATGCGACTCGTGGGCTGCCTCGCGTGCCACAACATGGCGCCGTACGGCGAAGAGCCGGCCGAGGCCAAGGACTTGGCGCTCGAGCGACGTGGAACGAACGAGCACGGCCCGAACCTGCGCGGCGTTGCGACCAAGGTCACGCCCGAGTGGTTGTTCGCGTGGCTCAAGGATCCCACGGCCTACTGGTCCGAGACGCGCATGCCGAATCTGCGGCTGAGCGATCAGGAGGCGGCGGACATCACCGCGTACATCATGGAAGACCCCGACGGGATCTTCCGCGACGTGCCCGAGGGTTGGGAGGCGAAGTCGGTCTCGATGCCGCAGCCCCAGATGTTCGAGGTCCTCGGTGAGCAAGCGCGCTGGCTGTTCGCCCGCGACGGGCGCGCCACGATCGAAGCGCGCCTGGAAGGGCGCGACGACAAGACGCGCTGGAACGACATCGAGGTGCTCAAGGTCGCGGTCGGGGAGAAGCTCGTCGGACAGTACGGCTGCTTCTCGTGCCACGAGATCGAGGGCATGAAGGACTGGATGCCGATCGGCACGGAGCTCTCGAACTGGGGCTCGAAGACCGTCGACAAGCTCGACTTCGGACCGGGCGCCGGCGAGTTCGGATTGGATCCGAACTACCGCGAGGGCTGGCTGATGCAGAAGCTGCACGCGCCGCGCTCGTACGACCGCAAGAAGATCAAGAACCCGACGGAACGGCTGCGCATGCCGTACTTCGCGTTCACCGACGAGCAGGCGCAGGCCATCGCGACCTTCGTGGTCGGACTCGTCGACGACGAAGTGCAGCTCGCCAAGATGGTCCCGACGGCGGAGCAAGTGTCGATGGACGCGGGCATGCGCGCGGTGCGGCAGAACAACTGCGTGGCGTGCCACATGATCGACCCCGGCACAGTCACGTACGTGGACGAGTCGGGCGCGACGCAGACGGTGCAGGCCGAGTTGCTGACGTTCGAGGAGCAGAAGGTTCCGTCCGCGCACGACCTCGCAGCGGTCAAGGCCGACGCCGAGTCGTACGAAGCCGAAGAGGTCTCGTTCCGCGTGCTCCGCGCCGAGCCCCAGGTCGGCAAGAAGCCCGGCGACAAGCTCTTCGTCCCGCTCGACAAGCTCGTGTCGATGTCGCCGCCCAACGGCGGCGATCTGGTGCGGCTGGTCACTGACTACTACTACGGCGGAATCGAGATCCACGATCCGTCGCTCGGCAGCGGCGACGAGGCTTTCCGCTACGCGAGCGCGGCGACTGGGGACGACGAGTTCGCGGTCACCGACGTCGACGGCAAGCTGCGCGATCACTCCGCCGAGCCCTACGACAAGGTGCGTTGGACTTTCGCGCCGCCGGTTCTGTGGGACGAAGGCGCCAAGCTGCAGAAGCAGTGGTTCTTCTCGTTCCTGAAGGACGTCGTGACGCTGCGCCACCAAGTGCGCGTGCGCATGCCGTCGTTCGACTTCGACGCTGGCGAAGCCGAGGCCGTGGCCGACTACTTCGCGTTGAAGTCCGCCCGCGAGTGGCCGTCGAACTTCACGCGTGGTTGGCGTCTCGCGCGAGGTTTGAGCGCGGCTGACGCGGCCCGCGAATGCGGCGTCAGCGAGTCGACGCTGCTCGAGATCGAGCACGGTGGACGCTCGGCGACCAAGGCCAACTTCCCGCGCGTCGAGGCTCACATTCGCGCGTCGGGCTTCACGGCTCGCGGGCCGGTGGATCCGCAGTACGAAGTCACGGAAGTGCGGACCGCGGCTTACTTGGACCAGCGCCGCGCGGAGGACGAAGCGCACCTCGCGCACGGCGAGGCCCTCGCTGTGCGCGGAGTGAACTGCTTCCAGTGCCACTTCCGACTGGGACAGCCGCCGCCCGCGGACCCCATCGGCTGGGCGCCGGACCTCAACCACTCGCGCGAGCGCCTGCGCGAGGAGTGGGTGCGTGACTGGATCGCGGATCCCTCGCTGATCTACCCCGGAACGGCCATGCCGGCGAACTTTTCCGGCGACCCGCCGCAGTACCAGGAGCACTATCCGAACTCGACCAACGCCGACCAGGTGAGGGTCGTAGTCGAGTGGCTCTACAACTTCGACCGTATGTACATGCGCCAGTAGGCCGCCCGACAATCCTGGGGCTGCAAACTCCGCGCTGAACGCGTTGTTAGGCAAGACCGACTGAACTTCGATCACACTGGCGAGCCCCAGCGGTTCGCCAAACCCCAACGGCGCCCAAGCGGCGTCACTCAACGATGAAGACCTTCACCCTCTGCGCTGTCACGGCGTCGGCCACCCTGGCTGCCGCGCTCACCCAACCCACCTCGACCGTCGTCGGCGACGCCACCGGCAAGGTGCTGCTCGAAGGCGCGAAGCCTGAGATCAAGCCGCTCAGCATCGAGGCGGAGAAGTTCCCCGACTGCGGCGCGGTCGACACCACCAACGAAACGGCGCTGGTGGACGACAAGGGCGGCATCGCGAACGTGGTCGTGATCGTCGAAGTGGCTGGCGCGGAAGTGAAGCCGCTCGAGAAGGCGTTCTCGCTCGATCAGAAGAACTGCCGCTTCGAGCCGCACGTGGCCATCATCCCGGCCGGCACCACCGTCGAGTACCTGAACAGCGACAAGACCTCGCACAACGTCCACACGTTCCCGAGCAAGAACGACGCGATCAACAAGACCGTTCCGGCCGGCGGCAAGGAGTCGCAGAAGCTCGACAAGGAAGATCGCATCGAGATCAAGTGCGACATCCACCCGTGGATGCAGTCGCACCTGGTCGTGGCGAACTCGAACTTCTTCGCGGTCACCGGCAAGGATGGCAGCTTCAAGATCAGCGGCCTGCCCGCCGGTGAGCACAAGGTGAAGTTGTGGCACGAAGTCTTCGGCAAGGGCGACGGCAAGATCGTGGTCGACGCCGAAGGCAACGCCGCGCCCGTCGAGTTCAAGCTGAGCGCCGAGAAGAAGGGTCGCGGCCGCAAGTGAGCCGCGACGCGGCGCGCCGGCGCGGTCGATGACCCCCGAGCGACGCGCCGCCGTCCGAAGTCTCGTCTGAGCAAGCGAAACAGGCCCGACGCCGCCGAGGCGCCGGGCCTTTCGCGTTTCCGAGGCCGTTTGAGGCCCGAGCGTGGAGCCGAACGACACGTCATCCGGTCTTGATGGGCGCGGGGCCGTAGACTCAGGGACGAACACGCCGCTGGACGGCGGCGGAAGGAGTCGAAGTGAAACGAGCTCAACTTCTCATCGCGCTGTTGATCGCTGTTTGTCCGCTCTCGGCCCTGGCCCAGCGTGGCGACGGCGGGGCCACGGGAACGATCGCACCTTCGCTGCCGCGCGGAGGCGCGCGCCTGGGAGTGGTTCTGTCCGGCGACGCCGATGCGGCGCCGCAGGTCGACGGCGTGGCCGCGGACTCGCCGGCGCAACTCACGGGGCTGCGCGCGGGGGATCGGATCCTGGCCGTGGACGGAGAGCCGATGCAGTCGGCCCAGGCTCTCATCGACGCGGTCCGCGCGCGCGACCCGGGAGTCGAGGTGCGGCTTCGAGTGGGCCGGACGATGAACCTGATCCTGGACGGCGACAAGCGCACGTCGGACGGCCGCTTCGCCCTGGGCGCCTACCTGAATCAGGACCCTGACTCGGTCACGGTCACGCGACTGGCTCCGGATCACCCGGCCGCCGCGGCGGGACTCCGCCCTGCCGATCGAATCGTGTCCGTCGACGGAGTGCGCGTGCAGCGCGAGAGCGATCTGGTCGAGCACATGCGCTCGATTCGCGAGCCGCGCGCCGTAGCGCTCGTGATCGAACGCGAGCTGAGCGTGCGTCTCGGCGCGGCGCCGTCCGTCGTCGAACAGCCTCGACGCGAGCCGGTTCGCCCGCTCCCGCCGCCGGACGCCGTCGAGCGCGCCTTGCTCGATCAAGTTCGCGCGTTGCGCGAGGAGATCGAAGCGCTGCGCGCGGACGTCGAGCGACTTCGGCGCGAGCTGGCGCGCTCGCGCACGCGCTGATCGGCGTTCGCGTCGACGACGCGAAGCGGCATTCGAACGAGGGGCTCTGCGAGCCTCAAACGTCGATCTGCGGCCACCAGGCGCAGGCCTGCGCCATCGTCGCTTCAGCGTCGTCGATGCCGATGCCGAGCAGCGTGCGCGCGCGGTCGTCGAACACGGCGACGGCCCCGGCCGTGTCGCCGGCCTCGATGAAGTGCGTCGCCAGGTTGACGAGCGCGACCAACGCGATCGCGGGGTCACCGAGCAGCCGCTCGCGCGGGCCGTGATGGAACTCGATGGCGTCCGCGACGAGTTGGGGCATGCCCCAGCCCGAAGCGATCAGCGCGCCGACGTGTCCGTGGTGGAATCCCAGGCGCGTCTGCTCGCACACATGCAGCGACAGGTCGCGCTCCGCCGCTTCGCGCACGCACGCGAGGTACGGCTCGCTCATCCCCTCGAGGAACAGGATCTTGCCGATGTCGTGGAGCAGCCCCACGACCTGGAACTCGTCGGGCGCGAGGCCGATGCGCGCGCGGCACTTCGCCGCCAGAGCCGCGGCGGTTTGCCCGGTGAGGATCGAGTGGCGCCACAGATGACGGCAGTCGAAGTCGGAGCCGGCGGCGAGGTGGTCGTACTCGCGGATGATCGAGGCCTGCATCGCAACCGTGCGCAGCATGCGGATGCCCAGGACGGCCGTCGCGTGCTCGGTCGAGACCACCTTCTCGCGCAGCCCGAAGTACGCCGAGTTCGCGATCTTGAGCACCTTCGCCGCGATCGGGGCGTCCTCTGCGACCGCCGCGCCGATCTCGCGCACGCCGACATCGGGGTCCTCGACCAGCGCGTTGATCTTCGCGACCACCTGCGGAAGCGTCGGCAGATCCAGGTTCTTCGCGACCAGGCTCTGCGCTTGCGAGAGAGACATCGAAATTGAGGATCCGAACGTGGTTCTGGGGGGGCCAGTCGCGAGCCGGAGGGCGCTCGATCCCGCGGGCCGGGCCGCGGGGGTCACCGTATTTCGGAAGGCCTTCACGCCGGCCATGAGGCCCACGCCGCGGGATCTCGGACGCCGCAGGGGCGACCGTGCGCTCGAGGCCGATTGGACGCAACAGTGCAAAGCGTCCGGGCGCCGAGCGGCTTTGGGCGGCGCACCGGATCGTCCAGTCGATTGGCGCCGGTGATAGCGGTCTCCGCTAGCGGCTAGCCCATCGGTTTGGCGAACTCGCCCGGCGGGTAGCCAACTCGCCGCTCGATCCGCCGCGACGTCCGGCGTTTCGGCCCTGCGCAACGACGAAAATTCGACGGAGATCCGCTGGCCGACGCCCAGCGCTGCGTCGCGAGGCCGTTGCGAAGCACCGCCGCCGTGCTCATGCTGCGGAACTTGGACGTGCGCGCACCGGGGCTGCGGATGGCGTTGTTCTTCGCCGTCAGCGTGGCGATGCTCGGGGTGTTCATTCCCTTCTGGCCCGCCTGGTTGGAAGCGCGCGGACTCAGCAAGGTCCAGATCGGGCAGGTCGTGGCTTCCTGGGCCTGGGCGCGTGGCATCGCCGGACCGCTGCTCGCGCACTTGATCGACCGCAGCGGCGCCCGTCGCACCTGGATCCTGGGGCTCTCGGCGGCCTCGGCGCTCAGCTTCGCGCCGCTCGGGCTGGCGAGCGAGTTCAGCGCCGTGCTCGGCCTGACCATCCTGTTCGGCGCGCTCCACGCCCAGGTGATCCCGCTGGGTGAGAACCTGATCCTGTTCGAGTCCAGCCGACTGGGGTTCAGCTACGCCGGCGTGCGCTGGTTCGGCTCGCTGTCCTTCCTGATCGTGAGCGTTGTCACGGGGCGCCTGCTCGAGGGCGGTCACGCCGAGCGCGCCTATCCACTGGCGCTCGGGTTCCTTGCGCTGACGTTCGCGGCGGCGTGGGCGCTGCCTGCGACGCCGCGCGGCGCCTCGGCGCCGGTCCGCGGGGCCGTCCGACGTTCTCCGCTCCGCGAGGTCGCGGCGCGCCGTCCGCTGCTGGCTGCGCTGGCCGGCGTCGGCGTGATCCAAGCCGCTCACGCGGTGTACTACGCCTACTCGACGCTGCACTGGAGCGCTGCGGGCCACACCACGACCACGATCGGGTGGCTGTGGGCCGAGGGCGTGCTCGCCGAGATCGCGCTGTTCATGGCGGTGGGCGCGGGGCGAGTGCGCTTGAGCGAACGCACGCTGCTCGCCCTGGCTGTGATCGGTTCGCTCGTGCGCTGGCCGGCGCTCGCGCTGACGAGCGACTTGGAGTGGCTGGTGGCCACCCAGTGGCTGCACGCGCTCACGTTCGCCGCGGCGCACCTCGCTGCGATGAGCCACCTCTCGCGCACCGTCGACGTAGAGCTCTCCACCACGGCGCAGAGCGTCTACTCCTCCGTCAACATCGCAGCCCACGCGGCCACGGTCGCTCTCTCGGCGCCGCTGTTCGCCGCGCGCGGCGCCGACGCGTTCTGGCCGATGGCGCCCCTCGCTGCGCTGGGCGGCGCGCTGGCGTGGTGGGGGATGCGCGCCAACCGCGACGTGGCGGCGCCGCGAGTCGGTTGAACGCGCGACTCCGCGCTACGCCGCGGGCTCGACGCGCGCGAGCAACGCGGGCAGCCGCGCGGGATCGCTGGTGAGCGCGTAGCTCTCGCGTCCGCAACTGACCAGCGCGCGCGCCGGCTGCGACGGCTCAGCGCTCAGGCCCAGTCGTTCGATCCAGAGCCGGTCTCGCTCGACGTCCAACGTCTGAACGATCCGTCGCGTGACGTACGGAGCGAGCGCCGCGCGTCGCAGCGCGAGTGTGTCGTTCGAGCGCGCGCTGCCGAGCACCACCACGTGCACGGGCGGACGCAGTGCGAGGTCGACGGCGCGCGCGTAGCTGGCGGCTTCGTGTCCGGCGCGCTTGTACTCGCCCGCCAGCGCGCTCAACGTGCGACGCGCGAGCTGGGCCCAACGCGGCTCGCCGCACATGTGCGAGAGCAGCAGCAGTCCCTCCGCGAGCACCGCGTTGTCCGCCAACGGCCGCGTGCGTCGTTGCAGCGCTCCGCGCGCGTGCGGATTGCTCGGCATGTCCCAGAAGCCGCCGTTCTCGCAGGCGAGCAGTCGTTCGCAACCTTGGGCGATGCGCTCGGCGTCGGCGAGTCGTTCGGTCGCGCCCGCGTACTGGACGGCGTCGAGCAACGCTCGCAGCGTGAACGCCTGGTCGCGCAACAGCCCCGGGAGCCTTCGCGCGCCGTCGTAATAGTGGTGCACGCCGCCGCGTTCGTCCCACAGCTCCTCGCGCACGAAGTCGAGCGCGCGCAGCGCCAGTGCTTCGCAGTCGAAGCGCTCCAGATGCTGCGCGGCGCGCAACAACGCGGACACCGCCGCCGCATTCGCGTCAGCGAAGATCGTCGGGTCGCAGGCCGGGGCCGCGCGCTTGCGCCGCTCTTCGCGCGTGCGACCGTGCGCGTAGAGCGCATCGGCGTCCTGACTGCCGCGGAACGCTCCCGTGCTCGGGTCCAGCAGCGTCGTGCTCAACCAGTCGACGACTCCCGACGCGGTGCGCGCGAAGCTGGGTTCGCCCAGGGCCTGGTGCGCTTCGAGGTAGACGTGCAGGCGCTGCGCGTTGGTGACGAGCGTCTTCTCGTAGTCGGGTGAGCTCCAGTCCGGCGCCGCGCAGAAGCGGTAGAACCCGCCTTCGACGCTGTCGTGGATCTCGCCCTGCTCCATGCCGCGCAGCGTGCGGAGCACGAGCTGGCGCAACGCCGCGTCGCCGGTCTGCGACCAACGCGCGAGCACGAAGTCGACGGCTTCCGGGTGGGGGAACTTCTGCGCCGCGCCCCAGCCGCCGAACTGTGGGTCAGAGCTCGTGAGCAGCCGGTCGGTGACGTCGCGCAGGATCTCGTCGGAGAGCCCGCCCTCGTGCGCCGGCGCGTGCGGCGACGCGGAGCTCTCCCGCGTGTCGCGATCGCGCGCCTCGCGCAGTCGTCGACGCAGCGCAGCGTTCTCCGACCAGTAGCCCGCGACCAAGTCGAGGCGCGCGAGCAGTTCGTCCACGCCGAGGTAGCCGTCGCATGCGAGCAGCTCGCCGGAGTTGTCGAGGTACGAGAGCGCCGGCCAGCCGCGCTTGGCGAAGCGCGCGGCGAGGTCGGGGCGGCGCTCTCCGTCGACCTCGACGGCGGTGAAGCAGCTCTCGAGCGTGGCTCGGACGCGCGGGTCGGAGAGCACGTCGCGCTCGAACTCGCGACACCAGCGGCACCACGACGCGCGCGTGTAGAGCACGACGGGGCGCGAGCTCTCGCGCGCGCGCTCGAGGATCTCGTCGCACCACGGACGCCACGGCTCCATGGCGCGCCTATCGGAACGGCGCTGGCGCGAACTCCAGCGCGGCGGGGCTAGCCCTCGATGGCGCCGCCGTCGCGCGCGTCGCTGCCGGTCTCGCGCAGCTTGCGGCGCGGCAACGGCAGGGGCGGCAGCTCGACCGCGCGCCAATCCGTCTCGCGTGCGTCGGCGTACAGGCCGTCGATGTCGTAGTACTGCCGCGCTTCAGGCTGCATCAGGTGCACGACCACGTCGCCGAAGTCGAGCAGCACCCACCAGCCCAACTCGACCCCTTCGGCGCGCGAGTGGGTCTCGCCGGCGGCCTTCAGGCGGGTGTGCAGCTCGTTGTAGAGCGCCTTGATCTGCGGGCGCGAGCGCCCGGTGGCGAGCACCACGAAGTCGGCGATGCGACCTTGCCCCTCGAGCTCGAGGACACGGATCTCCTCGGCCTTCTTCTGGTCCGCGAGGTGGGCCGCTGCGGCGGCCAGTTCGAGCGCTTCGATGGCGATGGTTTCCTGTGCTGGCGGCCGAGGTGTTCGGCCGGACTTTCGTTGGCGCGGATTCTAGCGTGGCGCGGCGAGCGCGGGTGTGAGGCGCGGACAACACGACGGCCGCGACCGATCGGGTCGGTCGCGGCCGTCGGTGCTAGCGTCGGCTCGGCTCCGCATCGGCCGCCCGGTCAGGTCGGCCCGGAGCTGTCGTGACTCGCGTCGAGCGTCGAATGTCCGGCGCGCGTGCGGTGAGTCCGCTCGTGGAGCGGCTCAGATGAACCAGGGCAGGAAGATCACGCCGACCACGGTCATCAGCTTGACCAGGATGTTCAGCGAGGGGCCCGAGGTGTCCTTGAAGGGGTCGCCCACGGTGTCGCCGACGACGGCGGCCTTGTGCACCGCGCCGCCCTTGCCGCCGTAGTGCCCGCTCTCGATGTACTTCTTGGCGTTGTCCCAGGCGCCGCCGGCGTTGGCCATGAAGATCGCCATCATCACGCCCGTCAGCAGGCCGCCCGCGAGCAGTCCGCCGAGCGCTTGAACGCTCCAGAAGCCGACCGCGACCGGCGCGGCCACGGCGATCACTCCGGGCAGGACCATTTGCTTGATGGCGCCGTCGGTCGCGATCGCGACGCAGCGCGCGGTGTCGGGCTTGGCCTTGCCTTCCATGAGGCCCTTGATCTCGCGGAACTGGCGGCGCACTTCCTCGACCATCTTGTTGGCCGCGTTGCCCACCGCGCGCATGGTCATCGCGCTGAACAGGAACGGCAGGAAGCCGCCGATGAGCAGGCCGACGATCACGTAGGTCGAGTTCACGTCGAGCAGCACCGTGCCATCGAGCGCGAGCATCGTGCTCTGGCCGGCGACTTCGCCCTTGGCCTTGAGCAACTCGCCGGCGCGCGTGCAGAACGCGTTGAACAGCGCGAGCGCCGTCAGCGCGGCCGAACCGATCGCGAAGCCCTTGCCGATGGCGGCCGTCGTGTTGCCGCAGGCGTCGAGAGCGTCGGTGCGCTGGCGCACTTCCTTGGGCAGCTCGGCCATTTCCGCGAGGCCGCCGGCGTTGTCGGCCACCGGTCCGTACGCGTCGACCGCGAGCGAGATGCCGAGCGTCGAGAGCATGCCGACCGCCGCCATCGCCACGCCGTAGACGCCCGCGAGCGTGTACGAGGTGAAGATGCCGATGCAGATGAAGATCACCGGCAGCGCGACCGACTCCATGCCCGTCGCCAGTCCGTGGATGATGTTCGTCGCGGCGCCCGTCTGCGACTGCGCGGCGATGTTGCGCACGGGCTTGTACTCCGTGGCGGTGTAGTAGTCGGTGATCTTGCCGATGATCACGCCGACGGCGAGACCGGCCACGATCGCGCCGAACAGCTTGGGGCCGTCCACGCCGGCGGGGAACGCCAGAGCGCCGTTGCACAGCCACCAGGTCGCGCCGGCGACCAGCACCGAGGCGACGATCAGGCCGCGGAACAGCGCGCCGTGGAGCTGGTGCTCGTCCTTCGCGTTGACGAAGAAGCCGCCGATGATCGAGGCCACGATGCCCAGGCCGCTGACCGCCAGCGGCAGCAGCACCATGCTGTCGACGTGCTCCTGTCCGGCCCAGGCGAAGGCCGCGATCGCCATGGCGGCGATGATCGAGCCCGCGTACGACTCGAACAGGTCCGCGCCCATGCCGGCCACGTCGCCGACGTTGTCGCCGACGTTGTCAGCGATCGTCGCGGGGTTGCGCGGGTCGTCCTCGGGGATGCCGGCTTCGACCTTGCCGACCAGGTCCGCGCCGACGTCGGCCGCCTTGGTGAAGATGCCGCCGCCGACGCGCGCGAAGAGCGCGATCGAGCTGGCGCCGAACGAGAAGCCCAGGACCTGCTCGAGAACCTTCGAGGTCAGGCCCGCCTCGCCGCCGTAGAGCACGGTGAAGAGCGTGATGCCCAAGAGCGCCAGACCGACCACGGTGAGGCCCATCACGGAGCCCGAGCTGAAGGCCACGTTCAGCGCGGCGCTCAAGCTGGTGCGGGCGGCCTGCGTCGTGCGCACCGCGGCGCGCGTCGCGGTGTACATGCCGAAGTAGCCGGCGATGGCCGAGAACAGCGCCCCGGCGACGAATGCGATCGCCGTCTTGGGTCCGAGTCCCTTGTCGGCGTCGGAGACCCCGATCACCGCGCCGACCACGACCACGAACACGGCCAGCCACTTGTATTCCGCCTTGAGGAACGCGGCGGCGCCCTCCTGGACCAGCTTGGAGATGTCCTGCATCTTCTGGTCACCGGCGTCCTTGGCCATGATCTTCGAGAAGGTCAGGACGGCGAAGACCAGCGCCAGCGCGGCGCAGCCGGCGGCGACGTAGAGGAAGTTGATGTCCATCCGAGGGGTCGGGGGCTTGTGGGGGAGTCCAGCGCGCGCGTGATGTCGCGCGGTGCTCCGGCAGGGGATGGCCTGCGAGCGCAGGCCTGGAACTTGGGGACGTGGCGGCCGGCGCGCGGCGGCGCGACGGCGTCCGCGAGCGGCGCGCAAGGACCTGGGGACGGTCCTAAGCGACTGTCGGCAGACAAATTGGGCAGAGAGCTTAGCGGGCCCGCCCGGACGGTCAATCTCCGCGGCGCGGCGGGCTTCGTGAAAGCGCGGGCGCCGGGCAGGCTTTTCCGCTGGCGCGCACGGGTTGCGCGCGCGCTAGTCGCGGGGCGCGGGCTCGCGGGGCGGTGGGGGCGGCGGCGTTCCCCCGGCGACTCGACGCGTCGCCCATTTGGCCGCGGCGGCCAGTGCGATCGCGAGCACCACCAGCACGGCCACGATGGCCCCGCCGCCCTCGCCGGTCAGCATGCGCTTGATGTGCTGCCCGAGCAGCCCCCCGAACCAGATCGAGGTCGGCACCGACACGGCCACGCCCAGCCCGTCGATCAGGAGGAAGCGCAGGTAGCTCATGCGCAGCGTCCCGACCACGAAGTAGCCGGGGATCCGCAACCCCGGCAGGAAGCGCAGCACGAACGTGGCCCAGGTGCGGTGCGTCGCGAACTTCGCTTCGAACTTGGCGAAGCGCTCGGGGTGCAGCACCTTGCGGACGAAGCGGTTCTGCAGCGCGCGCATGCCCCAGCGCCGGCCGAGCCAGTACGGGATCGAGTCGCCCATCAGGATCGCGACGCTGCACACGCCCGAGATGGTCCAGAAGTCGACCACGCCGTGCTGCACCATCGCGCCGCACGGCAGGAGCACCGCCTCCTCGGGGATGGGCAGGCCCACGCCGCACAGGAGCAGCACGACGAACGGGCCCAGGTAGTTGAACTGATCGATGTAGGTCTCGATCAGGTGTTTGAGGGACTCGAGCATCGCGGCGCGCGGCGATCCTACGGTCCGCGCCAGACTTGCGGGAGGCTGTCGCTCGGGCGGCGCGCGCGCGATGCTGGAGCGCGTGAACTCTCCCGTTCCGCTGGGGCCGCTCGCGCCGACCGAAACGCTCGCCGCCGCTGTGGTCGAGTTCGAGCGCGAGCCCACCTCGCGCCTCCCCGAGTCGCCGGCGCCTTCCGCGAGCCGCCGATGAAGCGCCGCGCGCGTCGCTGGTGGATCGTGGGCGCGCTCGCGCTCGCCGCACTCGTCGCGGCGGGGAGCTGCAGCTCCTTCGGCCCGCCCGACACCTCGCGCGCGTTCGCGGGGCGCACGCCGCCGCGCGAGCTGCGCGTCGAGTTGAAGGGCGGGCGCGAGTTGCGCGCGCACGCGACGGGCGCCGAGCACTGCCCGCTCGTCCTCTTCGTCCACGGCTCGCCCGGACGCTGGCGCGACTTCGCCTTCGTCATGACCGACGAGCGCCTCGCCGCGCGCGCGAAGCTCGTGTCCGTCGATCGCCTGGGCTGGGGCGGTTCGTCCGCTGGCGCTTTGGCGCCCTCGATGCGCGAGCAGGCCGCCGCGCTCGCCGAACTCCTGCGCACTCTCGCCGAGCACCGTCCCGCGGTCGTCGTGGGGCACTCGCTGGGCGGACCGGTCGCGGCGCGGCTCGCGATGGACGCGCCCGAGCTGGTCGACGCGCTCGTCCTCGTCGCGCCCTCGGTCGACCCCGAACTCGAAACGCCGACCTGGTTCCAAGAGATCGGCCGCACGCGCCTCGTGCGCGTGATCCTGCCCGATGCGTTGCGGCGCGCCGACGACGAGATCCGACCGCTGCGCGCCGAGTTGGAGGAGATGGCGCCGCGCTGGGTCGACCTGCGCCTGCCGATCTTCGTTCAGCAGGGACTCGACGACGCGCTCGTGCCCGCGGCCAACGCCGACTTCGTCGAGCGCGTCGCGACGAACGCGACCCTGGTCGTGGAGCGCCTCCCCGACCAGGGTCACTTGATTCCGTGGGAGCGGCCCGCGGAGCTGGCGACGCTCATCCTGCGCGCGCTCGACGTCGTCGAAGCCGCGCAGGAGCGTTGAGCCGCCGCGCGCAGCTCACGGCGCGACGTCGAAGCGCAGCGCGTTCGTCAGTCCGATGTTGTTCGGGAAGGCGAACCCCGGATCGCGGTGCCAGTACTGCGCGTACAAGCGCTCGCCGGCCGGCAGGTTGTACTGCTGCATCAGCGCCTGGCTGAAGTGGAAGTCGAAGGTTCCCTCGCAGCCGCCCGCGCCGCCGGAGTTCTGTTGCTGCGTGCGGACGATCGGCTGGCCGACGAGCAGCGTGCCGCCGCCGAACGGAGTCGAAGCGTTGGTGAAGCCCCAGAACATCATTCCGGCCTTCTGCGCCAGCACGTTGGACGCGGTGATGTGGAAGTTGTCGCCCAGCGTGCGGCTCGCAGCGCCCGTGAAGTCGATGCGCGGCAGGCAACCGGCGCTGTTCGTCTTGCCCGCGCCGTACCGCTGCGGCGTCGCGACTCCGCCGAGCATCAAGCGCACGCGGCCGGCGTTCGACCCGTTCGCGTCTTCAGCCGGAGCCCCGATCAGCAACTCGGAGCGTCCGTCGTTGTTGAGGTCCGCGCCCGCAGCGAGTCCGCGGCCGAAGTCGCTGTCGTTCTCCCAACCCCAGTGCGTCGCGAGCGGTGCGCCGTCGACGCCGGAGTGGATGCGCACCGCTCCGCGCGCGCCGAAGCCGACGAGGTTCAGGCCGGTCACGGCCACCGCGACGTCGCGCACGCCGTCGCCGTTCCAGTCGCCGCAGCCGGCCAGCGCGCCGCCGACGCGCTGTTGATCGGCGCCGCCGACGAGCTCGAACAACTGCGCTGCGTTCGCGCCGTTCAGCACGCGCACCTTGCCGCGCGACGAGCCGCCGTTGTCGAACCACGGCGTGCCGATGGCGACTTCGCTGCGACCGTCGCCGTTCAGATCTCCGAGCGCCGCGAGGCTGAGCCCCAGTTGTTCGAACGACTCGACGCCGACCGCGGTCGCGAACACGTCGCCGAGCACCTGGTTGCCCAGTCCGCGCACGAAGTACGCGCCGCCGACGCTCAGGTTGCCGCTCCAATTGTGGTTCGCGCCCGGCGCGCCGGCCACGAAGTCCGCGCGGCCGTCGCCGGTCACGTCGCCCAGCGCGGCGAGCGACCAGCCCGCGAGCGTGCCGCCCGAGTTCGAGCTCCAGCTCTGCAGCAGCGCTCCGTTGAAGCCGTTGTAGATGCGCACGATGCCGCTGTTGTCGACGCCGTTCACGTCCGCGAACGGCGCGGCGATGGCCCAGTCGTCGCGACCGTCGCCGTTGACGTCGCGCAGGTTCGCCACGGCGTGGCCGAGGAACTCGTTCTGGCTCTGGCCGTAGTAGGCGCCGAGCTGCGAGCCCGTGTTCGAGTTGAACAGGAACGCCGCGCCCTGCTTGGAAAGCGTCTGCGTGTGCGAGGGAGCGCCGATCAAGAGGTCCGGGCGACCGTCGCCAGTGATGTCGGGCGTCGCCGCGATCGAGGCGCCGAACTCGGACTGGTTCCCCGGTCCCACGAGCACGCGCAGCACGTTCCCCGTCTTGCCGGAGTGAACGCGCACGACGCCGCGCCGCGTGCCGTTCTGGTAGTAGTCCTCGAAGGGCGAGCCCACGGCGTACTCCTCGACGCCGTCCGCGTTGAGGTCGGGCAGGAACGCGACGCACGCGCCGGCTTGAGCTGCGCCGTGCGCGCCGTCGTGCGTGTAGAGGTAGGCCTGCGCGTTGGCGACGCCGGAGATGAGGAGCGAGGCGATCAAGAGGTTCGAAGTCTTCATGGCGATGGGCCGCGGTCTGCGGTGTGGATCGGAGTTGCGCTTGGTTCGTTGTCGTGCGCCGCGCATCGAAGTGACGCGCGCGTCGACCGACCCATGCGCGCCGCGTTCGGCAGGTCACGCGGAATTCGCCGCGATCTCGCGGCGAGCGCGCTGACAACGGCGCGAGCCCGCCGGCCTGGGCCGACGGGCTCGCGCGCAGAGCTCGCGTGCGGAGCTCGGAGGAGCGGGACGCTCGCCCCGCTACGGTGCGACGACGAACTCCAGCGCGTCGCTCAACCCGACGTTGTGCGGAGCGAGGAAGCCGTTGTCGCGCCACCAGAACTGCGCGTGCACGTGCTGGCCGGCGAACAGGCCCGCGGCGTCGAGCACCTGGGGCGTGAACACGAACTGGAGCGTTCCGCTGCAGCCCGCGGCGCCCGAGGTCGAGAGCTGAACGGGCGTGCGGCGCAGCGGCGCGGCGACGCACAACGTTCCGCCGTGCAGCGGCGCTGCGTTCGGCGCCAGGCCCCAGAACAGCATCCCCGGCGCGTTCTGCGTCGCGCCGAAGACGCGCGCCGACAGCCCGGCGCCGATCGTCAAGCTGGCGACGCCCTCGCCTCGAATCTGCGGCGCGCAGCCGTTGCTCGCCGTCTTGGCGGTGCAGTGGCTGGTGGCCGCGGGCGTCGCGCCGGCGAGCACGCGCGCCACGCCGCGTTGCGCGGACTCGGCGCGCGCGCCGACCGCGAGTTCCTGCGCGCCGTCGAGGTTGAGGTCGACGCCGTCCGCCAGCGCTATGCCGAACTCTCCGTCGACGGCGTGTCCGACGAGAGTGGCCTCGAGCGCGAGCGTCACGGCGTCCAAGAGCCGCACGGCGCCGACTCGCCCGAGCGCTCCGGCGACGTGCTGCGGCGCGCCGGCCGCGAGTTCGCTGACGCCGTCGCCGTCGAAGTCGCACAGCGCGAGCGATCGGCCCACGCGCTCGCCGGGCGCGCCGATGTACTGCTCGAACGGTTGCGAGCTCAGCCCCGAGAAGCGCGCGACGCGGCCCTGGTTCGCAGCGACGCCGAAGTGGTCGGGCGCTCCGACGGCGAAGTCGAGCACGCCGTCGCCGTCGCAGTCGCCCAGGCCCGCGAGCGCCAGGCCGAAGTGCTCGTTCGCGACGCCTCCGTAGCAGCTCCACAGCACGCTGTGCGAGCCGCCGTCGACGATGGCGACGCGTCCGCCGCCGACGCCCTGCGTGCTGTTGAACGGCGCGCCGGCGAGCCACTCGTCGTCGCCGTCGCCATCGAGGTCGCCCCAGCGGGCGAGGCTCGCGCCGAGCTGCTCGCCGTTCGCTTGGCCGCGCACGACCGGGAGGAACTGCGCGCTCGCGCCGGACACGATCACGACTGCGCCGTTGTCGACGAGCGCTCCCGAGTCGGCGCCGGGCTCGCCCGCGCCGAAGTCGTCCGTGCCGTCGCCGTCGACGTCGCCCAGGTTCGCCACGGCGAAGCCCATGCGACTGTTCGCGCCGCCGCCGAAGATCTGCGCCCAGCGCACGCCCGTCTCGAGCGAGTAGACGTAGGCCGTGCCTTGGCTCGGATGCGACCACGTTGTTCCCGGCGCGCCGATCATCAGGTCGGGAAGGCCCGCGCCGTCGAGATCGTTCACCACCGCGAGCGAGAAGCCGAACTGCGCGCCGGGCGTGGCGCCGGTGAAGGTGCGCAGCACGCTCCCGTCGCGGCCGCTGTGGACGCGCACGACGCCCTCGGGCGCTTCGAGCGGCGAGCCGACCGCGAAGTCCGCGACGCCGTCGCCGTCGACGTCGGGTGTGAACACGAGTGCGTGGCCGGCGCCGGACGGAGCGGCGACGCCCTGGACGGTGTGGAGCGCGGCCTGCGCGAGGGCCGCGGCGGAGAGGGAGCTGAGCGCGAGCGCAGTGCGCGCGTGTCGATCGATCTGCATGGCGTGAAGCGTTCGGTGAGAGGTGGAAGGCGCGCGGAGCGACTCGCTCCCGTCCGCGCCTGCGCCTCCATCCGCTCCGTCACGCGCGGGTCACGCGCCAGGTCGGGATTTCGAGCTCGACCTGCCTCGCCGACGGTCGGAGTCGCGCTTCCAGCGCTGTTGCGTCCCGCTCGCGTCGTCCGGGCGAGGGTCCCCGTGCGCGAGGTGTGTTGCACAGCATCCCGGCGACGACCGCGCCCCGTCGCGAATCCGCGCGGCGTCGCGAAGCGCTCTCCGAAGCGCGCCCGGCGCAGCGTTGCGCTCAGGCGTCACGCCTGAAGCACTCAGCCGTTGCCTACAGCCGCTCGGCGAGCTCCGCCAGCGCGCGCGACAGCAGCATCTTCACCGCGCCCTCGCTGCGGCCCATCTGCTGCCCGATCTCGGCCCGCGACAGCCCGACGATCTTCGCCAGCGTGATCACCTCGCGGTGCTCGTCGCTCAGGGCCTCGAAGGCGCGCTCGATGCGCTCGACCTCCTCGCGCAGGACCGCGGCCTGGCTGGGCGTCGCGAAGCGTCGGTAGCTCGCCAGCAGTCCGTCCGCCCCCGCCGGCGCCGCGTCGACGGAGACCTCGCGCCGCGCGTCGCGCTTCTCCGCCTGGTAGTAGTCGCGCTTGTGCGTGAGCTTGCGCAGCGCCGTGGTGAACAGCCACTGGCGGAACGCGCCCTCGCTGGGGAACTGGAAGCGCTCGAGGTGCTCGAGCACTTCGCGGCAGGTCGACTGCACGATGTCCGAGTGGGCCTCGTGGGCCCGCACCAGCGCGCCGGCGCGCAGCCGCACGTACGCGCGCAGGTCGGGGAGGCAGCGCTCGAGCAGCGCCTCGGCCGCGGCGCGGTCGCCTGCGGCAGCGCGCTCCGCCAACTGCAGAGTGTCGTCGCTCATCGGGTTCGAGGGTTCAGGCTACCGCAGCGGCGGCGTCCGCGTGACTTCGGCTGGCGGAGCAGGATGGACAGCTCGGCGCGCGTACCATGGTGCTCCTCGTCCCCACACAAGCGATGACCCGAGCCGATGCGACGCGCGATCCGCGCGACCAGCGCCTGGTGGAACTCGTGGCCGAGTGCATCGCCCGCCTGGACGAAGAGGGCGAGGCCGCGCTCGACGAGGTGTGCGCGCGCGAGCCGGAGCTCGCCGGACGCCTGCGCGAGCGCATCGAACGCCTGCGCGCGAGCGGGATGCTCGAGCCGGCGGAACTCGCGGGCGGAGTTCCGGAACGGCTGGGCGACTTCAAGCTCGTGCGACGCATCGCCAGCGGCGGCATGGGAGTCGTGTACGAGGCGCGACAGCTCTCGATGGACCGCCGCGTCGCGCTCAAGCTCGTGCGGCCGCAGATGCTGTACTTCCCCGGGGCGCGCGAGCGCTTCCGCCGCGAGATCGACGCCGTCGCGCGCCTGTCGCACTCGGGCATCGCCGCGATCTACGTGTGCGGCGAGGAGGGCGAGCTGCCGTACTTCGCGATGGAGTACGTCGAGGGCGCGTCGCTGGCCGACGTCATCGCCGATCTCGCCGGGCGCTCGCCGCAGACGCTGCGCGGCGAAGACCTCCGCGCGTGCTTGCGGGCCCGTGCTCCGAAGGCCAGCGAGTCGCGCGCGAGCGATCTGTTCGAGGGCGATTGGACGCGCGCGTGCGCCCGCATCGTGCGCGACGCCGCCAACGTCGTGGAGTACGCCCACGCGTCCGGCGTGCTGCACCGCGACGTCAAGCCCGGCAACGTGCTCGTCACTCCGGCGGGACGCGTGGTCGTCGTCGACTTCGGTCTGGCGACGCTCGAGGGCGGTTCGACGCTCACGCGCAGCGGCGCGCAACTCGGATCCCTTCCGTACATGGCGCCCGAGCAATTGCGCGGCGAGCTCGCGCGCATCGGTCCGCCGACCGACGTCTACGGCCTGGGAGTCACGCTCTACGAGCTGCTCGCGCTGCGCCGACCGTTCGACGCCGACAGCGCGGCCGGGTTCGAGCTGGCGATCGCCTCCAGCGCGCCGCCTGCGCTGCGCGCGCGCAATCCGGCGGTGTCGCGCGACCTCGAGACGGTTGCGCTGTGCGCGCTCGACGCCGATCCCGCGCGCCGCTACGCCACGCCGGGAGAGCTGGCGGCCGACCTCTCCCGCGTGCTCGCCGGGCGCGCGGTGCAGGCGCGCCGACTCGGTCCGCTCGGCCGCGTCCAGCGCTGGATCGTGCGCAAGCCGGCGCGCGCGTTCGCGGTGCTGGGCGGTCCGCTGCTCGCCGGCGTCGCGCTGTGGAGCACGCTCGCGTCGCGTCGCGAGGCCGAGTCCGCGCGCGTAGCTCAACAGATCGCGCGCCAGCAGTTCGACCTCACGCTCGACGCGATCGACGTCGTCGCGCAGCAAGGCGGCGAGCAGCCGATCGAGAAGTTGCTGGAGCTGATCGGCGGCGCGCAGCGCGCCTTCGCCGCGCTCGAAGCCCAGGTCGCCGACCCGCGCGCGCTCGACGACGAACGCGCCAAGCTCCTGATCCGCCGCGCCGAGCTGCTCGAGCAGATCGGGCGCCGCAGCGACGCCGCCGAAGCGTTCCGCGCTGCGGCCGACTCTGCGCGGCGCATGCTCGATTCGGGCGGCGAACCCGCGTTGTGGCGCACGCTCGCCGTCGATTGCCTCTCGCAACTGGGAGGCGTGATGCAGAGCCAGGCGCGCTGGCAGGAAGCGCTGGAGGCCTTCGACGAAGCGCGCGCGCTCGGCGAGCCGGTGCTCGCGGTCGCGCCGCCGGACTTGCTCGGTCGACGCTCGTGGGCTTCGGTCGAGATCAACCGCGCGCAGCTCCTGAGACTGGCTGGCGAGCTCGACGAGGCGCGAGCGGGGTTCGCGCGCGCGCTCCCCGAGTTTCGCGCTCAACTCCTCACCGACGGCGACGACGCGCAACTGCTCGACCTCACGGGCATCGCGCTCGCCGGCGCCGCCTTCGTCGAATGGCGCTCGGGTCAGGACGAGTCGGCGTACGCGATGTGGCGCGAGGCGCTCGAGGTGCTCGAGCGCGCGCACGCCCTCGAACCTGACTCTGCGAACTACGCCGACGATCTCGGCGCGACTTCGGCGCACCTGGGTCGCTCGCTGCTGCACCGCGATCGACTCGACCTCGCCCGGCCCGTGCTCGAGCGTTCGCGCACGCTGCTCGAGCAGCTCGTCGCGCGGCATCCCGAGTTCCCCGACTACCGCCAGCGGCTGGCGCAGACGCTCGACTCGTGCGCGTGGCTGGCGCGCAAGTCGGGCGACGACGAGCTGGCGCTCGCGACTTACGCCCGCGCGCTCGAGCACAACCGCGACCTCGTGGCGCGCTACGCGGACACGAACCTGTTCGCGCACGATCTCGCCGTCACGCTGACCAACTGCGCGGCGCTCGAGCACGATCTCGCGCGCTTCGACGACGCGCTGACGCACTACGGCGAAGCGTGCGAGTTCTACGACGCGAGCCCACAGGACGTCGCGCCGGACGGGGTGCTGGCGGAGCCCGCGGCGTGGGCGTACCTGGGCCACGCGGCGTCTGCGATCGAACTCGGACAGTTCGCGCTCGCGCGCCAGCGCTTGGAGCGTGCGGCGCAGCTCGAGCGGCCGACCCCGGACGCGTGGAAGGAGTCGGCGAAGCTGTGGGGGCGGATCGCAGAGCGCGAGAAGCGTGACTCAGCGAGCAGCGACGGCCGAGCGCTCGACCTCGCGTTCGAGGCTCTGCGCAAGGCGATCGAGCTGGGCTGGCGCGACGCCAGTGCGCTCGAGGCGCACGCGGACTGGGCGCCGCTGCGCTCTCACCCGCGCTTTGGCGAGTTGCTCGCGGCGTCGCGCTGAGCGCGCTGTCGCGGCGGGTTCACCGGACCCGGTCGCTCGACGCGCACGGTCGCGCCCGCGGCTTGGAGGCGCCGGCCGAGGTCCTCGGCATCGTCAGGAGCGAGGCGCAGCGCGACCCACTTCGGTGCGTGGTCCACCACGTACTTGGCTTCGCTCAAGGTCGCGCCCGTCGCCTTGCGCAGCGCTGCGATGACCTCGAGCTTGCGTTCGCCCGCGGCGACCAGTTCGAGCGCCGCGCTCGCGCCGTAGGGCGCGCTGCCGATCTCGATCACGCCGCGGCGGTCGCGCGAGGTCATCTCGCGTCGTGAAGCCACAGCCTCTGCCCACAGCGCGCAGTGGAACACCAGATCGCTGACGTCGTAGTACCACTCGCGCGTCAGCGGCTCGTGCCGCCCCAGGCGCATCACGCTCGTCAGCGCGACCACTACGATCAGCACGTCCATCAGGCGGTCGAAGCCGCTGCGTGCTGGGGCCTCACGGAGGAGGCGCAAGGCGCCCCAGCCGGCGATCGCCGCCACCAGGGCGGCTGAGACACGCACGAACCACGCATCGGCGCGGCCGGGCTGATCACCCCAGGCGCCGTACAGCGGTTCGAGCAAGCGCTCCGGCTCGAACGCCAGGTTCGCCATCAGCGTGGCGAGCATGGCGCACAGGCTGAAGCCGTACATCGTTCCGCGCACCGTTCCGCGCAGCGTGAACGGCCGCGCGAGCAGCAGCGGGATCGCCACGGCGAGCGTCACCGTCCACGCGCCCTTCGCGAGCACGTTGCTCAGCGGCAAGTACCGGAAGATCATCGAGGCCGCGGCGAATGCGAGCACCGCGAACATCGAGAGCAGCGTGGATTGCGCGTCTTGCTCCTGGTGTCGCCGCTCTTCGCTGCGCGGACGCTCCTGCACAGAAGCGCTCGACGCTGCGGGCGCCGTCGCCGCGCTGCTCGGGGCCGGGCCGTTCAAGTCGGTCTCGAGTTCGCTGGCGCGTTGGTAGCGCCGGTCGCGGTCGCGTTCGAGCGCCTTGAGGACGATCGCGTCGAGCCGCACGTCGACCGCCGCGCGCTTGGACGGCGCGTCGAAACGACCGAGCGGCAACTCGCCGGTGAGCAGCTCGTACAGCATCACGCCCAACGCGTAGAGGTCCGCGCGATGGTCGACCTGCGTCGGGCGCTCGTACTGCTCCGGCGCCATGTACGGCGGCGTTCCCATCGCCTGCGTCGCGCGCGTCAAGCCTTCCGCGCGGGAGTCGGCCAGCTTGGCGAGGCCGAAGTCCGCGATCTTCAGCCGACCCTCGCGGTCGAGCAGCACGTTCTCGGGCTTGATGTCGCGGTGGACCACGCCGCGCGCGTGCGCGTAGTCGAGCGCGGCGCACAGCTGCGTCACGAGCCCCAGCACCTCGTCGGCCGCGAGCGCGCCGTCGCGCAGCACTTCGCGCAGGCTCGCGCCGTCGACGTACTCCATCACGAGGTACGGGAACGGGCCCGCGACGCCCGCGTCGTGCACGGAGACGATCCCCGGGTGCTGCAGCGCCGCGAGCGCGCGCGCCTCGCGTTCGAAGCGCTCCGTGAAGCCCTCGCGCACCCACAGCTCGCGCGCGAGCACCTTGAGCGCGACCGTGCGGCCCAGGCTGCGTTGGCGCGCGCGGTACACCGCGCCCATCGCGCCGCGGCCGATGAGCGCCTCGAGTTCGAGCTGAGGGAAGTGCGGCGCGAGCTCCTCGAGCGTGGGCGCTTCGTCGCGCGCGGACTCCGTGGGCGGCGTGGGGAACGCCTGGCGCAGCAGGCAGGCGGGGCAAGCGGCGCTGTCCGTGGCGAGCGGAGCGCCGCAGCGCGGGCAGGAGTTGGAGTCGGGCGAGGGGACCATGGAAGCTGGAGAGAGGCGCCGCGCCGTGTGTTACCGGGAAAGTCGTCTTTCCGCGTCCGCGCTCGAGTCCAGGGCCTCGAACAGGCGCGCGAGCTCCTCCTCGAGCGAGCCGCCCTCGGCGAGCGTCTGGCGCACCTCGTGCTCGATCAGCTCGCGGCAGCGCCTTCGCAGACGGTGCAGCGCGACCCGCACGGCCCCTTCCGTGCGTCCGAGCTGCTCGGCGTGCCGGGCGTGCGCGCCGCGCTCGCTCTCGCCGACGAGCGCCGGCGCCAGCACCTCGAACACTTGCTCGTCGCCCGCCTGAACGGCCTCGGCGCGCAGTCGTTCGAGCGCGCGGCGGACGAGTTGCGTCGCCCAACTGCGCTCGAAGGCGCGCTCCGGGCTCGCGTCACTCGCAGGTTCGCTGGCCAGCCTCCGCTCGCCGTCCTCGGCGTCGATCGACACGATGCGCGCGCCGCCGCCGCGTTTGAGCCGCTCCTCGCGCCGCCGCGCGTCGTTCAGCGCGTGCGCCATCGCGCCCTTGAGGTACGAGCGCAGCGAGCCCTTGGCGGGATCGACGCGCTCGAGGTCCTCGCGCTCCAGGAGTTGCGCGAACAGCGCCTGCGTCGCGTCGGCGGCCTCGTCGGGAGCGAGTCCGCGCCGCCGCGCGAACAGGTAGAGCGGGAACCAGTACTGCTGGCACAGCTCCTCGAGCGCGCCGGCGCGGGCGTCCGGACTGCGCAGCGAGAGCACCAGGCTCCAGCGCGTCGTTCGAAAGGCTCCTTCCAAGTCCGGCTCATCCCAAGCGCCTCGGAGCTGGAAAGCAAGCGCGGCGCCGGATCGCGCGGGGGATGCGCCGCCCGCGGACACAGCGCAGTCCGGGACGCTGGGATACCATCGGTCGGCGCGTTGCATCGACGCGCATCCAAAGGTTCACGCACGAAGGAGACTCCAGCATGCGTTCCATGTCGTTCACCGCGGTCTGCGTCGCGCTCGCGTCGCTCGGCGCGCGCGCCGAAGTGCTGTACACCGTCCAGGAGTCGACCGACTCGCTCGCCACGATCGACACCACGACGGGCTTCCTGCAAGTCATCGGTCCGCTCGGCTCGCCGTTCCAGTTCGGCGACCTGGCCTTCGATACGGCGCACGGGATCATGTACATGGTCGACGGCTGGGGTGGCGGCTCGGCGACGCCCAGTTCGCTGTACACCGTCGACCTCAACACGGGCGTGGCGACCTTCGTGGGTTCGACCGGCGCGAGGAGCTTGTTCTCGCTGGTCTACGACCCGACCACCGACCGGCTGTACGCGGCGGTGTCGACGTCGAGTCCGACGGCGTTCTACTCGATCGATCGCGCGACCGGCGCGGCGACGCTGATCGGCGATCCGGTGGCGTACCTCGACGGCATGACGTTCGTCGGCTCGACGAATTCGATCGTCGGCCTGTACGCCGGACCCGGTTCGCTCCACACCGTCTCGCCGACGACGGGGACGAGCACGCTGTTGAGCGCGGGCAGCGGCTTCGTGAACAACTGCGGCATCGCCTGGTCGTCCGCGTCCAACACGGTGTTCTCCATCGATTGGTCGGGAGAGCTGTACGCGTTCGACGTGGCGAACTCCTACGCGCGCACGACGCTCTTCAGCAGCTTGGGCCCCTGCGACGGACTGGCTGTGGCCGGACCGACCTGTCCCGCGCCGGTCGTCTACTGCACGGCCGGAACGACGAGCAGCGGTTGCGTGCCGGCGATCTCCGCCAGCGCGCCGCTGTCCGTCGCCGCGAGCTCGGGCACGGTGGTGAACGTGGCGAACGTCGAAGGTCAGCGCGCCGGCGCGCTCATCTACGGCACGAATGGGGGCGTCGCGTTCCCCTGGGGCACGGGCAGCACGAGCTACTTCTGCGTCCGCGCGCCCGTGCAGCGCACGCTGCAGCAATTCTCCGGCGGCACGGTCGGGCAGTGCGACGGCGTGCTCAGCCTCGACCTGCGCGCGTTCCTGTTCGCCAACCCGCTCGCGCAGGGCAATCCGTTGGCCGTGGGCTCGCAGTTCAGCGTGCAGGGCTGGTTCCGTGATCCTCCGGCGCCGCGTTCGACCAACCTGTCGGACGCTGTCACGATCACGACCTGTCCCTAGTCATGCTCTAGCTCCGCGCGCGGCGAGCCGATCGCCGCGCGCCGCTCTGCCAGCTGTTCCTGGCGACGCCACTGTCCGAACAGCACTCCCGCGCCCTCGAGCGACTCGATGCGCCGTCGTTGGCGGCCTTCGACGCGACCCGGGGCTGCGGAGCGGAGCGGGGTCCCCGGCAGCGGCATGAAGGTGTGCGCATGGATGCGCGCGCCGTGGCTCGCGAGCCGTTCGATCAGCTCGAGCGTGGCCCGCGCGTCCTCCGGCTCTTCGCCGGGCAAGCCCAGCAGGAAGTCGACGTTCGGCTCGAAGCCCGCGGCGCGGCACGCGAGCACGGCGCGTTCGATGCACTCCACGTCGTGACCGCGGTGCGTGGCGTCGAGCACGCGCTGACTTCCCGACTGGCCGCCGATCACGAGGTTGTCGTTGTCGACGTAGCGGCGCAGCACGGCGAGCGCTCGCGGTGTGACGTGCTCGGGGCGCACCTCGCTCGGGAACGTGCCGAAGAACAGGCGCCGGTGCGGGCCGATGGCCTCGCGCACGCGCGCCAGGAGTTCTTCGATCGCGTCCAGCTCCACCGACTCGTCCCGCGAGCCGTACGACAGCGAGGTGGGCGAGATGAAGCGCACGTCGCGCAATCCGGCGCGCGCGAGTTCACCCGCCCAGTGCGCGACGTTCGCGCTCGAGCGATGGCGGAAGCGAGCTTTGGCGAGGAACGGCGTCTGGCAGAAGCTGCAGGCGTAGATGCAGCCGCGCGTGATCTCGATGGCGCCGAAGCGGCGGCGCGCGGGATCGAAGGGCGCGAAGGAGTCGAGCTCGAGCACCGGCTGGCCGCGGCTCGTGCGCACGAGCGCGCCGTTCTCGAGGCGTGCGATGCCAGGCGTGGACTCGAGCGACGCGCCCTCGACGAGCGCGCGCGCCAGAGCCAGCGCGGTGTGCTCACCCTCGCCGACGGCCGCGAGATCGAAGCCTGCGCGCAGCACTTCGAGCGGCTCCGCCGTCGCGTGGACTCCGCCCGCGAGCGCGGCCCACGCGCCATCGACGTTCGCGCGCAGCCAGGCGAGCTCTTCGGCGCACGACTCGAAGCTGGCGCTGTAGAACGACCACGCGACGAGCGTTCGCTCTCCGCGCTCGAGCGCCGCTCGCGTCGCGTCGAGCAGCGCCTGCGGGCGGCGCGGGAACTCGAGGCGCAACTCGTCGCGCGTCTCGCTCGCATCCCGCAGCGCGCCGGCGAGCACGTTGAAGGCGTAGCGGCCCGGATTGCGGTCGCTGAAGATCCACGTCGCGCGCACGCGCACGAGAGTAGCGCTCGCCAACAAGCCGCGGGACGCCCCTCGCAAGAGGAGCGCCCCGCGGTGCGAGTCGGCAAGTCGTGGAGGCGGCGCTACGGCGCCAGCGAGAACTGCAGCGCGTTGCTCAGGTGCGTCGTGGCCTTCCCGCACGGCGGATCGCGGAACCAACCCTGCGCCTGGAAGGTCTCGCCGGCGAACAGCGGCTGGCCGAGCGCCAGCGGGTGCGTGCTCATGAAGTTGTTGAAGTCCAGGCTCAACACTCCGTCGCACAGCGCGAACGTGCCGCCCGAGTTCTGCGCGCCGGTGCGCTGCGTCGGGGCCTTCACGCACAGCATGCTGCCGCCGCAGTTCCACGGCGACGCGAGCGGCCCGTTCACGCCGTAGAACATGATCCCGGCGCGCTGGCCGTCGACGTTGTTCACGTCGATCTGGAACGGGCACGACAGCGAAGCGCTCGCGACGCCCGCGCCCGAGATCGTCGGCATGCAGCCGCCGCTGGTCACGCCGGTGGGGCAGTAGGTCGAGGAGGCGAACTCACAGCCATCGGGCACGCCGTTGCCGTTGCAGTCGGGCGCCATCCCGGCGGCGATGTCGAGCGCGTCCTCCTGTCCGTTGCCGTTGCAGTCGAACAGCGGCTGGCGCAGCACGTCGAGCGCGTCGAGATCGTCCGGCGGCAGCACGCCGAAGCGCGCCGTCACCAGTCCGAGGTTCTCCGCTGCGATGAAGATGCCGGGGAACGGCGAGAGTCCGCCGACCACGGGCGGGATGAGGATGTCGCCGGGCTGGATCGGGAGGCCGAACACGCTGTCGGGCGAGCCGATCACCGCGGAGCCGTTCGAGACCGAGAACAACACCATGTCGAAGGGCGCGGCCGGGGCCCACGCGTACGGACCGGGCGAGGGCTGGTAGCCGGCCACGCCGTTCTCGAACACCGCGAGCGCATCGAGGTCGTCGGTCACCGGCCCGAACAGATCGAGCCCGAGCACTCCCGGCGCAGCCCACACGAACGGACTGCCCAGGCCGCCGCTCGCGCCGAGGATCGCGCCTGGCCGCAGGCCGCCGAGCGCGCCGAAGCCGGCGCACGGCGCGAGGTTGCCGATCGAGAACAACACGGGCGCGAGCGCCGGGACCGGTCCGTTCTGAATGTCGAACGCGTCGAGGTTGTCGCCCGGGTCGACGCCCGGCGTGCACACGCCGTGCGGCTCGATCAAGCCGAGCGACGGATAGCCCAACACTCCCGGCGAGGGCGCGCCATTGGCGTCGACCGCGAGCGTGTTTCCGCCCAGCGCCGGTCCGAGCGGTCCAGGCGGGAGCCCCAGGTCGATGAACAGGTCGGCGGCGCCTTCCTGGATCGCGAGTTCGCTGTTCGCGTTCGGCGGAAACGGTCCGACGAGGCCGACCGACTCGCGCCGCACGCTGAACCACACGCTGCCGCGCGGCATGCCCGGAATGGCGGGGCCGTCGGCGCCGTACGAGAGCGCGTCGACGTCGTAGAACGTCCCCAGCGGCGCGAGTCCGAGACCTCCTGGACCCGCGGGAATCACGACGCGCGGCGGCGGCAGCGGTCCGGCCGCGGGCGCGCCCATGCCGTTGCACACCGAGAGGATGTCGTCGGGGAAGATCGGCGCGCCCACGCTGCACGAAGGCGTGAGGAACGTCGGTCCCTTGGCGTCGATGCTGAACGTGGTTTGCGCACGGGCCGTGCTCGCGCACAGGGCGAGCGCCGCGAGCGCGACGGGATGCGAGGGTGAGCAGAGGCGCGTTCTGGTTGTCATGGCGATACGGACTCCTGATCCGAAGGAAGCCGTTCGCGACGGGGCGAGGGTTCGCGGCGAGGACGCGAGCGGCCGCGGGCGAAGTGCGGCGCGCCGCGGGCCACTGGACAAGAAACTCGCGACGAAGTGGAGAAGTTGCGGCTCACTCGCCGTGTCGAGCCGCTACGGAGCGAGCGTGAAGCGCAGCGCGTTGCTCATGTTGGTGGTCTTGGGCGACGGAGGATCGCGGAACCAGGCCTGCGCGAAGAACACCTCGCCCGCGAAGAGCGGCTGGCCGAGCGCCAGCGGGTTCGAGCTCATGTAGAGGTTGAAGTCGAGCGCGAACGATCCGTTGCACGCGCCGGCGGCTCCGCCCGAGTTCTGCGCGCCGGTGCGCTGCGTCGGCGCCTTCACGCACAGAAAGCCCGTGCCCCACGGCGAGGCCAGCGGCCCGCTCACTCCGTAGAAGACGATGCCGAGCTTCTGGCCTTCGAGCGCCGAGACGCCGATCGTGAACGGGCACGCCAGCGAAGCGCTCGGAGTTCCGGCGCCGCTGATCGAGGGCGCGCAGCCGTTGGTGGTGGTCGAACTCGTGCAGTAGCTCGCGACCGAGCTCTCGCAGCGGTCGAGCACTCCATTGCCGTTGCAGTCCGCTCCGACGAGCTGGCACGCGTCGAGCACACCGTCGCCGTCACAGTCGCCGCCCGTCGCTCGCTCGAGCGCGTCCTCGACACCGTTGGCGTTGCAGTCGATCACCGCCGTGCGTGTGAGGTCGAGCGCATCGAGTTCGTCGTCGAACGCCGCGCCGCCGCGCACCGTCGCGAGGCCCAGGTTCTCGGCCGCGATGAAGATGCCCGGGAACGGCGATAGCCCGCCCGCGACTGGCGGGACGAGGATGTCGCCGGCCGCGATCGGCAGACCGAAGATGCTGTCGGGCGAGCCGATCACCGCCGAGGTCCCCGTCACCGAGAACAGCACCATGTCGAACGGCGCCAGCGGCGCCCACGCGTACGGACCGGGCGAAGGCTGATACCCGGCTGCGCCGTTCTCGAACACGACCAGCGCGTCGAGGTCGTCGGTGAACGGACCGAACCGATCGAGCCCGAGCGCGGGCGGCGGCGCGTAGACGACGAGCGGGCCTCCTGCGCCGAACACGTTGACGATCGCGCCTGGCGGCACGCCGTTGAACGGCGCCGAGGCCGTGCGCGGGAAGCCGCACAGATCGAGGCCCGCGCCCTCCAGCGAGAAGTAGATCGGTCCCGCGAGCGGACCGTCGACGTCGAGGGCGTCGAGGTTGTCGCCCGTGGACACGAGCGGGCCGCACGGCGGGCCCTGGGGCTCGAGCAGTCCGAGCGCATCCGCAACCGGCGGCGCTCCGTCGCCGTCGACCATGCGCGTGTTCCCGGCGAGCGCCACCGTCGGCGGAAGCGGACCGGACGGCAGCCCCAGGTCGATGAACACGTCGGCGGGAGCATCGAACGCGGCCGCTTGCGTGGCGACGTTCGGCGCCACGGGCGACGGACGTCCGACCGCAGTGCGACCCACGGAGAACTTGATGCTCCCCGGCGGCAGCACCGGCGTGCACGGGCCGTCGATGCCGTAGCTCAGCGCGTCGACCTCGTCCGCGCACGGAATCCCAGGCGGCGCGCAAGCCGCTCCGCCGGGCAGGCCCAGGCCGATCGGCGACGGCCCGTGCGGAATGAGGATCACCGGCTGCGGCAGCGGACCGGGCGCGGGGAAGAAGGTCGCGGGCGCGAGGATGTCGCCCTCGGTGATGGGGATGCCAGCGAACAGGCCCTTGGTGGGGCTGCGGTAGTCGATCGAGAAGGTGGACTGCGCGCGCGCGGTCGCGCAGCACACGACGAGCGCAGCGCTGGCGGCGATGGTTCGCGGATCGATCGGCGAGGGCATGGACGAGGCTCCGTTCAGCGCGGGACGGCGGTGGGATCCGTGGGGGACGCAGAGCTGACGCCGCGGGCAGCTCGCGGGACCAAGTGCGCCGGCGCTCGTGCGTGTGGACATCAATTGCGCTGCGATGCGCTGCGCTCGCCGCCGCAGCGGTTCCGATCACCCGCAAAGCAGCCCGCGCGTGTCGTGGCGCCGGGGCCGACGTCGCCGACGTCGCCGACTCGCGCCGCGAGCGCGCAGAGCAACGCCTCAGCGCGGGTGCGTCGTGACTTCGCCACCGGACGCGCCGCAAGCGCCGCCACGCGCTGAACGGCACGCCCGAGAACGTTGCGCCGCCTCGACCGAGTCGCTGCGTCGCGCATTCGGGAATCCAAGTTGCCGCAGCTTGCGGTCGACCGTGCGCGCTCGGTTCGACGTCAACGAGCGAGCACTGCGCCTACCCACGATCCACTCGACGCGGCAACGGACATCCGGTCCGACTCTCGCGGTGCTGTGCGACCGGAGTCGAGCTCGACGGGACGTTTCGTCTCCCGCCCTTCATCGCCATGCACACCACTCACAGATCCAAACTCCTCGTTCTGCTCGCTCTCTCCGCTCCGCTCCAGGCGCAGAACCTGCTCGCCACCGAGTTCGAGCTCAAGGACGGCGCCATTCAGGACACCGCCGCCCACCACGACGCGACGAGCGGTCCGTCGAACAAGCGCATCTGGCTCGCGCAAGGTCGCGTTCGCGCCGCGCTCGACCTGCAAGCTGCGCAGCGGATGGCGGGCGAGGACCGCTACTTCGACGGCGTTGCGCCGCAGCTCCTGCCGACCACTCCGGGCGCGACCTCCGGATGGGAGAAGGTGTTGCAGGTCGAACTCGATGAAGCCAACGCGAAGCTCTACACGCTGACCGAGACGACGCTGTATCGCGAGGATGTCTCCAATCCGTCCGCGCCCGTGTTCGAGGCCGCGCTCAGCCTCGCCAGCCTCCCCGCTGGCAGCGGCGACGGCGAGTGCCTGCGCGTGTGGTCCGCAACGCAGACGGTGGTGCTGCTCACGCACACCAACATCGTGACGCTCTCGAGCAACACCTCGGGTCTGAGCGTGCTCGGATCGACGCAGCAGTCGCTTCCCTTCGTCGACTCGCTGGTCCCCGGCAGTCCCAACTCCATCACTCCCAGTCAGGTCACCAGGCTCGCGCGCATGCAGTTGGCCCAGGACGTCGACGGGCGCGTGATCGCGTACGTCATCGGGCAGGCGGCGGGCTACGGTCTGATCCGACCGGGCCCCGGCGTGCTGGTCCTCGCGGACTTGGGACTCGCGAGCGGGTTCACGACTCCGACCTTCGACAACGTCCCCAACCCGCTGCTCGAAGGCTTCGTGTTCTTCGACCCGGCGCGGCTGCCCGGCGCCGCGGCGCCGTACTCGGACTGGGGCGCGCGAGACGTGGCCGTCGTGCCCGAGATCGTCGCAGGGGTTCCGCAGCAGAGCGTGTTCCTGGCGTGCGGCAAGCTGGCGCAGATCCAGCGGCTCGACGCCACGTCCGCCTGGACCAATGGAATGAACCAACTCACGCCGCAGTTGAACGTCGACCTCGCGGGGCACGATGTGCAGCGCGTCGTGGCGCATCCGCTCGACAGCGGCAAGCTGCTCGCGACGACGCTGTACGGCGAGTTGTGGCTCGTCGACCGCGCCACCGGCCAGAAGCACGGCTCCGCTCCGGAGATCTTCCGCGGCGTGTTCGGCGACGTGGAACCCGTGGTGCGCACCGGCGCGCAACCGACGCACTGGTCGAGCTCCTCCGATGGTGACTACCAGTTGAAGGTCACCGACGTGACGCAGCCCTCCAGCTCCGGCGCGCCGTTGACACAGGTGCTCGAACGCTTCTGGCCCTTCGCGTCGGACGGCGGCGTCTACATCTCCGACTACGACTCGATCTACCTGATGACGTTCGGGAGTCTCGTGCGCTACCAGCGGCAGGGCGCCGACTGGGTCCCCGATCTCTCGTCGGTCCAGCCTGCGAACGTCGGACTCGGCGTCAACACGCCCGGCGCCACGGAGCACATCTTCCTGATGCGCGACGTCGACTACCCCGGCGACCATCGGCTCTACGTCGCGACGGCGCGCGGCGGCTTCTGCGAGTTCAAGGTCGACCCGTTCACCTACAACCCCCTGCCGCCGTCCGCGGTCGACGGGCCCGCGCTGAGCTCGATCTCCTCGAGCTGGATCGACGGTGAGCCGTCGTTCGGGAACGACGTCACGGCCGTGCGCATCGCCGGCACGCTGTGGGTGCTGACGGATCTGGCCTTGCTGCGTTCGCCCGCTTCCGAAGCGGTGCTCATCGCGCACCGGCGCAACGCGTCGGGGGTCTGGGAGCGAGTGGCCTGGGCGGTGTTCCCGACGGCGACCACGGGAGCGCTGTTCGCCAACACCGATGTGATCCACGTCACGAACGACACGACGCCCCTGGCCTTCGTCAACCATCCGCAGGGCTTCGTGTCGATCCCGCTCTCCACGCTGGCGAACTCGACGCCTTCGATCTCCTTCGCGGACTCGGTCGACACCTACCTCGGCGGCGCCGGCTTCAAGCTCTGCAAGGGCATCGCCAGTCGCCGCAATCGCGTGTTCGTCTGCCTGAGCTCTCCGGGCGCGAGCGGCGCGGCGGTCAATTCGCAGGTGAGCATGTACTCCTATTCGGCGAGCACGGGCATGGTCGGTCCTCTGCTGCAGGCGCTCACCGACAGGGACCTCTACTGCCAGTCGAACGGCGCCATCGGCGCGACGAACATCACGTCGCCGCCGGTGACGTGCGCGCCGACCACCGCGCCCGTGGCGACGTTCGGGCGGAGTTTCCGCGCTCGGTTCCACGCGCAGACCTCGACGTGCGGAGCGCTGTATGTGTGCGCCGAACCCCTGCTCCTGGAGCTCGGCTACAACACCACCGCGGATGCGCTGAGCTACGCCGGTCACTGGGTGGGCGACTACGCGGGGGCGATCCAGGACGCCAATCGCTACGACTTCGGCTCGGGGCTGCGGCTGCTGGTCGTCAAGGACACGGAGTCCTTCGCACTGGTGACGCCCACGACGCTCTCGTGCCCGTGAGCGCGCCGCAGTCCGACTCGCTCTGAGTTCATCGCACCGACGCGACCTCGCTCTGCCCAGCGCGGTCGCGTCGGCTCTCACTAGGCCGAAACGCGCCCGACCGCGTGGGCCGTTCAGCGCAACGGCTCGAGCGCCTCGCGCGCCAGCTCCGCTCGCTCGGCGGCCCGCGGGGCGCCCAGCTTCGCCGCACGCTCGAAGTGCTCCAGCGCGGCGCTCCACAGCGCGCGTTCGCCGCCTTCCCACACGAGCTGGGGATCGTTCTGCGCCGCGCGCGCGAGCAACTCGCCCTGCCACTGCGCCAGCAGCGCGGGCTCGTCGACGGTCGCTTCGCCGCGGCGCGTGATCTCGAGCCCCACGCGCAGCCAGCGCGCGCGCAACTGCGGATCGAGCTCGCGCTCGGGGCTGGCGAGCGTGAACGCGAAGTACATCGACACGAACACGTGGGCGTCGGCGGAGCGCGCTTCGGTCTCGAGCAACGACTCCGCGCGCGCGAGCACGAGCTCCGTTCGACCCGAGCGCATCGCCTGCTCGAGCCGCACCCACTGCACGCGCGCCAGCAACGGAGCGAAGGGCGCGAGCAAGCGCGTGCTCGCGCCGGCGCCTCGCGACGCGCCCGGTTGACCGCGCAGGACCAGCGCCGACGCCGCCAGCGCGCACAACGCGACTCCGATCAAGGCCCGGCTGCGCAGCGAGCTCACCGCGACGTCCTCCAGGTCTGGAGGCCGCGCGCTGCGAGCGCGAGCGACACTGCGACGACTCCGAGCGCTGTCGCGTACTGCGCCGCGCCCGGCGCCGCCGGCGCGGAACCTCGTCCCACCGCGTCGAGAGCGTTGAACCATCCGCCCCAGGGCGACGCAGCGCTCCACAGCGCGTGTTCCCCCAGCCACGCGGGCAGCGTGAGCGCGAGCGAACTGGCGGCCGCGAGCACCGGCGGCAGGCGCGCGCCGAGCGCGAACGCGAGCGCGAGCAGCGCGCCCAGTGCGAGCGAGAGGTGCAGCCAGGTGAGCGCGCTCACCCAGCGCGCCGAACGCGCGGCGCCGAGCCAGATGGCCTCGTCGCGCGCGAGGAACACCACCGCGCCGCCCGCTCGCCTGCGCAGCGTGAGTTCGATGTCGCCTGCGCCCGCGGGCAGCTCGACGCGCAGCGCGGTGCTCGCGGAGACCCGTCGCTCGACGCAGCGCACGGCCTCGCCGCGGCGCGCGCACAGCTCGACATCGGCGGACACGTCGAGCGGGATCATGCCCAGGCGCAGCTCCACGCTGTGGGCTCGCTCGGGAGGCGCCAGGCGCGTTTGCAGTCGCACTTCGTCCCACGCGGACGCGTTGGTCTCCAGCGGAGCGCGTCCGAGCTCGCGCGCGAGCGTCGGGCCCTCGGGTCGGGCTTCGCACACCAGCGCCATCGCGGCGCCGAGCGCGCAGGCCACGCACCACGCGCCGAGCCAGCTCGCGAGCGCGACGGTCGCACGCGACTGCGGCGCGCCGCCGAAGGCGTCGACGTCGCGGCGGCGCCAATCGCTGGCGAGGCTCGCTGCGGCGTGCGTGAGGAGCGCGGCGCCGAGCGCCGAGAGCACCGCCCACAGCTCGCGGCGCGCGAGCGCATCGCGCGCGGCGGGATCGAGGCCGAGCGCGCTCTCGCGGTTGCTCCAGACCAGCGCGAGCGCGCTCAGCGCGAGGATCGCCAGCGTGCGCGGCGGCGCGCAGCGACGCGCTGCGAGTCGAGCGAAGGCGGCGATCACGGTTTCGCGCGCGCCCGCAGCCTGCGGTAGAGCTCGAGCAGGTTCGACTGGGACAGCTCGACGCCTCGCACGACCGCGCCGAGCTCTGCGGCGCGCGCGCGGAGCTCCGCCAGCGCGGGTTCGCCTGCGCCTTCGAGCACGAGGTCGACGCGTGCGGCGGACCCCAGCTCGGCCAGCAGCTCGAGCGGGGCGCCCTGCGCGACGATGCGGCCGTCGAGCATCACCGCCAGCCGATCGCAGCGCCGCTCGAGGTCCGTGAGCAGGTGCGAGGACACGATCAGCGCCGCGCCGCGCTCGCGCGCTCCGTCGAGCACGTCGCGGAACACGTCGAAGCCCTGCGCATCGAGTCCTGCGGTCGGCTCGTCGAGCAGCAGCACCTGCGGATCGTGCAGCAGCGCCGCGGCGAGTCCGAGTCGGCGCAGCATCCCGCGCGAGAACTTCGCGAGTTCGAGCTGCGCCGCGTGCGCCAGGCCCACGCGCTCGAGCCACACCCGCGCGCGCTCGGCGCACAGCTCCCGCGGCATGCGCTGGAAGGCCCCGCACAGCTCGAGCGTGGCGCGCGCGCTCAACTCCGGCGGGTACGGCGAGTCGTCGGCGAGGAACCCGATGCGCGCGCGCGCGGCTGCGGTCGAGATGTCGTCGCCGTGCACGAGCACGCTGCCCGCGCGCGGCGCGTCGACGCCCGCCAGCACGCGCAACAAGGTGCTCTTGCCCGAGCCGTTGGGGCCCACCAGGCCGAGGAACTCACCCGGCGCCAGCGTGAGGTCGACGGAGTGGAGCACGCGTTCCTCGCGCAGCCAGAATCCGCGCGGGAAGGCTTGGATCAGACCGCGCACCTCGAGGGCCGGAGCGTGCGTTTGGGGGCGAGCCATGCGCGGACAGTCTGGCGCTCGACTCGCCGCGGCGCCAAGGCGTGCGCGGATCGCCGCGCGTCCATCCGCTATCCTCTCGCCGCCGTGCTGAACCCGCTCCGTTGGCTCAAGGCGCGCCGCCAGGCGCCCGTGCCGCTCGTCCTCTACACCAAGCGCGGCTGCTGCCTGTGCGACGAGATGAAGGACCAGCTCGCGCGCGCGCGCCTTTCGCGGCCCTACGAGCTCTCCGAGGTCGACATCGAGGCCGACGCGCGTCTGAGCGAGCTGTACGGCCGCTCCATCCCGGTGCTCGAGATCGGAGGCCGCGTGGCCTTCAAGGGTCGCATCGGTGCGGGCGAGCTCGAGCGCAAGTTCGAGCGCCTGGCGCACGCCTGGTCCAGCGGCGCGAGCGCCGAGGAATCCTGATGCCGCAGATCTACGTGCTCTCCGGGCCGGACATCGGCCGCTCGTTCGGCGTCGCGCACGGCGACACGCTCGGCCGTGCGACCGACTGCGTGATCACGCTCAAGCACGCCTCGCTCAGTCGCAAGCACGCGCACATCGAGTGCGTCGACGAGCGCTGGTACGTGGTCGACGACGGCTCGCGCAACGGCGTGTTCGTCGACAAGCAGCGCACCGAGCGCGCCGAGCTCCTCGACATGAGCGAGTTCCAGCTCGGCGAGCTGCACTTGCGCTTCCGCATCAGCGCGCCGGTCGAGAGTGCGCCTGCGCCGCGGCCGACGCCGCCCGTCGCAGAACCCGTTCGCGATCCGGCCACGAGCGCGACGCAGGCTTCCGCGAAGCGCATCGAGGAGCCCGAGGAGCTCTCGCTCGACGGCGATGGGGACGGGGACAGCGCGGGCGACGGCGGCGGAGACGACGGCCCGGTGTTCACGTCCGGCGGCGGCGCCGGCGGAGTGGTGATCCGTCCCTCCGGTCCTTCGCCGTACCAGGCTGCGGGACCGTTCGCGATGCCCAAGGATCCGGCCGCGCAAGCGCGTCGACCCGGACCGCCCGCGCCCGCGCCGCGCAGGCTCGAAGATGCGCCGAGCGCGCCCGACGTCGTCGAACGCCGATCGAGCGCTCCGCCGCCGCCTCCTCCTCCGCCGACGTTGCAGCACTCGATGCTCGACACCGGCTTCGGTCGCGGCGCGGCGCCGGCGGCTGGCGCGACGATCAGCCGCGCGGCGCGCAAGCCCGGCGAGCGCATCCTCCAGTACAACAAGGTCGAGAGCGGCGGAGTCGAGCTCGCGCAGCTCTCGGCGCCGGTGCGCTGGTCGCTGTACGCGGTCGGAGTGGCGCTGATGGCCGGGCTGGCGTGGTTCGCCTTCCGCGGAACGTCGGCGCTGAAGTCGCGCGCGTTGGAAGGCGCGGGCGACAACTTCGCCGAGGACGAGCTCGAGCCCGCGGGCGACTCGCCGATCAGCGACGACTCGCAGCGCTAGTCCAGGCGTCGACCCAGGCTTCGACACAGACGCGCGCGGCGTCGTCCCAGGTGGCGAGCTCGCGATTCGTGCGCGGCTCGTCCGCAGCGCGGAGCGCGTCGCGCACGGCGTCGACGAGCGCGGACGGCGAGTGCGGATCGAAGTAGCTCGCGTGCGCGCCGGCGAGTTCGCGGTGCACCGGCAGATCGGAGCAAGCGATCGGCGCGCGCGCGCGCAACGCCTCGGCGAGCGGCAGGTCGAAGCCCTCGCGCAGCGAAGGCAGCACGACGGCGCGGCAGCTCGCGTAGAGCTGCGCCAGCGCGGCGTCGTCGACCAGATCGAGGAACTCGACGCGTTGTGCGACGTCCAGCTCGCGTGCGAGCGACTCGAGCCTCTCGCGTTCGTCCGCCTTCGCAGCGCCCGCGAGCTGCACGCGTCCGAGGTCGGGGGCCTGCGCGAGCGCGCGCAGCAGCGTCTCGACGTTCTTGCGCGGCTCGAGATGGCCGACGAACAGCAGCGGCGCGTCGTTCAGCGGTTGACGCGCCTCCAGCGGGAGATGGTCGGCGCCGTTGGGAACCACGACGAGCTTGTCCGCGGGCGCGCCGAGGTGCTCGATGAGCTCCTGCTTCAAGGTCTGCGAGACCGTGAACACGACGCGCGCGCGCTTCACGGCGTCGGAGATCACGCAGCGGCCGACCCAGCGGCGCATGCGCGGCTCGGTGGCGCTGAACACGCTCTTGAGATCGTGGACGGTGAAGCTCTGCGGAAGCTCGAGCCCGCGCGGCAGTGGCAGGTGCGCGGTGTGCACGAGGTCGAACGGTGCGCCAGCGTCGTGCGCGGCCCGCAGCGCGCTGCGAATCCCGGCGCTCTCGCGCGCGGCGCGGAGGGCGGCGGGGCGCGCCGGGATCGAGCTCGCGAGCAGCTCGATCCGAGGGTCGAGCGCGAACGGCAAGCCGTCGCGACCGACGAGCACGGCGAGCGAGCCGCCCGACTCGCGCAGGCGTTGCGCCGCACGCGGAAGGAGCTCGAGGTTGTGCCGTCGCACGCCGCCCATCGGCTGCGAGAGCACGCTGCCGACGACGAGCACGCGCGGCGCGCCGCTCACGCTCATGTCAGGCTCTGCCACAGCGCTTCGACGCGCTCGGCGCACGCGTCCCAGGTGAACGGCGCGGCGCGTTCGAGCGCGACGTAGCGCAGGCTGTCGCGCTCGTTGATCGCGCGCTCGAGTCCGTTGGCCACGTCGGCGGGATTCGCCGCGTCGACCGCGATGCCCGCGTGGCCGGCGAGTTCGGCCTGCGCCGTCGCGCGCGCGACGACCGCCGGCGCGCCGCACGCCAGACCCTCGAGCACGGGCAGCGCGAAGCCCTCGGACGTGGAGAGCACGACGACCGCGCTCGCCAGTCGCATCAGGCTCGCCAGGTCCTCGTCGCTGATCTCGCCCGGCGTCGAGACGTAGCGCGACAGTCCGAGCTTCTGCGCCAGGCCGAGGTCGCGGCGCAACTGCGGCGTCTCGGGGCCGGTGACCACGAGCTGGATGCGCGGGCCGTTGCGGCGGCGCACCTCGGCGAGGCCGTGGAGCACGGCCGCGAGGTTCTTCTTCTCGCGCACGGCGCCGACGCACAGCGCGAGCGGATCCTGGCCGAGGCGCAGCTTGCCGAGCACGACTTCGTCGACTGCGCCAGGTTCGGGCAGGTCGCCGAAGGGCGCCTCGACGCCCCACGGGACGACGCGCACGTCCCCGCGCGCTGCGAGCCAGTTGCCGCGCACGTCGCGCGCGACGAACTCGCTCGGGCACAGCGTGGCGTCGGCTCGCCACGGTCCGTAGCTGGCCCAGAAGCGGTGCGCGAGGTCGGCGTTCTCCTGCGCGCCGTGCTTCCACGGCGCTTCGTGAACGGTGTGCACGCGCACGCCCGCCCCCGAGCGCGCGAACGCGCTGACGGGCGAGTGCAGGCCCGCGAGGTCCAGCTCGCGCACGAGCTTCGGCAGCCGACGGTGGCGCCACGGACGCAGCTCGCCCTGCGGAGCGAGGCGCACGACCTCGAGCACGCCGCGCCGCTCGAGCGCGTTCACCAGCCCGCGCGTCGCGCGCACGACGCCGGGAGGATGCGGCGCGTGCAGCGGCGAGACGTCGAAGCCGATTCGGGGGCGAGCCATGGAGGGAGCGTACGGGGCCGGCGCCGCGGGCGACAACTGCGCGTTCGTTCGCGCGCCGCTGTGCGCACCGCATGGGCTCTGCGCGCAGCGTTCGAGATGGAGAAGCTCGCGCCGAAGCTGTTTCTGGCACACCGCTGCGCGTCGTGCGCGCTCGCTGCGCAGCTACCATCGACGCATGAAGACGACGCCGCTCGCCTGTCCTCTCGACTGTCCGGATGCGTGCGGGATCCTGGTCGACGCCGACGAGGCCGGGCGCTTCCTCGCGCTGCGCGGAAATCCCGAGCACGGCTACTCGCGCGGACATCTGTGCGGCAAGACCGCGATCTACGGCGATGTGGTGCGTGCGCAGAACCGCCTGCTCACGCCGCTCGTGCGGCGCGGCGACAAGCGCACGGGCGAGCTCGTTCCCGCGACGTGGGACGAAGCGCTCGCGCGCATCGTGCAGCGCGTCGGGCCGCTCACCGAACAGGGCGAGCGCATCCTGGTCGCCTTCTACGCGGGCACGATGGGCCGCATCCAGCGCTTCTTCCCGCTGCGCATGTTCCACGCGCTCGGCGCGACCATCACCGACGGCGGACTGTGCGACAACTCGACCTCCGCCGGTTACGAGTGCGTGCTGGGCAACGTGGTGGGCGCGGACCTCGAGCGCGCCGAGGAGAGCGACGCGGTCGTGCTGTGGGGCTGCGACATGGTGCGCACCGTTCAGCACCTCCAGCCCGCTGTGCAGCGGCTCGCCAAGCGCGGCGCGCCGGTGGTCGCGATCGACATCTATCGCAGCGACACGATCCGCGCGCTCGAGCGCTGGGGCGGGCGCGGGTTGATCGTCAAGCCGGGCAGCGACGCGGCCCTCGCGCTGGCGCTCGCGCGCATCGCCTTCGAGCGCAACTGGGTCGACCGCGCGTTCCTCGAGCGCGAGTGCGTCGGCGCCGCCGAGTTCGAGGCGCACGTGTGCGCCGGACACGGCCTGGAGTGGGCCAGCGCGCAAACGGGGCTCGCGGCGGACGAGATCGAACGGCTCGCCGAGCTCATCGCGCGCTCGCCCGGGCTGCTGCTCAAGACCGGCGTGGGCTTCGGCCGGCGACGCAACGGCGCGATGAGCATGCGCGCGATCTGTTCGCTCGCCGCAGTGCTCGGCAAGGTCGACCACCTGCACTACGAGAGCTACTCGTGCTTCGAGCTGGCCGACGACGTCGTGCAGATGCCGCAGCTCCAGCGCGCGGGCCGCGAGGCGCGCAGCTTCAAGCACGTGCAGCTCGGCCGCGAGCTCGAGAGCGGCAAGTACGGCGCGCTGTTCGTGTGGGCGCACAACCC
>CALKYE010000275.1 GCA_938003765.1 uncultured Planctomycetia bacterium
GCGACTTCCGCCTCACGGACGTCGGCGGCAACGTGATCCAGGCGTTGCTCGCGTAGTGCTTCGGACCGCGCGATCGCCGCTGCGGACGCGCACGGCTGAGAGAGCGAGTCCAGCCGATCGAAGTCGTCGGCCCCACGAGTCACGCACCGTCGACGTCGACGGCAATGGACTGGCGCATCCTCGATCGCGGCCGCACCACGAAGTCGAGTGCTTCGATCGGCGCAGACCTGAGCCGCGCGCGCTGGAGTTCGTCGCTCGCGCGAACGACGTGCTCGGCTGCATTCAGGTCGAGGACGAGTTGCTCCCGGCCGACATCGAGGCGTTGATCGAGCGCCGTCAGGCCGCGTGCAAGGCGAAGGACTTCAAGGAGTCCGACCGCATCCGTGACGAGCTGCCGGCGCGCGGGATCGTGCTCGAGGACACTCCCAAGGGCGTGGTGTGGCGCAAGAAGCAGCGCGCGAGACGCGAAGGACTTTCCGGCGCGCCTGCGTTCCGCTCGACCCCGCCGCCGTCGGAAGCGCGGGTCTGAAACGCGACGACGTGGCGAGCGACGGCGATCCCGACTCCGGCACGTGCCGCGGGCTGCGCGTGAACTGAGCCGAGCCGGCGCGTCGAAATGCGGACGGGCCGATGCAAGTCCAGATCACCGTGCGCGCCGTGCGGCGCTTGTTCGTCGTCGCCATCGGGCTGCTCTTGGCCGCGCACCTCAGCGTCGTCGTCGGCCGCCTGGTGTTGCGCATGGGCCCGCTGCTCGAGTGGCGACTGCTGCTCGACTTCGACGAAGAGCACAACCTCCCCACGCTCTACTCGTCGTTCGCGCTGATGGTGTGCGCCGCGCTGCTGACCTCGATCGGCATGCGCCATCGACTGCAGGGCGACAAGTTCCGGTGTTGGCTGTTCCTCGGCGCCGTGTTCGCGTTCATGGCGACGGACGAAGTCGTTCAGTTCCACGAGCGCATCGACCAGCTCCGCGGCGGCGCGCTCCAGCGCTGGCGCGTGTCGGGTTGGGTGCTTCCGTACCTCGCTGCGGCCGCGACGCTCGGGCTGTGCCTTTGGCGTTTCCTGTGGGACCTGCCCGCGCGGCATCGCAACTGGTTCCTCCTCGCGGGCGCGATCTTCGTGGGCGGCACGGTCGGGTTCGAACTGCTCGGCCCCTTCGCGCAACGACGCGGTCCGGCGTACTACGCCGTCTGCTACACGTGCGAGGAGCTGCTGGAGATGACCGGCGTGGCCGTGTTCGCGCTCGGACTGCTCGACTACGCAGTCCGCGTGTTCGGCGGCCTCAGCGTGAGCGTGGTCGCGTCGACCGACGCGCCGCTGCGCTCCAAGCCGGTCCGCGCACGCGCCGCGCCCGAGCTCGCACAGTCGAGCTGCGACGCGTAGCGACGGCAGCACAGCGCGCGCGTGTTCGAACGTGCGAGGCACGCCGCTCGAAGCCGCTGGCCCCGCGAGTCACGCATCCTCTGCGTCGACGCTCGTTCGTCGACAAGCGCGCTCGCATCACGGAACGACGGTCAACTCGAGCGCATTCGAGAGGTTGGTGCTCTTCGGCGCGGGCGGGTCGCGGAACCAGCCCTGCGCGTAGACCTTCGAGCCGGCTGTGAAGGGCGCACCAAGCGCGCCGGGGTTGGCGGCGTGGAACGCGTTCCAGTCCAAGCTCAGCGTCCCGTTGCAACTCGCGATGACGCCGCCGGAGTTCTGGATGCTCGTGCGCTGTGTCGGCGGCTTCACGCACAGGAAGCTGCTGCTGCCCGAACTCCACGGCAGCGGGCTGAAGCCGGTGTTGTCGACGCCGTAAAAGATCAAGCCTTGCCGTTGGCCTTCGACGTTCGCGATGCTCAGCGTGCACTGCGTCGTGAACGAGACGCTCGGTTGTGCGTTGGCGCTGATCGAAGCGCTGCAGCCGTTCCCGGTTGTGCTTGCCGTGCAGTAACTGACTGGATGCGGAGGCCCCGCACTGTCGTAGCGCGCCAACCAAGCGTCTAGGCCACCCAGGTTCGGAGCGACGAACTCGCCGTAGGTCGCTCCCCCCAGGTGGACGCCGCCCGAACCATCGGGAGCGGCGCATGCGGTGTAGTCCCCCGCGGACGTTCCGAACTGGCGGATCCAGCGCTGATTGCCGGCCCCGTCGTAGTGCGCTAGCCAGACGTCGGCGCCGCCCGCGTTCGGCGCGGCTAGGTCGCCGAAGCTGAAGCCGATGACGTGCACGCCTCCCGAGCCGTCGAGTGAGGCGGCGGAGACACCGTCAGCCGCGTTCGTACCAAGCTGGCGAATCCAGAGCTGGTTGCCCCCGGCGTCGTAGCGCGCGAGCCAGGCGTCGATGGCGCCGGCGTTCGCCCCGCCCAAGCTGCCGAGCGTATGGCCGCCCACGCAAACGCCTCCCGATGCGTCCGGCGCGGCGGCGTTGATGGCATCGACCGTGCCGACACCGAGTTGGCGAATCCAGAGCTGGTTACCCGCTGCGTCGTAACGCGCGAGCCAGGCGTCGTAGTCACCGGCGTTCGCGCCGCCGAGGCTGCCCGAGGTCGCGCCCGCGATGTACACACCGCCCGACCCGTCCGCCGCCGCTGTGTAGGCCCCGTCGTCGCGGTCCGTTCCAAGCTGTCGGATCCATAGCTGGTTGCCGCCGGCGTCGTAGCGCGCGAGCCAGGCGTCGGTCGAGCCCGCGCTCGGGCCGCCCAGGCTTCCATCGGTGGAGCCCGTCAAGTACATGCCAGCGGCGCCGTCGGATGTCGCGGCGAATGCGAAGTCGGCGTCGCTCGAGCCCAGTTGTCGGAGCCAGAGCAGACTGCCGGCGCTGTCGAAGTGCGCGAGCCAGACATCCGTGGCCCCCGAGAACGGTCCACCGAGGCTGCCTTGGGTGTGACCGCAGACGTACCCGCCGCCCGACCCGTCTGGCGCGACGCCTTGCGCGGCGTCACTACCAGCCGTACCGAGCTGTCGGACCCAGAGCCGGTTGCCGCTCGCGCTGTCGTAGCGAGCGAACCAGGCGTCAGCGTGGCCGGCGTTGGCTCCGTTCAGATCGCCGCGGGTCTCGCCGCCGAGGAACAAGCCGCCCGCTCCGTCCCGTGCGGCGGACAAGGGTTGATCATCGTCGATCGTGCCGAATTGCGCGAGCCAGAGCTGGTTCTGCGCGACGACTGGACTTGCTGCGAGCGTGGCGACAGTCAACGCCACGATGCTCTGTGTGAGGTGAAGTTGAGTCATGCGAGAGAGCGTGTGCGGATGACTGATGAACATGCGCTTCGACACCTGGTCCATCGTCGCGCGAGTGACCACGATCCGCCCACCGTGATCGCGCGGAAGCGTCGCCAGATTAGCCGACTCAAACCGGACCTGCCTGAAGCGGCTCGGTCCCGCGGCCTGCGCGCTCAGGCCCGCGCGCGCTCGAAGCATGTGAGACGCGCGAGGCAGCCGCTCACCGCAGCTGGCCCCACAATTCAAGCACTCCCGAAGTCAACGGACGTTGACCGGCGCGACCACATCAAGGCTGCACGACGAACTCGAGCGCGTCCGACAGCGACGTGGACTTCGAACT
>CALKYE010000276.1 GCA_938003765.1 uncultured Planctomycetia bacterium
TGCGCCTGCGCGCGGTCGATTCCGCGGGAGGCCAGCTCGACGGCGAGGTCGGACAGCGCAAAGGCCTCGTGCTGGTGTTCGATCGCGAGCGCTGTCTGGGCCAGCGCGCCGCGCAGCGGAACCGGCTCGCCGCGGCGCACTTGGAGGAACAGCGACTCGACGCGCTGGGAACCGCGCAGGTTGCGGCGCTCGCTTCGCAGCGTCGCCTCGGGGCTCCAGGCGAGCGGCTCGTGGACGGCGGGGTCGAAGGGGCTCCGCGGCTCGGCGCCGCGCTTGGCGACGACGAGTTCGAACGCGGGCCGCCAGGCGAGCGCGTCGACGAGCTCGAACTGCTGCTGAGGGGCCAGCGTGCGCGCGCGGTCGAGCAACGGGCCGGGCGGCAGGATCGTCTCGAGGCGCCAGTCGTTCGGCTCGGCCCAGCGCAGGAACCACAGTCCCGCGCGCTCGAGCAGCTCGAACAGCGCCGGCACGTCGTAGCTGGTCTCGTTGACGTTGAGGTAGCGATCGACGAACTCGACGTCGTCGATGCCCGTCAGGTCGCTCCACGGCCCGCTCGCGATCGGCCCACCTTCGACGGCGCGAACCAGCTCGCGCCCCCAGTGCAGTCGCTCGCGCAACTCGAGCGAGCGCGGGACCAGCGCGTCGAGCGCGCGCACCACGCGGTACAGCGACTCGCGGCCGTGCCGGCCGTAGACCATGAGCGACAGCACTCCGTGCGGGGCGAGCACGCCAGCGAGACGCGAGAGCCCGACCAGCGGATCGGCGAGGTGATGCACGACGCCCGACGAGAGGATCACGTCGAAACCGCCGTCGGGGACCTCGAGCCCGGCGAGCGTCATCAGATCGACCTCGGCCAGCCGCACGTTCGCGAGTCCGCGGCGGCGCGCCTCGCGCTGCGCGTCGAGCAACGCCTCGCGGCACACGTCGACGCCGAGGAAGTCGACGTCGGATTGCGTCGCAGCCGCGCCGATCAGTCCGGCGCCGCGTCCGCAGCCCGCGTCGAGCACTTGGATCGGGCGACCCGCGGGCCGGCCGCGCTCGACGTACGACAGCAGGAGTCGCGCGTCGGTCGCCTGGCGCAGCGTCGGGCCGCCGGAGGGGTACGGAAACGCGCCGTACATCTCGCGGACGGCTCGCGTGGTGGCGTGCATCCCGCGTTCTTCGGCCCGATCGCGGCTCGGCCCTTGCCCTCGAACGCGGGCCGGCGCCGTTCGCGGGAACGCCAGGCGCCCCGGCCCTGGGCGCGCCGCACCGCGAAGACCCGGCCGTTCAGGAGCGGCGCGAGTTGCGACAGCGCGAGTTGGACGCTGCGTCTCCGCTCGAGCGCCGCGCGACAGGCCATTTGGGTCCTGCGATACTCCTCGGCCCATGGCCCACGACCTCGAAGCGTTGCTCGAGTTCCTGCGCGGCGCGGAGCGGCTCAAGAGCGTGCTGCGCAGCGCGCACACTTCCACCGGCCGTCGCGAGAGCACCGCCGAGCACACCTGGCGACTGTGCCTGTTCGCGATGGTGCTCGAGCACCGACTCCCCGGACTCGACATCGCGCGCGTGCTCAAGCTGTGCGTCGTGCACGACCTCGGCGAGGCGCTCAACGGCGACGTTCCGGCCGTGGAGCAGCACGCGGATCCGCACAAGTCGCAGCGCGAGCGCGACGACCTGCTCACGCTGCTCGCGCCGCTGCCCCAGTCGCTGCGCGACGAGTTCCTCGCGCTGTGGGAGGACTACGAGTACGCGCGCACTCCCGAGGCGCGGGCGGTCAAGGCGCTCGACAAGCTCGAGACGATCCTGCAACACAACCAGGGCGCGAATCCGCCGGACTTCGACTACGCCTTCAACCTCGACTACGGCCGCAAGCACACAGCACACGAGCCACTGTTCGCGGAGCTGCGCGCGCTGATCGACGCGCAAACTCGAGCGCACGCCGTTGCGAACGGGCAGTTGCGCGCCGATTGATCCGCTAGCGCGCGATGTGCTTGCGCAACTCGACGCCCGACAGCGCGTAGACCTTGCCGACGAGGTGGTCCGGTCCGGATTGCGGCGAGCCAATGGCGAGGTCAGCGAGCCCGTCGCCGTTGAAGTCGCCCGTCGCGACGGCCCAGCCGAAGCTGTGCGAGCGCGGAAACGCCCGAGGATCGCGCATCTCGGCTACGTCGAGGAAGCGGAATTGCGGATCGCGGGGCTCGCCATCGATCCGCAGCAGAACGCGGCCATTCGTCGGCGAGACGACGTAGACCGCGCCGCGCGGTCCGAGGCGGCCAAACCCAGGGGCGCCCATCACGAAGTCGCGCACGCCGTCGCCGTCGAGGTCGTGGTCGGCGCAGAACGCTCGACCGAAGCTGGCGCCAGCCTGCTCACCGCGCCACGTGCGAAGCGGCTCGAAGGTCCGCCCGGAGTAGAGCCTCACCATCCCGCGCGAGTCGGGGCCCCACCACGGGTCGCCGACGACGAGATCCGCCACGGAATCGCCATCACAGTCGTCCACCACGGCCAGAGTCTGGGCGAACAGCCACGCGTCAGGCGGCGCGTCGATCGAAGCGATCAGCTCCCGCGCCTTGCCGCTGTAGACCAAGGCTCTTCCCGCGCCCGTTGCACCGGGCGCACCGATGACGATTTCGCCCACTCCATCCCCGTCGAGGTCGCGCCCTGCGGCGAGCGTTGCGCCGAAGGCATCGATGGCGAGCATGAGTTTGTCCAGGGTCGAACCAGAGGCTCCGGACACGAGCCGCACGCCCTCCCAGTCCCGCGGGCATCCGATCGCAAGATCCGACACGCGATCGCCGTCGAGGTCACCCGCGTCGACCACGGACTGCGCGAAGGAGTTGCCGAAGCCGTACCGCATCGCCTGCACTTCACGCATGCGTCCCTCGACACTCACGGCGCGCACCCGCCCGTAGACACCGCAGAAGAACCCGCTCATCTCGCCGGAGCCGACAGCAAAGCCGGACGGCGCTGCGTCGTCGCGTGAACCTAAACGGGCAACGGTGTGGATGAGTTGGTCCGAGATCGCTCGCAACTCCCTCCCCGAGCGCCCGTCGGCGAGGATCACCTGCTCGTCGACGAAGCTCAACTTTGCGCCGAAGACCAGATCGTCGGCGCCATCGCTGTTGCGATCTCCGACCCACACCACGATCCGCCCGAAGGCGCTTTCCGTACAGCCCGTCAACGAGTCCTTTTGGTAGTCCGCGTTGTGAGCCTCGTGGATCCAGAGCTTCTCCAGCGCCTCGATGTCCCGCCGCGGCGCCTCGACGAAGTCTGATGGGTCGCCTTGCAGCACAACCGCATGTCGCGTCAGTTCGCCCATGAGCGCCGCGCCCGAGAGCGCATACACCGAGCCCGCGTACTCCGGTCCCAGGTAGGTCGGCGAGCCGATGACGAGATCCGCCACGTCGTCGCCGTCGAGGTCGCCTGCGATCGCGAGCGAACGGCCGAAGCGTTGCAGCGTGGGCTCGTAGTGCGAGTACGGCCCGAGGCGGCTGCTCCATTGAATGCCCTCCTCGAAGTCCGCGGGGAGGAAGTCCTCGCCCTCGATCGTGGCGAGCGGTCGGCCGGTCGCCAGCTCGAGCAGGACGACGCTGGCGCGATGCGGGTTCTCATCGCGCCAAGCACCCGGCGCGCCGACGACGAGTTCGTCGCGGCCGTCGCCGTCGAGATCGCCGAGTGCGAGGCTCGCTCCGAACGCGTCGTGTTCGCGGGCGCCCGCGCGGCCCCAGAGCACCTCTCCACGCCGCGATCCGAGCGCCACCACGCACCCGCGCTGATCCGCGCCGCTCCACGGCGCGGCGACGATCAACTCTGGATGCCCATCGCCGTCGAGGTCGCGCGCCCAGAGGACTTCGCGGCCGAATCCAGAGCGCGGGACGTCGCTGGCGAAGCTCGCGATGCGCTCCCAGCTCGCGCCCGAGTAGACGTGCACCGCTCCGCCGCGCGCTGCGCGTGAGCTGTCCGCCGGCGCGCCCACCGCGAGGTCCGCGACTCCGTCGCCATCCCAGTCACCGCACCAGCAGAGCGCGCGACCGAACTGATCGGCGCCCGTCGCGTCACCGCGCAGGGTGCGAAGGAACGGCGCATGCTCGCGGCCCGGACCGAGCGCAATCAACGCGACCGAGCCGGTGTGTTCCTCGCTCGAGGGGTCCTTCGTTCCCCAGCCATCGGGCTCGGGCGTCGAAACCGCGAGGTCGCGCACGCCGTCGCCGTCGATGTCGGCCACACGCGCGAGGCTCGTCGCGAAGGTGTAGTGGCCGCCGGGGTGCTTGATGGTTCGCAACAGCGCGCAGGTTGCGCCCGAATGCAATCGCACGACGCCCAAGCTCTCACAGAAGCGGTAGGTGCGCTCGGCCGCGCCCAGCACGAAGTCGTCGACACCATCGCCAGTGGCGTCGTGAACGCGCAGCGCGTCGTAGAAGTCGCCGCCGTCGAGGCGCTTGCTCACGGGGGCCGAGCGAGACTCGATGACGTAGGAGAACTGGTCCTTCCATACGTCGCCGATGCCAGTGATCCAAACCTCATCGCGCCCATCGCCGTCGAGGTCGTCGAGCGTGCGAACACAGCGGCCATACGCGCTGTCGACGCACACGCCGCCGCGATCGTCCGGCGTCAGCCCGTCGCCCACGTTGCGCTCCCAGATCTTGCTCAGGTCTGCGATCCGGAGAGACACGCACTCAGCCGGCGTCTGCGCAGCGGATGGCGTGACGCCGACGCTGCCGCGCGCGAGAGGCTCGACGCGCTCTCCTGCGCGCAACGTGACGCCGCTGAGCAACGACACGAACCCACGCAGGTCGTGCTCATCGCGCGTCGAGCGGGTTGCAATCCAAACGTCGTCGACGCCGTCGCCGTTCTGATCGCCGGCGCTTGCGACACCGAGACGCGAGCCGAGCCGTATCCCGATGGGCTGAGCGAGGAACTCACGGCCCGTTTCGCCCCGCACGGGATGGATGCTGCGAATAGCGTGCAAGAGCGAGCCGTCGCGACCGGACAGCACCATGACCTCGGGCCACGACTGCTGCGCGCGCGGCGAGAACGCAGCGAGCACTTCGCCGCACCCGTCGCCATCGAGATCGCCGCAGACATCGAGATTGAGGCCGAGTTCCGCCGCAGCTCCCTCGAACTCGTATCGCCAGCGCTGCGAGAGGTCGGCCGCTGCGACGACCGTGATGGCGGCGCACGCTCGCTCGCCGCCTGCTGATCCGACAACCAGCTCGCGCGCGCCGTCGCCGTCGAGGTCGCGCGCCACGAGCCGCGCGCCGAACTGCTCTCCGTCGACGCGCCCTTCGAGCGAGCGCAGCAACGTGCCCGTCTCGAGCGCGAACACGTGCACGGCGCCGCGCTCAGCGCCCGAGAGAGAAGTCAGCGGCGCGCCGACAGCCAGTTCGGCGTCGCTCCAGCCCTGCGCGGAGTCCTTCGCGACCGCAAGCGCCGCACCGAAGCGCGACGCGCCGGAGGGCGATGCGAGAACGGCCACGCGCAAGCCGTCCGTCGTGAGCACGAGTTCCACGATCCCAACGCCAGGCGCACCGATCGCGAGCTCCGCGCGACCGTCCGCGTCGAGGTCCGGGAGCGCGGCCAGTGCGGCGCCGAACTCGGCGCCGGGTTGCGTGCTGCTCCAGCTCATGTGCGCGCTGAGCCCGCTCAGCCCGGTCCGCGCATTCACCGCGCCGCCGCAGTCCGGTTGACCGGCGCCGCCCGGCGCACCAACAGCGACGTCGAAGCCGCCGCCATCACACTTCAGGACGGCCAGCGCCTCGCCACTGCGGTCCGCACTCCAATGACGATCGCCAGAACTCTTCCAGATCACACTCCAACTGCCTAGCGAGCTCACCGGACAGGCGCTCGTGGCAAGCAGCTCGACGCCTCTCGACCACTCACTCCATTCGTGCCTCGCCGGAAACGCCGCCGCCAGATCGTCGTGACCGTCGCGATCGAGATCGCCGACGTTGTAGAGGCGCCACCCGATGCGCTCGATGTAGTTCGGCGACCACTCGCAGAGGGGCGCTTGCGCGACGCCAACACCCGCGAGAACACGGATCAACACCAGGCATCCGACCGGTCGAAGGAGCTCCATTCACGAAGCGTAGAAGCGCGTCGCGAGTCACTCTGACAACTCGCTCCGAGTGAAACGCGCTCCGCGCCACGGCAACGCAGCACACCGTGCTTGCCTGCGCTCCGCTGCCTCGCCAGCATGGTGTCATGGAGGTCAGTGACCCGCATCGCGCGCGGATCGAAGCGCTCGCCGCGCGCATCGCACGCATGCCGAGCGTGGAGGCCGTCTGGCTGTACGGGTCCCGAGCGCGTGGCGATCACCGTCCGCGCTCCGACATCGATCTCGCGGTCAGCGCTCCGCACGGGAGCGAGCGCGCGTGGAGCGATGTCTGCGCGCTCGTAGAGGAGGCGGACACGATGCTGCCGATCGACTTGGTGTGGCTCGAGAAGGCCGGGCCCGAGTTGCGGGCCGCTGTCCAGTCGCAGGGAGTCAAGCTGTATGAACGCCGAGACTGAGCGCCGCATGAACGAACTCGAGCAGGCGCTCGCGCGGCTACTGGCTCGACGCGTGCGCGGGACTTAGCCAGAACGTCTAACGCGACGCGATTTCCGCGAGGAACGATCGGCCCGGCGGCGCGGGAGCGAGGCCGAAAGCCGCTTCGACGGTCGCGCCGATGTCGGCGAAGCTCGCGCGCGTGCCGAGGTCGACGCCGGGCTTCACGCGAGGACCGAAGGCGAGCACGGGCACGTACTCGCGCGTGTGGTCGGTCGTCTTGACGAACGTGGGGTCGTTGCCGTGGTCGGCGCTGAGGAGCACGAGGTCGTCCTCGCGCAGGCGGCTCGTCAGCTCGCCAAGCGCCTGGTCGAAGCTCTCCAGCGCCGCGCGATAGCCGCGCGCATCGCGGCGGTGGCCGTAGAGCATGTCGAAGTCGACGAGGTTCACGAACACGAAGCCGCGCTCGAGCTCGCGCGCGAGCTTCAGGACGTGCTCCATGCCATCCGCGTTGCCTTCGGTGTGGATCGACTCGCTCACGCCGACGCCGGCGAAGATGTCCTCGATCTTGCCGACGCCGATCACGGGCACGCCCGCGCGTTGCAGTCGATCGAGCGAGGTCTCGCCGAAGGGCTTCAGCGAGTAGTCGCGGCGGTTGTAGGTGCGCTTGAAGCTGCCCGGCGCGCCGACGAACGGGCGCGCGATGACGCGGCCGACGCCGTACGGGTTCAGGATCTCGCGCGCGATCTCGCAGCAGTGGTAGAGCCGCTCGAGCCCGAAGTGCTGCTCGTGGCAGGCGATCTGGAACACGCTGTCGGCGCTGGTGTAGACGATCGGCTTGCCGCTCGCGATGTGCTCGGGGGCGAGTCGATCGATCACCTCGGTGCCCGAAGCGGCCGCGTTGCACAGCACGCCGGGCAGCTCCGCGCGGCGCACGAAGGCGTCGATGATCTCGGGCGGGAAGCCTTGGCTGTAGGTCGGGAACTCGCGCTCGAGGACGCAGCCCATCATCTCCCAGTGGCCGGTCGAGGTGTCCTTGCCCGGCGAGCGCTCGACGCAGCGTCCGAAGGCGCCGCGGGGAGCGCTCGTCCGCGGCACGCGCCGCACGCCGCTCACGGAACCCAGGCCGAGCGCAATCAGGTTGGGGGCGTCGAGCCCGCCGGCGGCCTCGACGAGATGGTCGAGCGTGTGCGCGCCCGCGTCGCCCAAGCGCGCGGCGTCCGGCAGCTCGCCGACACCCAGGGAGTCGAGCACGATCAGGAAAACGCGCTTCATCCGACGGATCGTACCGTACTGAATCGATACCCCCGCGCGTACGCGGGCCACATGCGCGACTCAACGGCGTGCGGCACACTGAGCGCGCCCTCACGCATCCCCCACTCGCGCTGCGCAGCGCGCACGCGCCCCAACCCATGACCACCAATCGTCGCGAGTTCCTCCGCTACTCCGCAGCCACAGGCGCTCTGCTCGGCCTGCCCAGCGCCGCCGCGCTCGCCCAGGACAAGTCCACGGCGGAAGCTCCGGCGCGCAAGCTCAGCATGCTCGTGCTCGGCGGCACGGGCCTGATCGGTCCCGCGCTGGTCGAGTACGCGCAAGCGCGCGGACACACCGTCGCGCTCTTCAACCGCGGCAAGACCAACACGCACCTGTTCCCCGACGTCGAGAAGCTGCGCGGCGACCGCAATCCCGACAAGGGCGACGGGATCAAGGCGCTCGAGGGACGCAAGTTCGACGTCGTGTTCGACGACACGGGCTACTACCCGCGCCACGTCAAGGCCTCGGCCGAGCTGCTGGCGCCGAACATCGGGCACTACGTGTTCATCTCGAGCATCTCGTGCTACGCGCGCAACGACATCGAAGGCCTCGACGAGAGCGGCGAGCTCGCGACCATGAGCGATCCGACGCTCGAGTCGATGGGCAAGAACTACGAGCACTACGGCGCGCTCAAGGCGCTGTGCGAGCAGGCGGCCGAAGCTGCGATGCCGGGCAAGACCTGCGTCATCCGCCCCGGCTACATCGTCGGCCCCGGCGACACGTCGAATCGCTTCGCGTACTGGCCCATGCGCGCCGACAAGGGCGGCGACTTCGTCGTCCCCGGCGATCCGACGGATCCGATCCAAGTGATCGACGTGCGCGATTTGTCCGAGTGGATGGTGCACGTGGCCGAGCGCAAGCTCGTCGGTCGCTTCAACGCTTGCGGTCCGGACAAGAAGCTCGAGTGGGGCAAGGTCATCGACGCTTGCGTGAAGAGCGCGTCGAAGCCGTGCAAGCCGCACTGGGCGCCGCTCGACAAGCTCAAGGAGTTGCCGCGCGCGGGCTTCCAGATCTGGGCGCCGTACGACGGCGAGACCAAGGGCTTCCACTCGGTGAGCAACGCCGCCGCAGTGAAGAACGGCATGCGCTTCCGCCCGATCGAAACGATCGTCAAGGACACGCTCGCGTGGTGCAAGTCGCTCCCCGCCGAGCAGCAGGCCGCAGCGCTGCGCAGCGTGCCGGAAGACGTCGAGAAGCAGATCCTCGAAGCGCTGCAGAAGGCCTGAACCGAACCGCGCGGCTCACTTCTGGCCGCGCAGCCCCTGCTGCGCGGCATCGATCCCTTTGCGCGCCTTCTCCGCGACCCGGCCAGGGTCGGTGGCGAGGGCGCGCTCGAATTGACGCAGGGCCTCGCCGAACCGGCCTTGGTGGAAGGCGATCTCGCCGCGGAGCAGCGACACTTCGCCGTGCTCGGGCTCGAGGTGCTCGGCGAGTTGCGCGGTCCGCTCGCACTCCTCGAACTTCCGCTGTTGGAACTCGAGCCAGGCCAGCCGCACGAGCACCTCGGAGGTCGGGTTGAGCTCGACCACCTTGCGCAGCGCGGCCTCCGCCTCGGGCAGCGCGCCGCGCCGCTGCTGGATGACGTACTCGGTCTCCCAGGCGAACGGATCGGCGGGGTTGAGCGCGATCACGCGCCTGGTCTCGGCCAAGCCGCGGTCGTGGTCCCCCTGCTCCGAGTAGACGTTCGCGTTGTTCAAGATCGCCCAGGTCACGATGGCGTCCTTGGGATCGATCGTGCCGGCCTTCGGGGTCGCGGCGTTCGAGCGCGAGTAGCCCAGCGCTGCGAGTCCGCTCGCGATCTCCGGCTCGAGCTGCGCTTCCAGCGGCGCGGGCGCGTTGCGGAGCCGCTGGCTCAAGCGCGTGAACAGCGCCGCCGAACGCCCGTCGTTCTTGCCGACGAGGTTGTTGGACTCCGCAGCGTCGTGTGCGACGTCGTAGTACTCGGGCTTCGGCGCCTGGATCACCTTGTCCCCCAGGCGCGAGAGCGAGTGGAGCGGCGCCCAGCCGTGGTTGTACAGCGTGACCAGGCTCTCGCCGTACAGAGCGCGCTCGGGATCCGGAGCGCCGTGGAACAGCGACTGGCCGTCGAAGGTCCGCGGCGCGGCGATGCCCAACAGGTCGAGCACCGTCGGCATCACGTCGACCAGCCCCGCGATGCGATCGTCGACGACCTCGGCGCGCGGGAAGAGCGCTGGGCACGAGAACACGAGCGGCACCCGCATGGTCGAGTCGTAGATCAGACGACTGTGCGTGTACTCGCCATGCTCGCCCAGGCCTTCGCCGTGATCGGAGGTGAACACGATCAGCGTCTTGCGACGGCGCTCCTCGCCCAGTCCTTCGAGCAGGCGGCCGAGTTCAGCGTCGGCATAGGCGACCTCCGAGAGGTAGCGCCCGCGCAGCGTCGCCGCGTCGAACGGCGCGTTGGGGTCGGTGTTGAGCCCGGGGATCAGGTGCTCGGCCGGCGCCTGATAGGGAACGTGCGCGTCGAAGTAGTGCGTCCAGAGGAAGAACGGCGCCTCGGGGCGCTCGGCATCGTGACGCGCGAGCCAGGCCAGCGCGCGGTCGGTCACCTGCGTCGCGTTGCGTTCGCGGAAGTGCCCGGCGGCAGGCGCGGCGCCGTCGACGTGCACGTCGTCGTCGTAGCTGGCGAAGCCCTGGTGAACTCCGTAGCGCGCGTCGAGCACGAACGCGGCGACGACGGCGCCCGTGTCGTACCCGTGCTGGCCGAGCACCTCGGCCAAGGTGGCGTGCTCGTCGCCCAGTCGGAACGTGCCGTTGTTCCGCACCCCGTGCGCCAGCGGCGCCAAGCCCGTGAAGAGCGTCGAATGCGACGGCAGCGTGATCGGCGTCGGCGCGAGCGCGCGGTGGAAGCGCACTCCATCCGCCGCGAGCGCATCGACGGTCTTGGTCTGGACGCGCTTCTCGCCGTAGCAGCTCAGCGCATCGGCGCGCACGGTGTCGAAGGTCACGACCAGCACGTTCATTCCGTGGGCCGCACCAGCGCGCGAAGGCGGCGCTCCGGCGTCGTCAGACCCCTGACGCGCCGTCTCCCGACCTCCATCGCAGGCGGAGAGACACAGTGCGAGGCTTACGGAAAGAGCGATCGCCCGCGGGAGGCGCCCGGGGACACGGAGCGACTCCAGCCGCGGGAGCGGTTGGTCGGACATCGGCGGGTTATCGTCAGCGGGATCGTTGCGGACCCAAGGACTGGGGGCCGCCTTCTACCCCCGCGAGCGAAGTCAGCCACGCGAAAACGTCAGGCAGCGCGTCTGGGACGACGAGAAGGTGCTCCGTGTTCGCGTATTCCCGCCAGAGCACGCGCTTCGCCCCGCTTCCGAGCAGCGAATCACGCAAACTTTTCGCGCCAGCCAACCCGAAGTCGCGCTCGCCGGCGCCGATGAAGATCGGAAGGCCCGCGAGTTTCGCCGCGTCCTTCACCGCCTGGCCGCCGCCGAGTGCGACGAAGGCCGCGTAGCGCGTGGGATCGGCGAGCACGACGCTCGTTCCAGCCGCGGCGCCCATCGAGTGCCCGACCACGAACACCCGCTCGGGGTCGAACGCGAAGCGAGTCGCGAGTTCGTCGACGAGCGCGGCGACCGGTGCGCTGCCGAAGCCCACCCGCGGCGCGACCAGCATCCATTTGCGTGTTTCACATTGGCGCACGATCTCGCCGTCGCCGTAGCCGTCGAAGAACATGTTCTCGCTGCCGCCCGCGCCGTGCAGCGCGACGACGAGCGGCGGTTTCGGCGCGTCGGCGGGGAGCGCCGGGACGAAGATGCGCGCGCGCGTCGAGCGCTTCTCGCTGGTCGGCACGGCGAGCCAGAACTGTCCGGTCCTGGCTGAGCCGTACCAGCGCTCGCCCTTCGCGGCCGCGGCGACGACCTGCTCGGCTTCGGCGAGCAAACGAGCGCCGGGATAGTCGGTCTCTTCCGTCGAGCCCGCCGCGAGCGACTTCAGTAGCGCCAGCAACGCTTTGCCAGTCTCGCGCTCGAGTCGCGGCGCAGTGTCGGGGAGCTTGTCGAGCGCTGCCTCGAGCGCTGCGAGCCGTTCGTCGCGCTTCTCGACGATCGAGAGGGTCAGCTTGTGCGTCGAGGATCCGAAGCCCTGGTCCGTCGCCACGACGGTGAGCTGAACATCACCGGGCGTTCGTCCCGCGAGCGCCATGCGCACCTCAGTGCGCTCACCGAAGTCCACGCCTGGAAACGTCAGCGGCTCACGCTCTGGATCGAGCCGCGCCGCGAGCGTCATCGCGCTTCCGCTGGATCCGCTTTCGACGCACGGCGAGTACCAGAGCGTCGCTGTCAGCGCGAACGACTCGGCCGTCAGATCCAACAGTCGGCGCTCCGGCTGGAACACCCACGCGTTGGCTGCGTTGCAACTGAATCCATCGCTGCCCGCCAGGACCTCGTGCGCCGCCTGGTCGAGCGCCTCTGCAGCACTGTTCAAGCGCAGCCCGAAGAAGTGCTGCACCGCGGCCTCGATCTGCGGGAGCGCGAACTTGCGCCGCTCGACGTCCGTGTTCGCCGCCCACGCGCGCTCGAGTCGCCGCACGCGCCAACCCAGCTCGTAGCGCGCGTTCAGCGGCGGAGTCGCGGCGGGCTTGCGCCGCTCGGCCTTGTCCTGGGAGTCCTGCGCGCTCGTGAACAACGCCAGGGTTGCGATGGCAGGAGCTAGCAGCAGTCTCATGCGTCGATCGTAGCTGCGGCCGGCGAACTGCTACAAAGCGCCGATGACGGACAACGGACTGCGGCGCGGCGACGACGGGCTCACTCGCTGCTGGTGGTGCGACGGCGCCGACGACTACCGCGCCTACCACGATCGCGAGTGGGGCTTCCCGGTCACGGACGACCAGCGCCTGTTCGAGAAGATCTGCCTCGAAGGTTTCCAGTCGGGTCTGAGCTGGCTCACGATCCTGCGCAAGCGCGACAACTTCCGCCGCGCGTTCCGCGAGTTCGACTTCGAGAGCCTCGCCAAGCGTCCGCCGAGCGTCGACAAGCTGCTGCTCGACGCCGGCATCGTGCGCCACCGCGGCAAGATCGAATCGACGCTGAACAACGCGCGCCAGGCGCGCGAGCTGGCGCGCGAGTTCGGCTCGCTGGCAGCGTACTTCTGGCGCTTCGAGCCGCCGCCCGACGAACGGCCGAGCGAGCTCACCTGGGCCGTGCTCTCCAAACTGCCCAAGACGCCCGCGTCGATCGCGCTGTCCAAGGACCTCAAGAAGCGCGGTTGGAGCTTCGTGGGCCCGACCACGATGTACGCGTTCATGCAGGCCATGGGCCTGGTCAACGACCACCTCGAGGGCTGCTCGGTGCGCGCCAAGGCGCTGGCGGCGCGGAGCAAGGTCAAGTCGCCCCGCTGAATTCGTGTTGACGCCCGTCACCGCGAAGAAACGTCGGGTGTCGCGCTTGAGATAGGCGTGCGCGGATGTCGATGCCGCGTGAGTTCGAAGGGAACTCACGGGATCGATCCATGCACAGCGCCGTCGGGAAGTGGCCGCACGCGGCCGTTCGTAGCTCGTTGGTTCTCTCCGCGCTGGCCCTGGCGGCGTGCAGCGGCGGTGGGTCGGACGACGCACCGCCCGAGTCGGGCCTCACCAGCATCGCTTTCAACGCCAGCTCGGCCACCAGCTCGGAAGTCGGCGGCGCCGTGAGCGTCGTGATCCGACTCACGACGAACGACGCCTCGCTCGCCAGCGACGTGAGCGTCGACGTGAGCGATGCGCTCAGCGGCAGCGCGGGCTCGGGCGTCGACTACATCGCCTTTGCGCCGCAGACCGTGACGTTCAGCGCCGGCGCCGTGAGCGGCGCGACGCAGAGCGTTCTGATCACGCCGATCGACGACTTGGACGTGGAGTCGAGCGAGACCGTCGTGTTGACGCTCAGCGCGGCGACGGGCGGCGCGCAGCTCGGCCTGGCGAGCACGTACACGCTCACGTTGAGCGACGACGACGGCGGCGGCGCGGGCGCGTTCGTCGCGAGCGAAGGCTTCACCGGCGTCGAGAACGCCGTCGCGCACAACTCGACGCTCGACTTGGGGCCGCTGCCCGTGGGCCTGGGGCCGAACGCAGGCACCAAGCTGCGCGTGCTCAACGCTGGCGGACAGCCGATCGAGCTCGACGCTCCGCGCTTGACGGGCTCGAACGCCAACGACTTCGTGATCGAGATCGACTCGGCGCCGCTGTCGGGCTACGCGTACCTCGCGCTCGGCGCGGAGGATCGCGCCAGCCCGCTGATCGCGCGCACCCACAGCGAAGGTCCGGGTGTCGGACTCGAGCTCGATGCGGCGCGCCTGGCGGCGTTGCCGACGAGCGGCGTGACGATCGTGCACGGCTTCCCGGCGCCTGGGCTGGGCGAGGTGACGCTCGCGCTGCGTCGTCGCCCGCTGCCGATCGCCGCCGACGCCGTGCTCTCGATCGACGGTGTGATCCAACCGGGCGGCCCCGCGGCGCTCGTCGAAGGGCTCACGATCTGGACGGGCACGCTGCTCGAGCTCGAAGGCTCGCGCGTGTTCCTCGCGCTCGCGCCGGACCATGCGCAGGGCTTCATCGAGCTCCCGCTCTCCGGCGACCGCTACCTGCACATCGTGAGCGAAGCGCCGGCCACGGCCGACAGCCCGGCGCGCGTGCGCATCGTGCGCGAGCAGGAACTCGCCGCGCTCGGCGTCGCGCCTCCGCAGTTGTGCGGCGGAGCGCTCGAGGTTCCGGGCGAAGTGTTGCGACTCGACGTCGCCGACATGCCGCCGCCGACCGCGAACCTGACCGCCCCGCAGTGCCGCCTGGCGATCGAGACCGACGATCAGTTGTTCGCGAAGTTCGCGGACGCGCCCGCGCTCACGAGCTACGTCACGCAGCTCATCGCCGCGGTCAGCGACCAGTACTTCCTCGACGTCCAAGCCACGCTGACGATCGCGTACCTGGGAGTTCACACCGACGGCAGCGACCCGTGGACCGAGCAGGACTCGGGCGGATCGGCGAGCGACGTGCTCGACGAATTCCGCGGGGCCTGGTCCGGCGGCAACTGGCCCGTCTCAGCCGACCTCGCGCACTTCATCTCGGGCGCGAACCTCGGCGGCGGCGTCGCCTACGTGAACGTGCTGTGCAACCAGAACTTCGGGTTCGGCGTCAGCGGCAACATCAGCGGCAACATCAACTGGGGCTCGTGGACCGGAGCGCCCGCGCACTTCACCTGGGACTTCGTGGTGGTGGCGCACGAGCTCGGCCACAACTTCGGCTCCGGGCACACGCACTCGTACTGCCCGCCGCTCGACCAGTGCTACACCAACTGCAACGGGTCGACGTCCTGCACGCAGGGCACGATCATGAGCTACTGCCACACCTGCGGCGGGATGAACGCGATCGACCTGCACTTCCACCCGGTGACGGCCAACATCATGCGCGGGGCGATCAACTCGAGCTGCCTGGGCGAGGCCTCGCTCGCCGGCGGCGACTGGGTGCAATACAACCTGCGCTTCAACCCGCTCACCGCGATCGGCATGCGCAACGCGACGCTCGAGTTCGCCCACGACGCCGCCAACCAGCCGCAGCCCTTCCGGGTGCTGCTGGTCGGCGAAGCGGAGTGAGCGCGGAGCGCTAGGAGTCCGTTGAAGAAGTGCTTCGAGCGCGATTCCGACCCAGGTGCGTCGCAGCAAGGAGGAGAACCACA
>CALKYE010000277.1 GCA_938003765.1 uncultured Planctomycetia bacterium
TCGCAACGCGGCAGGTTGGCGAGCAGCTCCAGCGCGCGGGCGTGGTCGTTGTTCGTTGCGAGCTCGTCGAGAGCGGCGCGTGCGATCTCGACCTCGTGGCGGCGCCACAGAGCAGGAGGTCCCAAGAGCACGGCGACTGCGGCGAACGCGCCAGCCGCGTGCCACAGCCCGAAGCGCCCCTGTACAGCGTGCTCCAGATCGCTCGCAGCGTGGAAGTACGCCAGCCCCGTGCCCCACGGCACGAGTCCCAGCAGTCCAATCAACACGAGGACGCCGAACAGGGAGGCCTCGAGCAGCAACAGCCCGGTCAGAAGCGCGAACAGTGCGCCGATGAAGAACGCGAAGAGCATCGCACCGCGCTGGAAGTCCGACGTGGCAGGTCGCCAGACGTGCGCGGCGAACAGCGCGAGCTCGAGGCCCACGAACCACCTCACACACGTTGTCCAGGCGCCGTAGACGTGGAAGCCGAAGTGGTCGACGGCGAAGCACAGAAGCGGCAGCCACAACCCGAACGCCAGCCACAGCCTGCGACGCCGTCCGGCCATGGCGCTTACGCCAGCAGCTCGCGCACCACGCGGCCTTCGACGTCCGTCAGGCGGAAGTCGCGGCCTTGAGCGAAGTAGGTCAAGCGCTCGTGGTCGAAGCCGAGCAGGTGCAGCAGCGTCGCGTGCAGGTCGTGCACGGAGACGGGGTTCTCGACGATGTTGTAGCTGTACTCGTCGGTGCGGCCGTAGCTCACGCCGGGGTTCACGCCGCCGCCCGCCATCCACACCGTGAAGCAGCGCGGGTGGTGATCGCGGCCGTAGTTCGTGTTCGTGAGCTCGCCCTGGCTGTAGACCGTTCGACCGAACTCACCGGCCCACAGGACCAGCGTGTCGTCGAGCAATCCGCGGCGCTTCAAGTCCTTGAGCAGCGCGGCCTGCGGTTGGTCGACGGCGCCGCACTGCGCGCGGATCTCCTTCGGCAGGTTGCCGTGCGCGTCCCAGCCGCGCATGTAGAGCTGGATGAAGCGCACGCCGCGCTCGGCGAGACGCCGCGCGAGCAGGCAGTTCGCCGCGAACGAGCCGGGCTTCGACACTTCGGGGCCGTAGAGCGCCAGCGTCTCCGCGCTCTCGTCGGAGAAGTCCGTGAGCTCGGGCGCCGACATCTGCATGCGGAACGCCATCTCGTGCTGCGCGATGCGCGTGCGGATCTCGGGGTCGAGCGTCGAGTCGAACTCGCGTTCGTTGAGCTGCGCAACGAGGTCGAGCATGCGGCGCCGGTCGGCGCGCTCCACGCCCGGAGGATCCTTCAGGTACAGCACGGGATCGCCGCTCGAGCGCAGCTTGCAGCCCTGGTGCTCGCTGGGGAGGAAACCGCTGCCCCAGAAGCGCGCCGAGAGCGCCTGCATGTTGCCCAGGCCCTGCGTGATCATCACGACGAAGGTGGGGAGGTTCGCGTTGGCGCTGCCCAGGCCGTAGCTCATCCACGAGCCGAACGACGGGCGACCGGGCTGCTGCGTGCCGGTCTGGAAGAACGTGATCCCGGGCTCGTGGTTGATCGCCTCGGTGTGCATCGAGTGGACGAAGCACAGCTCGCGCGCGAGCGAAGCGGTGTGCGGGATCAGCTCGCTCAGCCACACGCCGTCCTGGCGGTTCTCGTAGCGGCTGAACTTGAACATCGACGGCGCGACGGGGAAGCGCGCCTGACCGCTGGTCATCGTGGTGAGCCGCTGGCCCTGGCGGATCGAGTCCGGCAGATCCTGGTTGAAGCGACGGCGCAGCTCGGGCTTGTAGTCCCACAGATCGATCTGGCTCGGCGCGCCCTCCATGTGCAGGTAGATCACGCGCTTGGCCTTCGGCGCGAAGTGCGGGCCGATCGGAAGGCCGGTGTTCGAGCTAGCAGCGCGCGCGCTGGACGAGAGTCCGCCGAGCGAACCCAGCGCCATCGCGCCCAGGCCTGCGCCGACGCTTGCGGCGCCCAGGCCGAAGAAACGTCGTCGAGTCAGCGCCAACTGTCGTTCGCGAATCGGATCCATCGGGTCAGCTCCGGCTGATGGCGGCGTCGAGGTTGAGCAGGGCGTTGGCGACCATGGTCCAGGCGGCGAGCTCGCGAGCATCGAACTCCGCGGAGGTCATGGACTCGCCGATCTCGATCAGCTTCGCCGCGGCTTCGGCGTCGCTGGCGTAGCGCTCGCGGAAGGCCGTCAAGGCGTCGCGCAGAGCGGCGAGCTCATCCGGCGCGGGCGCGCGCGACGTGCAGCGCCGGAACATCGTGGTGAGCTTCGCGTTCTCGTCCGCGCTCGTCTCGGCCAACGTGCGCTGCGCGAGCACCCGCGCTGCTTCGACGAACTGCTCGTCGTTCCACAGCACGAACGCCTGCAGCGGCGTGTTCGTCGCCGCGCGCTTGATGGTGCAGAACTCGCGCGTGGGCGCGTCGAGCATCAGCAGCGACGGCGGGGGACAGGCGCGCTTCCAGTACGTGTACAGGCTGCGCCGCCACAGACCGTCGCCGTTGTCGCGTTCGTACACGCGCGTGTTCGACTGCAGCATCGCCACTTCCTGCCACAGGCCCTCGGGCTGGTAGGGCTTCGCGCTCGGCCCGCCGAAGCGCTCGACGAGCAAGCCCGCGATGTACAGCGCGCTGTCGCGGATCTCCTCCGCGCCCAGTCGCCGCCGCGGCGAGAACGCCAGCCAGCGGTTCTGCGGATCGCGTTCGCGCAGCTCGGGCCGCGCGCGCGAGCTCTGGCGGTAGGTGTTGCTCGCCAGCATCAGCTTCAGCACGTGTTGAACGTCCCAGCCGCTCTCGCGCAGCTCCACGGCGAGCCAGTCGAGCAACTCGGGGTGACTGGGCCACTCGCTGCGCAGGCCGAAGTCGTCGCTCGTTGCGACGAGCCCTGTTCCGAACACCAGCTCCCACAGTCGATTCACGGCCACGCGCGCGACCAGCGGGTTGTGCGGCGCGGTCATCCACTGCGCGAGTCCGAGTCGATTCGCGGGGGCGCCTTCGGGCAGCGCGCCCAACGCGCGCGGCACGTCGCGCGGCGCGGGCCGCGACTTGTCGGGCTTGTCGTACTGGCCGCGCATGAGCACGAAGGTCTCGCGCGGCTTGGCCATCTCGCGCATCACCATCGTGCGCGGCGTGCGCGCATCGAGGTCGACGAGCGCCTTCTCGAGCTCCGTGACGCGCGCCGACTTGGCGGCGTAGTCCGGCGACGCGCTCAGGCGCCAGGCGCGCTTCAACTGCGCGTCGAGGTCGCTCCAGCGGCGCACGGCGGGGACGAGCGCTGCGCACAACTCGCGCGCGAGCTGCCCCGCGCCCTCGAGCGCCTTGAAGTAGAAGCCGCCCTGCCCGCCGGTGTTGACGATCTTGAACACCAGCTCGTTGACGCCCGCTCGCAGCTCGATCGCGGCCTTGTCCTGGTCAGCCGCGAGCGCGCGATCGATCTGGTTCTTGGCCGCTTCGACGCCGTTCACGAACAGCCGCAAGCCGTCGTCGCTGCCGAGCGAGACCTCGACCTTGCGGGCGGTCGGGCTGTAGATGCGCTTGGCGACGTACTCCGCGCCGACGCCGTTGGCGGTCGCGTTGGGGACGCCGTCCTTGAAGCCGATCTCGGTGCGCCAGCCCAGCTCGCCGAACTTGCGGGCGAAGTCGAGCGGACCGTCCTCGGGTCCGTAGCGCTTCTCGAACACGCTCTCGCGCACGTCGGGGAACGGCCCGCAGACGCGCCACGCGCTCGACGCCAGCGGCAGTCGCGCGAGCATCTCGTCGGACACGCGCGCGGCGTCGAGACTCGTCCAGCCGAATGCGTGTCGCGCGTAGATCGAGTTGTATTGGAGCTGCACGATCAGGCTCGTGCCGCCCTCGAAGCCGAAGGGCTGCTCGGCGAGGAACAGCGCGACGCGGGGGCCCGTGCGGTTGTGCGCGTCGACAGCCCAGCCGAGCGCATCGGTGTCGAGCGCATTGACGACGCCGAAGTCGCCGTTCTGCTGCTCGAAGTCGGCCCACGCCCAGCACAGGCGGACCTCCTGCTCGAGCTCAGGATGAGCGAGCGAGCGCGCGACGACACGGACGCCGCTCAACACAGCGTTGCCGTTGTCGGCGCGACCGACGCGCGGATTGGCCTTGTCGGGGGAGGTGTGGACGTCGAGGCGCAGCAGGCGCAGGCCGGTCGCCTCGGTTGTCAGCGTGATCTCGTGGACCTCCTTGTCCGGGCGTTCGCCGCTCGCGTGAACGGCGCCGTCGGGCTGGATCTCCAGCGTCACTCCGCCGCCGGAGGTCGCGAAGATGGGCTCGAGGCCGGCCCACTCGATGCCGTGCGGCGAATCGAGCTCGCTCAGGAAGCTCGCGAAGCCCTGCTCGTCGTGCGGCGAGGGCTGGTCGAGCGCCTGGCGCGCCGCAGCGAGATCGCTCTCGATCTTCGCCTGCTCCGCCTTCAGTTCCGGCGACGGCGCCTTGATGAACGGCTCGAAGGCGCGGTTGGGGTCGGGGAGCTGCGAATACAGCCCCGGCTCCTGATTGGAGTTGAAGTACGAGTAGAAGCGGAAGAACTCGTCCTGACTGATCGGGTCGTACTTGTGCTCGTGGCAGCGCGCGCAGCCCATGGTGAGCCCCAGGAACACCTGGCCCGTCGTCGAAGCGCGGTCGACGGCGTACTCGACGCGGTACTCCTCGTCGATCGCTCCGCCCTCGTCGGTGATGACGTGGTTGCGGTTGAAGCCGCTGGCGACGAGCTGGTCCTGCGTCGCGTCGGGCAACAGGTCGCCGGCGATCTGCTCGGTCAAGAAGCGATCGAACGGCATGTTGTCGCGGTAGGCGGCGAGCACCCAGTCGCGCCACAGCCACATCTGACGCCCGGCGTCCATGTGGATGCCGTTGGTGTCGGCGTAGCGCGCTGCGTCGAGCCAGGGCGTCGCCATGCGCTCGGCGTAGCGCGAGCGATACGGCTCCTCGCGCATCAGCTTGTCGATCCACTGCTCGAGCGCATCTGCGCGCGAGTCGGCGAGGAACGCGTCGAGCTCCTCCGGCGTCGGCGGAAGGCCCGTCAGGTCGAGGAACACGCGGCGCAGCAGCGTCTCGCGCGGCGCGGGCTCGCTCGGCGCGACGTTCTCGCTCTCGAGCTTCGCGAGCACGAAGGCGTCGATCGGCGTGCGCACCCAAGCTGAGTCCGCGACGTTCGGCAGCGGCGCTCGAGTCGGCGGCACGAAGGCCCAGTGCGGTTCGTAGTGCGCGCCCTCGTCGATCCAGCGCTCGAGCAACTCGATCTCGTCGCTCGAGAGCGCCTTCTTGTGGCTCGACGGCGGCGGCATGACGTCATCGGGATCGGTGGCCGTGACGCGGGCGAGCAGTTCGCTCGCGCGAGCATCGCCGGGCACGAGCGCGCCGGCGCCGATTGCGGCCTCGCGTTCGTCGAGCCTCAGGTTCGCCTGGCGCGCCGCCTCGTCGGGCCCGTGGCAGCGAAAGCACTTGTCCGACAGGAGCGGACGGATGTCGCGCCCGTAGCGCAGCGTCGCGAGCGGCTTCGAGCTCTCGTTGAGCGGCCTGGAACTCGCCGCGAAGCTCAGCGCAGCGGCGCTCAGGACCACAAGGCTGCCGTGCCAGGCGTGAAGTGCGTTCATCGAGGGCAGAGACGTGCGGGATCCGGCCTGCGGACGGTGGGGGACGAGACCAAGGCCCCATCGTACTGGCCTCGCACGCGCGCGCAGCCGCAGACTTCCTTGCGCCGGCGTCGCTGCGCCGTGGCGCGCTTTCAGCTTCGCGCGAGGCCGAAGAGCAGCGCGAGGGCGGCGACGGTCCACACGCCGTACGCCTCGGCCAAATCGCTCCAACGCTCGCCGAGCAGCGCCTCACCCGTGAGGCCGGTCAACGCGGCTACGACTCCCAGCACTCCGACGGCGAAGCGACGACGCGCGGCCTCGGTCTCCGGCGCGAACGCCGTGGCGACCAGGCTCGCGAGCGGCAGCGCCATGACGACGAAGTGCTGCTTCCAACTGCGTTCCGACAGCAGGAGCATCGCCAGCGCGACGAGAGCGAACTCGCGCAAGGCGACGCGGGGCTCGCGCGGGCCGCGGGTGTGGCGTGCGACGAACGCGAGCAGCGCGGCCGCCGCGGTCAGGAACACGGCTCGGAAGGCGCTTTGCTCGAGCGCAAGCCAGTGGATCGACAGATCGCGCTCGAAGTAGGGCGGGCGCGCCACGATGGCCGTCGAGTCGGTGAGCAGCCGCCCCAACCAGCCCGTGAGCGACTGATTGATGTGCTCGGTCTGCCGGCGCGTCAGTTCCGATCCGCTCAGGTGCGGCTCGAGCATCTGCTCGCTCCATTCGCCCACCAGTGCGAAGTGCCGCTCGAAGCCGAGCAACGCTCCGGGGATCACGAACGCGAACAGCGTCACCCCAGCCAGCATCCACAGGACCGCGCGCGGGCTGCGCTTCCACGCGAAGTACGCGAGGAACAGCGCCGGCGTGACCTTCAGCGTCGCGCCCAGCGCCGCCCACAGTCCCGCGGCGCGCTCTCGACCTCGTCCCCAACTGGAAGCTGCGGCCACGACACACGCCGCGACGGGGATGTTGATGTTGCCGTGCGCGATGTCGGACAGGAGCACGCGCGCGAGCAGCACCACGAGCGCGAGCAGCCCCCACGGCGGAAAGTCGGGCAGCGCGCCCGCCGCCATGCGCGCGACCGTCGCGACCATCCACCACGCGAGCGCGAGCTTGAACGCCGCCCACAGCACTCCTGCGCCGAGATCGTCGAACGCGAGCCACGGCCGCAGGCACAGCGCCGTCGTCGGCAGAGTCGGGAAGCCCTCGCGGACGGAGAGGTCGTCGCGTCCGTAGATGGACTCGCCACGCTCGAGCGCCGCGATGGCCGGACGCCACTTGAGGATCGCGCACTGGCCCTCTTCCGCCTTGTGCGCCGCCTGCACGAGCGCGAGCACGGTCAACGCGATTGCGAGCGTCCACGTCCACGCGCGAGCGCGGCGCAGTGCGGAGTTCGAGCTCGAGATCGGCGCGTCGATGAGCGCGATCTTAGGTCGCGCGCGCGATCGCGGGCTTCACTGCTTGGCCGACGCCGCCTCGAGTCGCGGCTTCACGCCGCTGACCCTGTGAGCGCAGCCCGCGGACTCCATCCAGTCGTAGATGTCGGGCATCGGAGTCGCGAGGCCCATGTGCGGCACGATGGTCGAGCGCGCCGCGCCGTGCGTGTAGATCTTCGAGAAGATGCCCACCAGCTCGTGCGTGCGCGCGTCGAAGATGCCGCCGCCCGAGTTGCCGATGTAGGTCGGCGCGCTCAGCATCCAGTAGCGGACGCCGTCGACCACGTGCGTGGTCGAAGCGATTTCGCCCGGCGTCGGGATCGGGTCGTTGCCCAGCGGACAGCCCACGGCGTAGACGGCGTCGAAGGTCGAGATCTGCGCCAGCCGCTCGCGCGAGGCGAGTCGCGCGCCGTGCTCGATGCGCTCGTCGAGTTGGAGCGCGAGCAACGCGACGTCCAGGCCGATGTCGTAGGCGACCATCAACGCGGTCTCCCGGCGAGTCGAGCCGTCGTGGGAGTAGATCGTGACCGGCACCGGGTCCGACGTGTGCTGCGGCGAGCCGTAGATGTCGCGCACGACGTGCCAGGACGTCAGCACGTGCGTGGTCCAGCCGCGCTCGGCGTTGGGCGTCGATTCGAGCAGCACGCCGCTGCCGACGGTGGCGTCGCCCGCCAGTTGAACGACGGGAGCGACCAGCTCGCGCCACATGCGCTCGACGTCGCGCTCGACCAGCGGCGCGACGCGCGAGTGCAGCTCGGCGAGTTGGGCGCGGCTCTCGGCGTCCAGGCGCTGCGAGCGTTGGTCGAGTTCGACCAGACGCGATTCACGTTCGTCGACCAGCGCGGACAGGCGCGACAGGCGGCCGTCGATGTCGCGCGGCCCGATGCCGTTCCACAGGCGCTCCCAGCTCTCGAGACGCGCGCTCTGCTCGGCCAGCTCGCAGTCCGAGCGCTCGACCCGCGAGGACACGACCGCGAGTCGCTGCGCGAGTCGATCGGCGCGGTCGTCCGCGGCCAGCTCGGCGCGCGCTTGCGCCAGCTCGCTGTCCAAGGCCGCGACGCGCTGCTCGAGCTCTGCGACGCGCGCTGGCGCTTCGCGAGCCTCGCGCATCAGCTCCGCCGTGCGCGAACGCAGCGTGTGAATCTGGTCGACGGCGACGAGGGTCGCCGCTGCGAGGCCGGTGACGAGCGCGATGCGGTTCATGGGGCGCCGTCGTTGCGCCAGCCATGGGCGGCTGCGGCGCGTGACGTCGTGGCCCTCATCGGCCCCGGCCCGCGCCGATTTGTAGCCATTCGCGGGCTTTGCCGCGCGAGCTCGCGGCCGCCCGCCTCCACCCGCCTCTGACCGCCGGGTCAGCGGCCGTCGCGCGGTCGGAACTGGCTGTGGCCGGCCGATTTCAGGTTGTCGGCCTGCCGCAGCGCCTTGTCCGCCTTCTTGGCGTCGCCCGCGAGGATCGCGGCCTCGACGTCGAGGAAGGCGCGCATCAGGTCCTGCATCTGCGTGCGGTAGGCGAGCTCCGCTTTGCGCTTGGCCTTCTCGTCGGCCAGGTCCGCGACGAGCTTGGGCAGCTCGGCCTTGGCGTCGAGCGTCGCGCGCTGCGCCTTCCACACCTCGGGCAACGCCTTCTCGACGGTGTCCGGCGTCTTGAGCGCGGTTTGGATGCTCTTCACGGCGCCGCCGATCTCTTCCATCGCGGCCTGCAGCTTCCCGCCGTCCTGCGGAGCCGAGCGCAGCGGGCGCGTCGCGAACACTCCGGCAGCCAGCGCAAAGGTCGCGCACACGATGATCCACTTGTTCATTGGCATTCTCCTGTTGAAGCACGAGCATCGAGCAGCGCTCGAGCGGCGTCAATCGTGCGATGCGCGGAGCCCGCGCCGCCCTTGAGCCCGCATGAAGCAGCGCAACGGGCGCAAAGCTCTCGAACTCCTCTCGCAACTCAACGACTCAGCCATGAAGACCCTGCTCACTCTCGCCGGCGCGCTGCTCCTTCCGTTCTTCGCCTCGACCGCCGCGCGACAGGAGACGCCGGCCACAGCGCTCGCGCAGTCGCCGCGCCACCACGAGTGGGTCGAGCTCGAACGCGGCGAGCGCAAGCTGCGCTGCTTCGTCGCGTTCCCCGAGGTGGCGGCCAAGGCGCCCGCGGTGCTCGTGATCCACGAGAACAAGGGCCTCACGGACTGGGTGCGCTCGGTGGCCGACGGCCTCGCCGCGGCGGGCTTCATCGCCATCGCGCCCGACTTGCTGTCCGGCGCAGGTCCCGAGAGCGGCGACACCACGAGCTTCGAGAGCGTCGACCTCGCCACGAAGGCGCTGTACGCGCTCGCGCCCGATCAAGTGAAGGCCGACCTCGACGCCGCGGCCGCGCACGTGCGCAAGCTCGACGCGTGCGACGGCTCGCTCAGCGTCGCGGGCTTCTGCTGGGGCGGCAGCCAGACCTTCACGTACGCCGCGCACGCCAAGGGGCTGCGCGCAGCGTTCGTGTTCTACGGCGGCGCTCCCAAGGACGCGGACTTGCTCGCGAAGATCGAGTGCCCGGTCTACGGCTTCTACGGAGAGAACGACGCGCGCATCACGAGCACGGTGGCCGACACCAGCGCCGCGATGAAGACCGCGGGCAAGCGCTTCGAACCGGTGATCTACGCCGGCGCAGGACACGGCTTCGTGCGCGCCGGAGAAGCGGCGGACGCCTCCGAGGCCAACAAGAAGGCGCGCGCCGAGGCCTGGAAGCGCTGGATCGAATTGCTCGCCGCGAAGTGAGCGCGGCTTCGCCCGGCTACTGGCAGGTGGTGAACGTCACCGCGTTGGACAGGCCGGTCGAGCTGGCGCTCTGCGGGTCGCGGAACCACGACTGCATCCAGAACGACGAGCCCGCCGGTGAGGCGTTGACGAGCGCGGTCAGCGGATAGCTGAACGACCCGGTGCACGTGCCGGCGGCGCCGCCCGAACTCTGCGCGGGGAAGCGCAACAGCGGCGGAGCGACACACAGGAACCCGCCCTGGAACGGCGCGGCGATCGGCCCGTTGAAGCCGCGGAACACCAGTCCCGCGCGCTGGCCTTCGACCTGCGTCACGGAGACGGCGAAGTTGCCGGTCGGCGTCGGCGCGCCGCTGGTGCTGACCGCGGCGAGACAGCCGTTCGAGGAGAGCTTCGCCGTGCAATAGCTCTGCGGCTGCGCGCAGCCTGCGGTGATGCGCAGCGCCAGTGGATTCGTGCTGTTGAAGATCATCCCGTCACCGCGGCGCGAGATCACTCCGGGACCGCTCACGCCCATGTTCGCGGCCGAGAAGTACACGCCCGGCTGGTTGCTTCGCAGTCGCAACCAGTGGCGTCCCGCGGGGAGCTGCACGTTGAACGGACGGCGCACCCAATTGACGGTGTTGGGATTGAAGCGGAACTGGTAGGTGGCCGATGCGATCGGCGCGCTCTCGTTCGGGAAGTTCGCGCCGTTGTCGGGGAACAGCGTCGCGCTGAAGCCCGAGCCGTCGCCGTAGTTGGCGGTGAAGCCGTCGAGGTGGATCTCGCCGACGCTCCAGCCGCCGGCGGGCACGTCGATGGGGGAGAAGATTTCGAACTGGTTGCTCGCGACCGGCGTCGGACCGCCGAGCGTGAAGCTGGACAGCGCGGGATCGGAGTCCTGGTCGACGAGCAGCGTCCAACTCGGGCACGGGTCGAGCTCGCACTCGTCCGGCACGCCGTTGAGGTTGCAGTCGTTCGAGGTCCCGCCCGCGATGTCGAGCGCATCGCCCACGCCGTTGGCGTTGCAGTCGGCGAGGGCCTGCGGCTGCGGGCCGGTGCTGAGCGCGAGCGCCGAGGGCGACGGGCCGCTCGTGATCGAGTAGATCACCGCGCGGTTCTGGCCGTTCAGGTCCGCCGACTCCACGCGATCGGAGAGATCGTCGCAGAAGTACAGCTTCCCGCCAGCGCGGTCGACGACCAGCGAGATCAGCCCGCCGCTCTGCACGACGTTGATCGAGTTGTCGACCAGCACGGTGAAGTCCGTGTCGTCGAGTCGGGCGCGACCGACGAAGTCGGTGATCGTGTCCGCGTCGAGCCAGTAGATGTAGCCGTTCGCGATGTCGAGCTCGATGTCGCGCACGGAGCTGACGCCGCGCACCACGGTCAGCACGTTCGACCCGTCGAGGTTCATGCGGCGGATCACGCCGTCGCCGCCGAAGTAGACGTGACCGTTCGTGCCGTCGACCGCCACGCCGCTGAGCGGCCAGGTCTGAACTGCGGTGAACAGCGGCTGCGGCGCGGTTCCATCGACGTTCGAGCGCCAGATCTGATTGCCCGCGGTGAAGTACATCTTGCCCAGGCCGTCGAAGCGCGGCGCGCGCGTGCTTCCGCTCGCGTTCACGAGGTTCGTGAAGCCGCTGCCGTCGAGCCCCACGCGCGCGATGTTCTCCGGCGACGCCATGTCGGCGATGAACAGGCGCTGCGTCGGCGGATCCCACGCGAGCCCGACCGGCAGCCACTCGTTCGAGGGCAGTGAGAACAGCGTCTGCGCGTTCGAGCCGTCCAGGTTCATGCTGCGCACGCGCGCCGCGTTGAACTGGTACTCGGTGAAGTACAGCTTGGTCTGGGCGAACAGCGCGGGGGCGGAGCAGAGCAGAGCGAGGGCGGCGAGGGTGTTGCGCATGGTGAAGAGCGGGCGCCTGCGCATCGGCGCGGGCGCCCGCTCGCTCTACGCTAGCTCAGACGCGCCAGCCCGGCGCGACGCGCTCACTCGATTCGCGCGAAGCGCAGCTTGGCGCGGTCGAGGTCGTCGAGCTGCTTGCAGAAGCTCACCATGCCCGCGAACTGCTCCGGCTCGAGTTTCAAAGGCGGGGCATACAGCGAGCGCTCGAGGATGAACGCGTTCTCGCCGTCCGGGCGCAGCGTCTGGCGGAAGCGCGCTTCAGCGAAGTCCAGCGACACGTCTTCGACGCCCTGCGTCAGCTTGAGGCCCGGGTCGAGTTCGATCCGCACCGTCCAACTGCGTGAGAGCGCCTGCGGGAACAGGAACGGTTGAGTTCGCTGGCCCTCGCCGCGCGCGAGCCCGGACATCTGCAGCGGCGGGAACGGCAGCTTGCACGAGAACTCGCCCCTCTGCTCGTCGAGGAAACGCTTGTGCGAGCCCTGCGCGATCAGGCGCAGCTCCCCATCGATCTCGAGGCCGGCCCAGTCGAACTCCGCGAGCTCGAAGCCGCGAACGAGCGCGGTGGTCACGCGCGTCGCGAACTGCTTGAGCTGCGCCTTGGGCGCCTCGCGCAAGCCTTCCTTCCACAGGTCGCCGACGTTGCCGGTGGGGCCGAAGTCGATCTGGATCTGCGCCGACCGATCGGGCCGCAGCGTCATCGACATGCGCGTGCTCTCGCCCGCGAGCTGCTCGAGCGGCGCGTCGGGCATGGTGAAGAACTCGCCGGTCCGCACGCTGAGCGCCTCAGCCTTGGGGCTGTCCGTGACCGACTCTCCGTAGGGCATCGTCTTCGCGTCGACGTTGCACCAGGCCTCGGGGCCATCGTTCGGGCGCACGACGACGAGCATCCGCCCCAGCCAGCGATTGAGATCGACGAACGCCGGGTCGGGGTCTTGATCCGCGCGCGGATCGACGCCGCGCGACCACACGAGGTCGTAGTCGATGCCGGCGGCGCTCAGCAACGCCGCATAGACGATCGACGGGTTGCCGTCGCGCTGGAGCAGCGCCGCGGTGGCCGAGCTGAACGAGTTGGAGCGCTTGTCGAGCGCCTGCGCGGTGAACGCGTGCAGCGCTCGAGCCTGCGCTTCCTGTCCGTTCACTCCGTCGAGCGCGCGCTGCGCGGCCTCGGCGACGATCGGCGTCACACGCAACGCCGCGGCGAGCTCGGTGCGCGCTTGCTCGGCCATGCTGGCGCGAGCGCGCTTCATGCCGAACTGCACCCAGGGCAAGTACCAGGTCGGCGCCGGAGCGAGCGGCTCGGGCACGACGCGGTCGACCTCGCGCAGTTCGAAGACGTGCGTCACCCGCGCGCCCTCGTCGATGGTCTCGTGCTTGCCCTCGAAGTTGCGCAGCACCATCTCGAGCTCGATCCCCTTGGGCAACGACACGACGTAGCGCGAGAGGTGGAAGGGCTCTTCGATCGACGCGAAGCTCCACGAGCCGAGCACCAGCCGTCCCTCGCGATCGACGCTGCCGGTGTCGAGCCAGATGCTCTCCACCGTGTCGCCGGGTTCGAGCGCTGGCATCACGTACTCGTCGTCGACGAGCACCGGCTCGTACTCGGCGCCGTCGGCCTTGATCGTGGCGATGCGCAGCATCTCTTCCCGCGCCCCTTGCTTGCCGAGCGCTTCGCAGCCCTCGAGGTCGCGCGCCACCGAGCGCGAGTGGTTGATCTGCGCCCAGGAGCCGTCCTCGAAGACGTACACGGCCGCGGCGTCGATGGCGCGCACGACGTGGTCGCTCCAGCGCTTGGGATCGAAGCCGTTCAGCTCCACGGCGGCGTCCACGCGCCAGCGCTCGAAGAACTCGTGCGCGGCGTCGCTCCAGCCGAGCTCTCTGGCGCGCGCCCGGAGCTCCAGATCACCGGGCGTCAATGCGAGCGCGGTCTCCAAGTGACGCAGCGCGGTCGCGCGATCGCCCTGCAAGATCGCGAGGTCGGCCAGGCGCTCCCATGCGCTTGCGGACATCGGCCGGCGCTGCGCGAGGCGTGTGAAGACCTCGCGCGACTCTGCTAAGCGGCCGAGTATCTGCAGGTAGACGCCCAGCGTGTCGAGCTCGTCGTCGCCGCCGACTTCCGCCGCGCGACGGCGCAGCTCGAGCGCCCGCTCGACGTCACCGGTCGCGGCGAGCGACTGCGCCGCCGCGCTGAGCGCGCCCACGTGCGCGGCTTCGCTGATGGCGAGTTCGCGCTCGCGGATCGCGCGCTGCGCGAAGCCCAAGCGATTCCAGTGGTTCGCGAGCGCGTTGCGAACGCGTTGGCTGTTCGGCGCGCGTTCCGCGGCGTCGAGCAGCGCCCGCTCCGCCGGCGCCTCCAGGTCCAGGCGCGAGTACAGCCGCGAGAGCGCCAGCGCCTGCTCGGGCGACTTGGGGGCCGCAGCCTCTGCGGCGCGCACGAGAGCGAAGGCCTGTTCCTCGCGATCCTCGGCCGCCAGCGTGTCGGCGAGCGCCGTGACCGCTCGCACGTTGCCGGGGTCCGCCGCCGCGAGCTCGTCGATCAGCTTGCGGGCCTGCGCGCGCGCCCAGGCCTGCGGCGCGAAGCACTCGCCGTTGTAGTGGTCGGCCAGCGCGGTCTTCGCGCCCACCAGGCTCGGATCGGCGGCCACAGCGCTTTCGAGCGAGCGCGTGGCGCTGAGCGACTGGCCGCGCAGCAGTTGCGCGAGCGCGAGCAAGGCGCGCGCGGTGGGAGAGTCCGCGGCGCGCGCTTCGAGCCACGCGGCGGAGTCCTCGAGCGGTTGCGTCGGGGCTTCGACCTTCGGGCGCGGGCCCAACGCGGAGATCGAGGTGAGCCTGCGCACGTTCTGGTGCGCGCGGCCTTCGGCGTCGAGCAGGCGCAGCGAGAAGCTCACGCGCGCGCCGAAGTTCAACGCGACGACGATGCGATTGGCGCCGTCGTGCGCGACGGTCGGCAGGCGCACGACCCAGGGGCGCTCCTCGCTGAGGAAGTCGATGCGCTGAGGCGGCTCGTCGTTGATGCGCACGTCGACCGACGGATCGTCGATCTCGGTCAGCGGGCCGCCTTCGTGCCAGGCGCGCAGCGTGGTCCAGCTCGGACCGACGTCGCCGCCGAAGTCCAGCTCGACCCAGGCCGGGCCGCCGCGCTCGAGCTCGAGCGCGAAGGCGAGCGCGCCCCAGCCGTACCACGCGTCGACGAGCTCGTCGGCGTCGATGAACAGCGTCGGCCGACGGATCTCGACCGGCGTCCAGCGCTGGCTCTTTCCGGGGTAGCCGCGGTGCTCCGCTTCGAAGCGCGGGTCAGCCAGCAGAGCCAGTTTCGCCGCGCGGTCGTAGGTGTCGGGCAACGGACCGAGCGCGAGCGTCGGCGCGATGCGGTCGACTCCGACGGCGCTCGGGGCCGGCTTGCCCGCGGCGGCGAGCTGGAACGCCGTCGTTAGGCGCAGCGCCTCGAGTTCGCCTTGCGCCAACGGCCGCATCGAGCTCGCGTCGAGCGCCATGCAGCGCGCCAGGTGCGGCGCAGGGTCGTCGACCGGGTTACTGCGCAGCGCGCGCAGCACGAGCTCGGTGAGCGGGTGCTCGGGCGAGCGTTCCACCAGCTCGAGCAGTTGCGCGGCGCGCGCGTCGCGATCGTCGCGCAGCATCGCCGAGCCCTCCAGCAGCGCGTCGAGCCACGGCGCGAGCGGATCTTGAACCGTGCGCGCGAGGCCCTGCGTGGCCGCGAGTGCGCCGACGACGAGACAGGCGAGAGTGCGCCAGAGCTTCATCACTTGTTCTCCTTCGCGGAGGCTTCCACCGGGCCGGTCGTGAACACGATCTCGCGCGTTTCAGCGCTCTGGATCTCGCGCAGCGCGTCCTGGAAGTCGGCGTAGCGCGCGGTCGGGATGCGTCGATCGATCAGCGTGAAGCGCCGTTCGACTCGCACGCCACCCTCCGTGCGTTGGGTCGACAGCTCGTACTCGAGCAGGCCGTCGCAGCTCACGCGCGCGTCGCTGGGGAGGTTCGCGATGCGCGCGCCCTCCGGCAGGCGGTAGAGCACGCTGGTGCGCAGCTCGAGCGGCCGGTCGAGCACGATCTCCCACTCGCGCTCCGCCGCGGGTTCGCGCGCGATGTCGAGGAACGGCAGCTCGTCGAAGCCCAGGCGCAAGTGCTGGCCCGCGGCGTCGCTGGTCCACAGGTTCGTAGCCTCGAAGCGCACGTCGACGCGCGCCGGCGCGCCGATGTCTTCGAGCACCGAGGTCTGCACCTCGCCGATCTCGACCTTGCCGAAGGCGCGCGCGAGCAACTCGGCCGCGCGCTTGTTCACGTCGCCCTTCTCGCCGCCGAAGCCGTAGCGCAACTGCACGCCGAAGGAGCCCACGCTGCGGTCGGCGAGCTGGATGGCGCCGCGCCCGTTCTCGCCCAGCGCGACCTCGTACTCGCGCACCAGCGCATTCTCGCGCGCCGCGGTGTAGTCGATGCGTTCGATCGAGCTCTTGCCCGCGTCGACGTGCAGCACCTTGGCGCCCTGGTCGTCCTCGCGCAGGTACTCGATCGGGTTCCGGTCGGCCGTCGCATCGAGGTAGAAGCCCGGGCGCTCGTCCGTCGGCGGCACGTAGGCGATGCAGTGGTTGAAGTGCCCGACCATGGCGACGTCGAGCTTCTCCTCGGGCCGTCGGTGCTGCGCGTTGATCAGCACCGGGTGCGCGTGCACGCCGATCTCCGCCAGGAGCTGCCGCAGCAGGATCGACTTGTCTTTGCAGTCGCCGAAGCGGCGCTCGAAGATCGTCGCGGCGCTGAAGGGCTCGTAGCCGTGGGTGCCGAAGCTCCAGGCGTTGTAGCGGATCTCCTGGCCCACGAAGCGCGCGATGGCGCGCACCTTGTCCATCTCGTCGGTCAACCCGGCGGTCAGCTCGGCCACCTTGTCCTTCATGGCCTGCGTGGTGACGAACTCCTTCTCGATGAAGCTCCACCACCAGTTGGCGAACGCCTCCCAGCTCTCGTACGTGCTGACGTCGACGGTGGGCGCGAACTCGATGCGCGCGGGCATCGCGCTCTGCGGAGTCGGGCGCTTGAGGTCACGCGCCACCCAGCGGTACGCGCGCGAGTCGTCGCCGACGTCTTCGACCGAGTGCTCCAGTCCGTCGCCGTTGTGCGCCTTCGAGTAGATCGGAACGTCGCGTGGCGCGAGCACGATCAGCTCGGCGCGTTCGACGGGCGCGAGCGGATCGGGATGGTCGGCGTAGAACGCGTGGCGTGCGCCGAAGTACTGCCCGAACACGTCGGCCTGGCGCTGGTCGATGCGGTACTCGATGTCGACGTAGTCGCCGACCGCGAGGTTGGGCAGATCGAAGTAGCGCGCGTGGCCTCCGGAGAAGCTCTGGTCGCGTCCGCGCGGCGGAGGCGCGCGCTCGAACGATCCGTCGGGCCGCACCACGCGCAGGTTGTAGACCTGCAGCGTCGAATCGCCCGGGTACACGATCCAGTAGTTGTCGAGGCTCTTCACGCCGCCGGAATTGCGCACCTGCAGGAGCAAGTGCTCGTACATGTGTTCGCTGCCGTCGGTGTTCACGCGCCAGATCGTGGTGCGGTCGACGACCTGCACCTGCTCGCTGGCGTCGAACTCGCCGCGCGCCGCCGTGACACGTTCGAGCGCGTCCCAGCGATACGGCGTCTCGAAACGCTCTTGTTCCTGCTCGACGAGCACCTGCCGCTGGCGACGCGCCTTGTCGTAGCCCGGCGCGAGGCGAACGACCTCGGCGAGCCAGCGATCGGCCTCGACGAGATCACCGTCGCGCTGCGCCAGCCGCGAGAACCCGACCGCGATGTCCGCTTCCTCGGGGCAGACCTCGAACGCGCGCTCGAGCATTTCGCGCGCCCGCGCGGGGGCGCCGCCGAACTCGAGCTTGTGCGCTGCGTTGATCATGGTGCTCACGTCGTGGGGCGCGCGCTCGAGCCAGGCGTTCGTCGCCGCCAGATACGAGTCCAGGTCCCCGCGGCTCAGATGGAGCTGCATCAACGCGCCGTAGATCGCCGGCTCGCGCACGCCTGAGGCGAGCGCCGACTCGAGCGTGCGCAACTCGGCTTCGAGCTCTCCACGCTCGCGCTGGTCCTCGGCTTTGGCCGCGACGGCCTCCGGCAGGTACGGGCCTTCCCGCGTTTCACGGCTCGCGCGCCACATCGGAAGCGCTTCGGCGCTCCGCCCGAGCGCGTCGAGCGTGTGCGCGCGCAGCGTCAGCGCGCGGAAGCTGTTGGGCGCCGCCGCCAGCGCACGCTTGGAGTAGTCGTCGACCAGCTTCGGAATCGGGTTCAGGTCGCGGTAGAAGACCGCGAGGTCCGCCAGCGCGCCAAAGTGCGCCGGATCCAGCTCGACCACGCGCTTGAGCGGCGCGAGCCGTTCGTTGTGGCGCACCTCTTCGATGGTCTCTCCCTGCGCGGCCTCGTTCACGCGCGCCGCCAGGTAGAGCGTGAGAGGGTCGTCGGGAGTCAAAGCCAGCGCGGCCGCGGCGTGCTTCTGCGCGCTGTGCGCTGCGGTGTCGTCCGGGTGGGAGAGCAGGTGCAGGAACGCGAGCAAGCGCTGCGCGTTGGCGTGCTGCGCCGCGGCCTCCGGATCGGCGCTCAAGCGCTCGAGCTGCTGGCGCGTGCTGGCGGCGGGCGTCGCGCTCGCCACGCGCGTCGCGCGGTTCGCCGACGGCGCCTGCGAGGCGTCCTGCGCAAAACCCTTCAGCGGCTGTCCGTCGAGCTCCGTCAGTCGAGCGGTGAAGATCCACCCAGTGCGGTCCTCGACGGCCACCTTGACCACGAGCGAGTTCCAGCCCTCGTGCAAGGCGATGGCGACGCGGTCCTGATCGCGGTGGTACGGGCGCTGGACCTTGTTCGAGTGCACGAGCGTGTCGCCGTGCCAGACCTTCACCGCTCCGCTCGAGCCCAGGGCGAGCACGACCTCGCGCGGCTCGTCCACGCGCACCGCCGTGGCGAGGTACGCCACGGACTGTTGGTTGGGTCGCAGCATGTCGCGCAGCACCACGTTCCCGAGCGGCGCCGACGGAGTCGGGTTGACGCGCCAGCGGACCTCGCGTTCCTTGCCGCGCAACTCGGCCGAGTAGTCGAGGTTCTTCTCGGGCTCGTACTCGGTGTCGAACCCGCCGCCGCGCTCGTTGGCGAACGGTCCGATCATGCGCCACGAGATCAGCGCGCCTCCCGCGCGAGTCAGCGCGAGTGCTTCTTCGAGGCGATCACACCGCACGAGGCCGCGCGCGAGCACGAGGTCGAGCTGCGCCGCGAGCTCCGGAGGCGTGGCCGGCGGAAACGGCTTGGCGCCCTCGAGCGCCTCTGCTGCGAGGCGCCAGGCGCACACGTCCTCCAGCATGATCTCCAATTGGAGCGCGGCGACGACCGAGTCGGCGGTGAGCAGCGGATCGCCCCACGGCTGCGCGCGCAGTCGCTCGGTGAGTTCGCGCAGCAGCAGCTCGACGGACTCGAGCGGTTGCCCGCGCTGCGCCACATCGAAGGCGCGCTCGGCGAGGTGGGGAACCGGCGCGACCGGAATGACCGGCGCAACAGCGGCGACTGCAGCGGACTTGCCGTGCGCTTCCGCAGGAGTTGTTCGGCTGGCGCCGCGCTCGGCGGGGTGGCAGGCGAGTGCGAAGGCGAAGAGCAACGCCGACAGATGCTGGAAACGTGTCATGGGATGGTTCTCGAGACGCGAAAGCGTAGCGCCGCGACACTCCTGCGCTGCCGCGCAGCGCAAATCCGCCGGCGCACGGCGCGCGTACGCTGCGCCGAGATGTCTCGACAGCCCTCGGTCGCACCGCTCGTGCTGCACGGAGGCGTGTCTCGCTCGTGTTCAGGATTAGCGCGTTCGCCGTCGCTCGCGAGCTCAACTCCAAGCGCGCCGTCGGCGCGACGAGAGCTGCGCGCGCGCCTTGGAAGCGCGGCTGCGGACTTCCTTCTGCGGTTCGTGCTCGCCTACTTCGCGATCTACAGCGCGCCGGCGCCCTGCGACGCGCTGCCGTTCACCGAGTGGATCGTCGAAGCGCACGCGGTCTGCATGCGCACGCTCGTCGTCGGGTTTGCCGAACTCGCGCTGGGGCTGCAGATCACGGTCTTTCCCGCCGGCAGCGGCGACACGACCTACAACTACGTCGAGTTGCTGGTCGTCGCGATCCTGGCCGCGACGGGCGCCGCCGCGGCGAGTTTGCTCAGCCGCGGCCGAGCCATGACCGGCGCGAACGTCGAGCGCGTGCGCGCGTACCTGCGTTGGGTTCTCGGCGCAGCGCTGTTGAGCTACGGCTGGGCCAAAGCGCCGCCGCTGCAGATGCCGGCGCCCGGACCGGAGCGGCTGGTGATGTCCTTCGCCGACGCGTCGCCGATGGGACTCTTGTGGACCTTCGTGGGCTCGAGCGCCGCATACCAGGTGTTCTCGGGGCTCATCGAGGTCGTGGCCGGCGGCATGTTGCTCGTGCGGCGAGCAAGCCTGGCGGGCGCGCTGATGGCGTCGGTGGTGCTGCTCAACGTCGTCGCGTTGAACCTGTGCTACGACGTGCCGGTCAAGCTGTACTCGATGCACTTGCTGGCCATCGCGCTGCTGCTCGTCGCGCCGCACGCAGCGCGAATCGTGCGAGCGGTGCAGCTCGAGTCGTCGTTTGTCGCGGCGCGACCGCCTCGGCGATTGCCCCGCAAACTGCGTTGGGCGGCGCTCGCGTCGCTCGGCGCGTGGCTGGCGCTCCAACCGCTCGTGGAGAGCCTCGGGGAGCTCGAAGCCGCGCGCGCGGAGCTCGCGGGGAGTGCGTGGCACGGCGTGTGGCGCGTCGAGCGCTTCGAGCGCGGCGGCCTGGCGAGCCGTGAACTTGCGGACGGCGAGCGCTGGGTGCGCGTGGGTCTCAACGCTGCGGGTCTGGCTGCGATCCAGCGCGCCGACGGTCGCGCGCGTCGGCAGCTCGTGAGCGTCGACCCTGAGCGCGGCGAGCTCGTGCTCCGCAGACGCGAGGAACCCGATCCGATCCCGCTGACCTTCGCGCAGCCCGCGCACGACGTGCTGGAGCTGAGCGGCGAGTTCGAGGGCGCGCCGATCGTCGTCCGACTCGTGCGCGAGCCCGCCGAGGGGCTGCTGCTCACCTCGCGCGGCCTGCGTTGGATCAGCGAGCACCCGTTCAACCGCTGAGCGCGCTGGCGGGGCGTGGAGGCTCGGTCGCGCGACCGTGGCCAGCCGAGGGTCATGCGCACGCGATTGAGGTCTCGAGCCGTGCGCGAGCGCGTGCAGACGCGAGCGGGGCCAGCCGCAGCGAAGCGACTGGCCCCACGAACGATCTGCGCATCTCTTCGATCAACGGCGAGTTGACCGGTGCGCTGAACTCACGGCCCGACGATCACCTCCATCGCGTTCGACAGGTTGCTGCCGCGCGGTGCGCCGCTGTCGCGGAACCACGCTTGGACGTTCAAGTGCGAGCCGACGAACACCGGAATGCCTCCGATGACGGGGTTCGCGAGACGGTAGGCGTTCAAGTCGAACGCGATCGCGCCATCGCACGCGCCCCCGGTCCCGCCCGAGGCGCCGAACGCGGCGCGTTGGATCGGCGCGCGCACGCACACGTAGCTCGAGCTCGTCGCGGACCACGGGAGGCCCACGCTTCCGTTGGCGCCGACGAACATCACAGCGCTTCGACCGCCGTCGATGCCCGAGGCCTGGATCACGAACGGCTGTGCGTTGCTCCAACTCGGGACGCCGGTGTACGACAGCAACGCCGAGCAACCGTTCGTCGTCACGCCCGCGGTGCAATACGTCTGCGGGCCGGAGCTCGACTGGTTGAGCAGCAGATCGAGCTTGTTCGTGGCGAGGCTGGCGGTCACGAGATCGATCCGCCCGTCGCCGTCGAGGTCGCCGGACAAGACCACGACCGGCGACTCCGCCACGCGATGACGCTGCGCCTTTGCGAAACTCGCTTGGACGCGGCCCAGCAAGACCGAGACGCTCGGACGCGTCTCGTCCAAGATCGCCGCCGCCAGATCGAGATCGCCGTCACCGTCGAGGTCGCTCACGGTGAGTGACTTGCCGCGCCCGCCGATCGGATACGAACTCAGCGACCACTGCGCTCCGGCGCCGGCGTTGACGGCGACCGAAATGTCGTGCGAGTCCTGATTGACGGCGGCGACATCGAGGCGACCGTCGGCGTTGAAGTCGCCGAGGGCGACTTCGAGCGGCTGCGAACCCACGGGGAGCACGAACGCGAACGCGAGTGAGCCCGCGCCGTCGCCGCGGAGCACGAACACGTCGTCGGAGCTCGTGCAAGCCACAGCGACGTCCAAGTCGCCGTCGCCGTCGATGTCGCCCAGCGCGAGACCCGCCGGGCTCGGGCCGACGGGGAACATCGCCGGCGCGCCGAACGCGCCCTGTCCGTCGCCCGGCATGACCGCGACGCCCGCGGACGAAGACAGGCTGACGACCAGGTCGACGTGACCGTCGCCATTCATGTCGCCAGCGCGCAGCCTTCTCACGCCGACTCCGCCAACCGGATAGCTCGTCGGCCAGCCGAACGCGCTCTGCGCCGTTCCCAGTCGCACGGTCACGCCAGCGGCAAGCCCGCTGGCTGTGATCAAGTCGAGCCTGCCGTCGTGATTGAGGTCGATCAGTTCGAGTGCGCGCGGCGTCTCGAGCGCCTGAAGGACCACGAACTGGCCCATTCCGCCGCTGCCGTCGCCGAACGCAAGGTGGATCGTGTTCACGTTGCCGACGGTGACGACGTCGAGCACGCCGTCGCCGTTCACGTCGCCGAGCGCCGAAGCGATCGGGCTGCCCGACGGGAAGCTCGCGTTGCCGGGGAACTGGCCGAGCCCGTCGCCGAAGCGAATCGACAAGCTGTCGCCGCGGCGGTCCGCCGTCGCGACGTCCAACTGGCCGTCGCCGTCGAGATCCGCGACAGCGAAGGCGAGGGCCTCATGTCCGAGTCCCGCGACGAATCCGGATTCGAACTGACCCGGGACTGCGGCGCCGAGCGTCACCGACACCGCTTTCGCCGCGGTAGTGGACACCAGGTCGAGTCGACCATCCCTGTTCACGTCCGCCACGCGCACTGCGAGCGGCTTGGCCGGGCCGATCGGCGTCGAAGCCGCGAAGCCGCCCGCTCCGTCGCCGATCAGAGGCGTGATCTTGCCGCCGCCGCTGTTCGCGATGGCGAGGTCGAGCTTGCCATCGCTGTCGAGATCCGCCGCTTCGATCGAGCGGGGCCCGAAGCCGACGCCGAACGCGGTGGCGCTCGCGAAGCCGCCCGCGCCGTTCCCTAGCAACAACGAGACATCGTTCGAGACGAAGTTCGCGACCGCGAGGTCCAGCGCGCCGTCGGCGTTGAAGTCCGCGAGAGCCAGCGCGTGCGGCGACTGGCCCGCCGCGTAGCTCACCGGAGCTGCGAACGCGCCGCCGCCCAGGCCGCGCAGCACCGACACGTCGTTCGAAGCGGAGTTCGCGGTCACCAGGTCAGGTACGCCGTCCGCGTCGACATCGCCCATCGCGACGGCTAGCGGAGCGGAGGCGGTGGGGATGTTCACCGCGGGATAGAACAGTCCCGATCCGGTGTTCCTCACGACGGAGAGTGAGTTCGAGCCGCTGTTGGCCGTGATCAGATCGGCGAACCCGTCGCCGTTCACGTCGCCGACAGCGAGCCCGCTCGGCGACGTTCCCACGGGGTACGAGACCGGATCCCAGAAGCGTCCCGCGCCCATGGCGATCTGAACCGTGATTCTGTTCGAGCCCGCGTCGGCGCTCGCGAGGTCCGGCCTCCCATCGCGGTTGAAGTCCGCGGCCACGACGGCCGCGGGTTCGACCCCGGTCTCCAACAGCGCGTCGAGGAAGATGGGCGTGTCCGATTGAGCGCGAGAAACGGACGCGACGAGACATGAGTTGGCGAGGATGCAGATCACGAGCTTGGCGTTTGCCATGAGGTCGCCTTTCCAGGCTGAAGTGGAAGTGAAGCTCGAACTCGTTCGCGCGTCCCCACGCGCAGCCGCGACCTACGGCTGGCGCGCTTCAAGCGAGCGTCGAGTGGAGCTGTCGAATTGCCCACGGTGCGCATCGACCGATCGAGTGCGTGGGTCCGTCGCGTGGGAGCACGAGAGCCGAGCGCCGCTGAGTCTTGCTCGTGACTGAAAGCGAAAGCGCTGAAGTGCTGGCGCGAGACGGGCGCGACTCGAGTCGAGCGGCGCGCATCAGGGCTGTTAGAGGCGAAGACGCGACGTGACTACAGGATCTCTGCTCCGAGAATCGCGCATTCGCAGGTCGCCCGATTGCGGGCCCGAATCGCTTCTCAAGGTCGTGCGCGAACGCGCACGTCGGCGTGTGCGCGACCGCTCATCCCGCGCTTCGGCGCGCGGGCTGGACTCGGGGTGTCGATGCGGAGCGTCGGCTCAGCTCAGCGACCTCAGCGCAGAGGAACTCACAGCGGATGAGTTCTGCCGCAAGCGCTCTTCGTCGAGCACGAGGCGCAGGTTCGCCGCGTGGTTGTGCTCGCAGCGTCGCGCACGGCCCGTCGCGCGCGATTCGCTCGACGGGTCAGCGCGCGAGGATCGCCACGTCGACGATCTCGTCGCCCACATCAATGGCGTCGAGCACGTCGAAGCCCTCGCGCAGCTCGCCGAAGATCGTGTAGCGACCGTCGAGGTGCGGCGTGGCCCGATGCGTCACGAAGAACTGGCTTCCGCCGGAGTCGAAGTCGTCCCAGCGCGGCATGCCCAGCGAGCCCCGCACGTACTTGCGCGGCGAGATCTCGTGCTGGAGCGCGTCGTCGCGCCCGCGCCAGGTCCCGCCGCCGTTGCCGTCGCCGCGGTAGCAGCCGCCCTGGATCACGAAGTCCGGCACGACGCGGTGGAAGTCGAGTCCGTCGTAGTGATCGCGCTCGGCCAGCGCGAGGAAGTTGAGCACGTGCGCCGGCGTCTCGTCGGCGAACAGCTCGAACACCAGCGCGCCCTTGCTGGTCTCGATGCGCACCCGCGGTCGAGGACCGCTGCGCGGCGGAGCGATCGAGTCGACGCTGGGTTGGAGCTGTCCGACGTGCGCGAGCGAGCGCGCGAGCAGTGAGCCGTCGGCGGCGTCGCCAGCGAGCTGGGCGTAGGACTCGCGAGCCACGCGCCGCACGTAGGCGTGCTCGTCGAACAGCGCGCGCTCGATCAACGCACGCGCCGCATCGCCGCCGAGCGCGGGCAGCACCTTCACGATGTTGAAGCGCACTTCGGGCGTGCCATCGCCAGCGCAGCTCGAGTAGCAGCGCTCCAACGCTTCGACGTCGCCGGGCTCGAGCATCTCGACCAGCGCCAGCACGGCCGAGAGCCGCACGCCGTTGTCCGGATCGGCGAGGTGCGCGAGCAAAACCGCGCGCGCCGCTTCACCCTTGTGGCCCGCGAGCGCCTCCAGTGCGGCCTCGCGCACGGCGAACGACTCGAGCTTCGTCGCCACGTGCGCCAGCGCTTTCACGCTGTCCGGGTGACGGCAGCGGCCGAGTCCCTGCGCGACGCCGATCCAGTCGCGCTCGCCGCGTACGAGGCGCTCGAGGTCAGCGATGCTCAGTGAAGTGTCGTCGAAGTCCAAGTCGGGCTCTTCGAGGCGCGTGACCTGCTCGAGGAGCGGGAGCAACGTCGCGAGCATGGCGATGCGCACGGCGCTCGAGCGCTCGGCCGCGAGCCGAGCCTCCATGAGCGGCAGGGGCAGTTTGTCGACGAGCGCTCGGAGCTGGTTGCGGTGTTCGATGTTCGGGCGCCAGGTGTTCAGCGCTTCCCAGGCGCCGCGCCGCACGTGCGCATTCTCGTGCTGCGTCGCCGCCGCCAGCGCGTCGAAGGCCTTCGGTGAGCCGCTGCGTCCGAGGGTGAGCGCCGCCTCGTACGCAACGCGCGCGTCGTCATCCGCGAGCGCCGTCAGCGCCGCCGCGAGGGCGCTCGGGGCCTCGATGGAGTGCTTGAGTCCGCGCGCGACGTAGATGCGTTGCTCCGCGTCGCTCGCTTTCGCGCAGCGCAGCAACGCGTCGAGCGCTTCGGCGCACTGCCGACGGTCCAGCGCGAACAGCGTCGCGCGCACGACG
>CALKYE010000278.1 GCA_938003765.1 uncultured Planctomycetia bacterium
TCGAGGGCCTGCCGCCCGACGAGTACGAGCTCAACTTCCACCACGACGGGCGCGATGCTCCCCTGGAGACCGTCGAGCGTGTGGTGGTGAAGGATCACGAGACCGCGCGCGACGAGCGGCTCGACCCGCTCGACCTGCGCGGGCTCAGCGGGTTGTTCCTGGTCGAGGTCTTCGGCCCGGACGGCAAGCCCGTCGACGCCGTGTTCCAGCTCGGGCACGACGAGAGCGACGGCGAAGCCTGGGAGAACGAGATGGGCGGGCACCGCTTGATCCTGCATCGCGACGGGCCTTCGATCTGGATCGGCGCCCGGGATTGCACGTTGCAGGAGCTCGTGCCCGCGGCCGCGCCGACGCGAGTGAGTTTGCAGCCGGCGCCACGTGTGCTCGTGCGCCTCGACGAAGCGCTCGCCGCGCAGCTCGAAGGGCTCGAACCGAGGGTGGCGATCACGAGTCCCGGCGAGCCCGCCTGGCTCAGCAGGCACTTCGCCGACGAGTTCTATTTCGAAGCGGCGCGCTCCACCAAGGGCTCGCTGCGGCGCGTGGGGACGCTGAGGGCGGCGCTGTGGCTCAACGACGACAGCTCGTCCGCGGTCGAGGCGCAGTTCCTCGGCGGCGCGAGTGTCGTGGCGATCGCTGCGCAGCAGGAACTGGTCATCACCTGCGACCCCGCGAAGCTCGCGGCTGCTCTCGAGGAACTGCGCTGAGGAGCGTGCTGAGGTGCGCGCCGAGCGGAGAATTCCAGCGCTTGCGCCGCCATCGCGCTCACACGCTGCATACACATCGCGTAGTCGCGCCGCCGTCCGCGCGTCGCGCTCGAGCGCCGGAGCGCGCTCGCCTTTGGAACGGGACGCGGCGGGCGTGGGCTCGCCGTGAGTTCGCCCCAGCACTCGACCGGCGCGCGGACGGCGTCCACAATACAGCGCAGGCGCGCGGAGCAGCGCGCGCCTCGGACTCCCACTCGCCCAGCTCGCACTGGACGCGCGGCAGCGCGACTCTCGAAGTGGAGCGCACGCTCGAGGGGTTCGGCTCCGTTCGCCGGTTGGTTCTCGCACGCAACCCAGCCAGGAGAGATCGATGCTTCGCCAAACGTCCCGCTCGTTCGCTGAGTTCCTCTTCAGTTCGTGTTGCAGCGCGACGCTGTTGCTCGGCCTCGCGGGCGCCGCCGCAGCGACCCCGCTGCAGGACCGTCTCGCCGCGGCCACGAAGCTGATCGAGTCGGGCAAGCCCAAGGCGGCGCTCAAGGACCTCGAGAAGTACGTGCGCGATTTCCCCGCGCAGCCCGAGGGTTGGATCCTGTTCGGGCGCGCGCTGCACGAGTCCGATCGAGCCGCGGAAGCGCTTGAGAAGTTCCGCCACGCCAGTCAGCTCGCGGGCGGCATGCCCCTGGCCGCGTACCACGCCGCGCGCGCCTGCGACCGGCTCGAGAAGCTCGACGAGGCCTTCGACTGGCTCGACCGCGCGATCGAGACGGGCTTCGACAAGTGGGCGCTCCTGCGCAGCGACAAGGAGCTCGAGCGCTGCCGCGCGGACGAGCGCTTCAGCCACCGCGTGCCCTTCAGCCTCGATCCCAAGAAGCCCTTCGTCGAACCGGTGGTCGTGCTCCACGATCTCTACGGCGAGCTGACCGAGGGGCGCTTCGGTTGGTCGGCGGCCGACATGGGCGACGTCGACGGCGACGGAGTGGCGGACTTCGCGGTCGGCGCGCCGCTGCACACCGACCAGTTCAAGCAGGGCGGCAAGGTGTACGTGTTCTCCGGCAACAACGGGCGCGAGATCCACGGCGCGAGCGCGTCGGACGACGAGCTGATGGGCTGGTCGATCGGCCTGACCGGCGACGTGAACAAGGACGGCAAGCGCGACTTCTGGGCCGCGGCGCCGGGGCAGAACGGACTCACGGGCGCGCTGTACGTGATGACTTGCGCCGACGGCGTGCAGCTCAAGCGCCTGCCCGGTCAGGGCACGAACGACCGCTTCGCGGAGTTCGTCTGCCCGCTGGGCGATCTCGACGGCGACGGCATCGACGAGCTGGTGATCGCTGCGCCCGGCAACGACGCGAACGGCGAGGACTGCGGACGCCTCTACGTGGCGTCGCTCGTCGACGGCAGCGTGTTCGCGACCTTCGAGGGCATGGCGCCGCTCGACCGGCTCGGCGGCGGCGGCGTGGCGGCGTGGATGGCCGGCAAGGAGCTGCGCATCGCCGCGGGCGCGAGCAAAGCGGGCGAGGATCGCAAGGGCCTCATCTACGTGTGGTCCTCGCTCGAGAAGTCCGAGCCGCGCATCCTCGCGGGCGACGCGGCCGCTCGCGCGCGCGCCGGGCGGCTGTCCTACGCACTCGATTTCGACGGCGACGGCGAGCGCGACCTGTTCGCCAGCGACGAGATCCTCGACACGCCCTCGTTCGCGTCCTCGCAACTGTGGGCCTGGTCGGGCAAGAGCGGCGAGCTGCTGTTGAAGCTCGCGTCTCCGCTCTCCGGCGACGGTTTCGCGCGCACGCTGGCGCCGGTGTTCGACGTCGACGGCGACGGTCGGCCCGAGCTCGCGATCGGCGCGTGGCGCAGCAAGCGGGGCGGACCCTACGCGGGCGGCGTGACGCTGCACTCGGGCGACGCTGCGGCGAAGGGCAAGGTCGTGGCGCGCGTCACCGGAGGCCTCGCGCACGGAGGCATCGGCTTCACCGTCACGCCGCTCTCGGACATGGACGGCGACCGCTTGCCCGAGCTGCTGGTGAGCGCGCCGCTCGACACCTCGCGCGGTCCGCGGGCCGGCCGCGTGTGGGTCATCGCGGGCAAGTCGCTGCGCGCGCAGGCGGCGAAGTAGCG
>CALKYE010000279.1 GCA_938003765.1 uncultured Planctomycetia bacterium
GGGCCGCTCCGCGCGCGCTCGACCTCCGCCACGGCCGCGGCGTCGAGGCCGACGCCCGTCACCAGGAACGAGAGCACGCCGTTGGCGCGCGCGACGTCGAGCGTCTGCGTGCGGCCGCGCAACGCCATCGCCGCAATCGCCGCGGGCTCGCGCGGCAGTGCGAGGTCCAGGCTGAGCACGTTGGCCGTGCCGAGCGGGGCGAGCGCGACGGGCGTGCTCTCGTCGAGCCCCTCGAACACTTCGCGCAGCGTGCCGTCGCCGCCGACGGACACGACGAACGGCGCGCCGCGCCCCGCCTCGAGCGCCCAGCGTTGCGCGTCGCCCCGCGCGCGCGTCAAGCGCAGATCGACCGCGCATCCGCGCTCGCGCAGCTCGTGCGCGAGAGCGTTCGCCACGCGCTCGCCGCGACCTCGACCCGCGATGGGGTTGGCGACGATCAACACGGGCGAAGCCATTCGAGCGAGAGGATACGATGCCTCACGCGTGTCCCCGAGCGCTTCCCCGCACCCGCGCCTCGCCGTGATCGGCGGCAGCGGCTTCCTCGGCGCCTGGGTGGTCGAACTCGCGCACGACGTTGCGTCGCTCCAAGTGGCGTCGCTCGCGCGCGACCCCGCGCACTTCCCGCGACCGCGCAAGAGCGAGCGCGTCGAGCGGCTCGAGGTCGATGCGCTGGCCTCCGACGAGCTCGAGCAGGCGCTCGCGGCCTGGAAGCCGACGCACGTGATCCTGTGCGCTGCGCTGTCGCGCATGGCGGAGTGTCGATACGACCCCGAGCGCGCGCACCGCATGAACGTCGACCTGCCGCACCGCGTGGCGCTCGCGTGTCGCGGCCGCGCGCGCGTCGTGTTCAGCTCGACCGATCTCGTCTTCGGCGCGCGCGCGCCGGGCGCCGCGGGCTTCGACGAGAGCGCGACACCCGCCCCGATCAGCGACTACGGCCGCTCGAAGCTCGGCGGCGAGAGCGTTCTGCGCGTGCACGCGCGCGTCGATCCGAACCTCTCGATCGTGCGCCTTCCGCTGCTGTATGGACCTAGCCTGGGCCGCGGCCTGGGCGCGTCGGACAGCCTGCTCGCGGAGCTGGAGCGCAATCAGACGCCGCAGTTGTTCACGGACGAGCGCCGCACGCCGCTCGACGTGCGCGACGCGGCCGCAGCGCTGCTCGAGATCGCCCTCGGTCAGCAGTCGGGCTTGTTGCACGTCGGCGGGCCCGTCGCGCTCGACCGCTACTCGCTCGGCATGGCGGTGCTGCTCGAGCACGGACTCTCGGCCGCTGAAGCGCGCTCGAAGTTGCGCGCGGGGCTGCGCCGCGACGCGGGCCTGGAGCACGAGCGCCCGGCCGACGTCGCGCTCGACTCGACGCGCGCGCGAGCGCTGCTGCGGACGCGACTGCGCGGCCCGAGCGAGGCGCTCGCTGATCGCGGGGCGTGAGCCGGTGTCCGCGGCTCGGCGATTTTTGAGGATTCCGCCACCCGCTAGGGGGTAATCGGGGCACCCAAGGTCTGGCGCAGCGTCCGACGCCCGGAAACTCTCCTCCATGAACCCCAACCCGCCCTCGCCCTCCGAGCGCGAGCTCGAAGCGCTCAGTCGTCAGCTGCGCGCGTTGGCGCAACATCTCGTGCGCGACCCGGGCGCGGCGGATGACCTCGTTCAAGAGGCCTGGCTGGCCGCGCTCCACCGCTCTCGAGAACAGGTGGCGGATCTCGGCTCGTGGCTGCGGGTGGTCGTGCGCAACCTGGCGGCGCGTCGAACACGGCGCGAGCGTCGGCGGTTGGATGTCGAGCTTGCGAGCGCGGACCGTGAGGAGGCGCGCGAGACCGAAGAGATGCTCGAGCGCTCCAACATCGCGTTGGCGCTGCGCGAGGCGGCGCACGACCTGGCTGAGCCGGTGAGGAGCGTGATCCTGCTGCACTACTTCGAGGGGCTGACGATCGAGGCGACAGCCGCACGCCTCGCGCGCCCGCTGGAGACCGTGCGCAGTCAACGCAAGCGCGGCATCGAAGCGCTGCGCGCCGTGCTCGATCGACGCCACAAGGGCGCGCGACGGGACTGGCTCGCGGCGCTTGCGCCCCTGCTCGGCTGGCGACCGGCGCGCGCGCCGCGCTGGCGTTGGGCCGTGCTGGCCGGACTGGCGTCGATTGTGTTCGTCGTTCTGGGAGTGTGGTTGACGCGCACGGATGCGCAGGAGGCTGCGACGCCTGCGCTGGCTGCGCTCGACGGGTCGCGCGCGGAGCCGCCGTCGAGCGCGTCGCCGCCCGAGTCGCTGACGCGCACCGATGTCGCGAGCGCTGAACCGGCGAGCGCTCCGCCGAGCGCTCCGGTCGCACCGCCCGCGGTCGAAACCCGGCGCTTCTCCGTGCGCGTGACCGACGATGGCGGCCGCGCGGTCGAGGGCGCGCGGGTCTCGGCGCTCGGAGTCGAGCGAACGGAGCAAGGGCCGTTCTTCACGGACGCGCAAGGACACGTCGAGTTCGAGGTCGCGCTCGACAAGCTCTCGTACCACGGTCAGTTCGCTCAGCGCGGAGGCCTGTACCTCTTCGCGCACGCGGACGGCCATGCGCGCTCGATGGTCGCGTACGTGCTGGCAAGCGACGAAGGTCAGCGCGTCGAGATGGCCTTGCGGGGGCGCGCGCAGGCGCTCGTGGGGGTGGTGCTCGACCCCGACGGCAAACCCGTGGAAGGCGCCTACATCGACATCGAGAACCACATGCGCGTCATGCAGCACCTTCCCGAGGGCGTGTCGTACGCCGACGATCCGCGCAACGCGTGGAGCGATGCGCAGGGTCGCTTCGAGTTCCGTGAGTTGCCGCTGCGCGCCCACCGCTGGCTCGCGCGGGGGCCGGAACTCGGAACGACGACGGGATCGGCGGAGGGAGACGGCGAGGAGCTCGCACTGGTCATCAACTTGCCGCGCGGGCGCCTTCTGCGCGGCACGGTGACGAGCGCGGGCCGACCCCTTCCAGGGGCGCGAGTGTGGGTCGCACGCGGCTTCGGCGCATCGATCGGTGCGCCCGCCACGACGGCGGACGAGCAGGGGCGCTACGCGCTCAAAGGGATCAGCGAGACTCCGCTGCGGGTGTTCGCGCGCGCTGACGCGCCCGAGTCTGCTTTCGCCGACGAGTTCGTCGCCTTCGAGGATCTGCAGGACGAGGCCGAACTCGACCTGGAGCTGCAGACTCGCGAGCCGCTGCGCTTGCGCTTCGTCGCGGTCGACGGCGCACCGCTGGTCAGCGCGATGGTCACGGTGCAAACCCAGGAGGCCGAGCCCGCGCCGTGGCGACAGAGCGTGACGACCAACGAGGACGGCTGGGCGGTGTTCGAGGACTACGCGAGCTGCCCGCTCAGGCTGCAGGTTCGACCCCTCGGCGCGCCGGGGTACGTGCTGGCCCGCGCGTTCGATCCGCGCCTGTCGACGGCGCTCGAAGTGCGCGTGAGCGAGGGGGCCGGCCTCTCCGCCGCTCCGCTGCTGGTCCGCCTCGTCGATCCCTACCACAGCCCGCTCGATGCGCGCGTCTTCGCGGTTGCGACCACGGACCAGCAGGGGGTCTCGAGGATGGTCGACCCGCGCACAGGCGCCGTGGGCGAGTGGTTCTTGCCGGAGGGGCAGCGCTGGTTCTACGCCGTCGACAACTTCGGCGCGTCGTTGCTCGGCGCTGCGAGCCTGGATGGCGCCGCCGCGCACGACCTCGGCGTCCACACGCTCGGGGCCACACGTGCGATCGAACTCGTCTGGCCCGCGGCGCGCGGCGGCGACGACACGGTTTGGTCGCTGTCCGCGGTGCTCGCCGAGTGCGACACCTCGGCGCGGTTCCTGGAACTGCCGCGCGGCCGTTCGCGCGTGGAATTGCGCGACGGCTGCTACATCCTCCTCGGCGACTCGCCGCAAGGCGTCGCGCGCGTCCGGCTGCGCTTCGAAGTCGGTCCCGGACAGCCCGTGCAGGTGCTCGTGCCCTGAGATCGAGCGCGCGCGTGCGGAGCGCGACCGGGCGAGCTGTGCAAGAAATGTTGGATTTCGGTCACCCGACGACGGCGCGGCGGAGCACAAGTTTGAGCGGCGTGGCAGCACCACCCCGTCTCCGCTTCACCTCGATCCAAAGAAGCCATGCACACACGATCCCAGCTCCTTCGTCGCCCGATCACCGTGCTGCTCCTCGCCCTTGCGTCCGCTGACGCGAACGCGGCTCAAAACTCCACCTGCACGCCGCAGCTTGCGCCCGA
>CALKYE010000280.1 GCA_938003765.1 uncultured Planctomycetia bacterium
CGAGCGCGTCCGCAGGCGAACGGCTGGGCAGCGTCGGGATGGCGCGGTCGGTGTTGGACATGGCGGGACGTGGACCCTCGCGGGGAGCTTCAGCGTTGGTCGGACAGCCGCGCGTCAGCGCTGTCGTCCGCGGCAGGACTCGGCGGCGGCGCAGCCTGGACCAGTCGGATCCGCGCGCCTCGCAGAACGGGACTGGCCAGGATCAACTCGCCGGAGCGAAGCTCTTCGAGCAGTTCTCGCGCGGCGAGGAACCTGCGCGCGCGCTCCAGGGACTCGACGCGCACCACCAACTCGACGAGTTCGTCGGCGGCGGCCGAGACCAGACGAAACGTCGGCCCAGCGGCGAGGCGCCACTCGACACTCGTCGCAGCAGGTCCGTGAGGCGCGTTCGCCTGGAGGCTCTCGGAGGAGCACGGTCCGAGGAGCTGCTCCCAGCGCTCGCGCGCCAACGCCAGATCGGTGGCGCCGCACACCACCGCATCCAGCGCGACGATGCCGAGCGGACCGCCGCCGCGCTCGCGCAACTGCGCGCTCGAGGCCATGTGCTTGGGCGCCTGGTCGTCGGCGTACTCGCACAGGAACACCTCGAGCGCGTCGTTCGAGACGCTCGGCAGCGCAACCGTCGTCCACAGGGTCACACGCGCGCCCGAGGCGTCCTGCGCGCGGTAGGGCGAGGGCCTGCCGAGGCGAACGCCGCGCTCGTTCAGGGACTTGAGCGAGCTCTCGAGCCCCGCGGGTTCGAGGGCCAGGCCGCGCAGACGCGCGCGCGGCGCGCCGTGCGTCGAGCCCGCGCCCAGGACTTCGAGGTTGGCGTCGCCCAGCCACACGCCGCCGCTCGCGAAGCCGCCGTAGTCCGTGAACGGCCAGGCGACGGGCAGCTCGAGGGTCTGGCTCGCGAGCGCGAACAGCTCCTGCGGACTCGAAGCCTTGAGCAGCACGTGGTCGATTCGACGCACCGCCGGCTCGGCGGGCGCCGGCGCACGCGCGCCCTCCGGGCGATCCGCGCTCGGGCCGCACCCGAGCGCGCCGAGCGCCGCGAGAAGTCGGAGGGCGCAACCCCCAGTCGATCGGCTCACGTCGGGAGTTCCGCGCCAGCTCGCTCGAGCCGCACCGGCGGCCGCGGCGCGCTTCGTCCGCTTTGCTGGAACATCGAACGCATGCTTCAGCGCCGCGGGAGGTCTACGCGCGCTTCCAGCTCTTGTTCGAGGCGCGGATGTAGGCCTCGAGCTCGGAGATCTTGACGCTCTCCTGCTTCATCGAGTCGCGGTGGCGCACGGTGACGACGTCGGACTTCATCGTCTCGCCGTCGATCGTGACGCAGTACGGCGTGCCGACCTCGTCCTGGCGGCGGTAGCGGCGGCCGATGGCGGCGCTCTCGTCGTAGAAGGTCGTGAAGCGCGCGGCGCGCAGCATCTTGTCGACCTCGAGCGCCTTCTCCGGCATGCCTTCCTTCTTCACCAGCGGCAGCACCGCGACCGTGATCGGCGCGATCTCCGGATGGAAGTGCAGCACGACGCGCGTCTCGCCTTCGACCTGCTGCTCCTCGTAGCTGTCGATGAGGAAGGTGAGCGCCGTGCGGTCGACGCCCGCGGCCGGTTCGACGACCCACGGGATGTAGCGCTGCTTCGCCTCGGGGTCGAAGTAGCTCAGGTCCTTGCCCGAGGCCGCGCTGTGGCTCTTGAGGTCGAAGTCCGTGCGGCACGCGATGCCTTCGAGCTCGCCCCAGCCGAACGGGTACTCGTACTCGACGTCCGTGCAGGCCGTGCAGTAGTGCGCGAGCTTCTCGCGCGGGTGCTCGTACTTGCGCAGCTTCTCGGGCCGGATGCCGAAGTCGGTGTACCAGCTGAAGCGCTCGTTGACCCAGTACTCGTACCACTTGTCGTTCTCGCTGGGCGGGATGAAGAACTCCATCTCGGCCTGCTCGAACTCGCGCGTGCGGAACACGAAGTTGCCGGGCGTGATCTCGTTGCGGAACGACTTGCCGATCTGCGCGATGCCGAAGGGCGGCTTGACGCGCGAGCTCTCGAGCACGTTCTTGAAGTTGAGGAAGATGCCCTGCGCCGTCTCGGGCCGCAGGTACGCGACCGAACCCGAGCCCTCCACCGGCCCGACGTTGGTCTTGAACATCAGGTTGAAGGCGCGCGCCTCGGTCAGCTCGCCGCCGCACTCACCCGGCCGCTTGCTCGGCCGCTCCGGGCAGCGCGCGTCCTCGAGCTTGTCCGCCCGGAAGCGCGACTTGCACTTCTTGCAGTCCACCATCGGGTCGGTGAAGTTCACCACGTGCCCCGACGTCTCCCACGTCTTGGGGTTCTGGATGATGGCGCTGTCGAGCCCGACCACGTCGTCGCGCATCGTCACCATGCGCGTCCACCAGGCCTCCTTCACGCGCCGCTTCAGCTCCACCCCCATCGGGCCGTAGTCGTACGTGTTCCCGATGCCCCCGTAGATCTCGGAGGCCTGGAACACGAACCCCCGGCGCTTGCACAGGGACACGATCTTCTCCATCAGGTCGGGGGGCGGGTTGGCCATGTTCTCTGCGTGTGGGCTGGGGGCTGGCGGGGCGTGGCTGAGGCTTGGCGGGCGGACTCGACGAACCAACTCGGCGACGCGCGCTGCACAGTCCAGCTCACGCGCCCGCGCCGGGCGGGTTCCTCACCGGGCCAGCGGGCGTGTCTCCGGCCAGTCGCAGCGCAGCTCTCGCCCGCCGTTCTGTCGCCGGTGATCGAACGCCCGCAGTGGCGCTTCGAAAGGCCGGGGAGTGTAGCGGGAGGCGTGGGACGTCGCAGTTCGCTCCGACGCGCGCGCGAGTCCGCCACGGCTCGCGTGCATGTAGTGCGGACGGTGACTGATCCGCAGTCGGCCCGGTCCGGTCACATCCGAAGCCTGCGGACGATCCCTGTCGGACGCCGCCCCTCGGCGCTCGAGACGCGGCGAAGGGTGATGAGCTTCCACAGGCGGCGCCGGCGAAGCGCACGCACCATCGTCAACCGTCAGTTCTGGAAGCGCCCCGTCGCAGCCGACGATGTTCCGCCATCGATGGTGTCGGCCTCCAACCCGACGCCGATCGGGGAAAGCGCCTTCCGGAGGAACCCGTCACTGCTTCCAGTCGCAAAGCAAGCCGTTGAGCTGCTCCAGTTCCTGCCGCAACGAGGTCACAGACGGAGAGCTCGCGGCGCCGTCCAACAGGGACGCGGCTTTGGCCAGCGCCTCGAACGCGTCATCTACGTCCCCGATGAACCTTCCCTCGCCCAAGTGATGTGTAGCGTAGTCCACCGCGCGGAGCAGGATTCGCGCGAGCGCAATACGGACGCGATCATCTTTGGAGTCGAGCCGAAGGGCCTCCTCGAGGAGCTCGTGATCTCGGCGCAGAAGCGCCAGAGCCCGAATCGGAACCGGATCGCTGACGTCTTCGGCGCGCCATTGCTCCAAGACAGGCTCCAAGAACCTGTCTCGCAGCGGAGCGGCCAGGAAGGCGTGGGCTTGCGGCGCCCTCCAGTGGGCTTCGAGCACCTGAAGTGCGAGCTCGCGCTGCGCCGACGCATCAAGGCGCCGCATCTGCTCGAGGAAGGCGTCAAGTCGCGCGAACGCATCTCGTCGCAGGCCCTTCTCCCGGAGGTCACAGTACTCGGCAAGCTCCTCCAGACGCGGATCCGCTCGAAGCGCGACCGCCAACGAGGCGAGGCCTTCGAAGTTCTCTCGGTTCCAGTAGTAGCCGTCGTTCAAGCGTGCCTGCCTTGATGCTCCAGCTTCAGCCGCGGCGATCACCAGCGACGCACCATACTTCGCGACCGTCGCAGCCTGCACCGCCTCGCGCTTCTCGGGCGCGACCATGAACGCAGCCGCGGAGTACTCCCACACCCGCGTCGAGATCATGTCGCGATCGAGCTTGGCCGCGCAGTTGTCGCAGAGCCCGATGTTGTCCACCGGCCCGAAGACGCCGCAGCCTGGCACTCCGCCTCGACGCCCTGCCGGTCGTACTGGTCGTCGATCATGGCATCTCGTTCCATCGCCTGCGCTCAACGAGTTGCCGCTGAGTCGCTCGGCGAAGCCGATCGGCTGCAGCGGCGTGCCGGAGGGCAATTGAATCTTCACCACGACCCGCCCTGTTCTTTGGGACTCGGGTCCGCGCAGCCGAGAGCTGGTCTGCTCAGCGATCGGCGCGGTCACACCCCTCCCGCGAGCGCGTCGCGGGGTTCGGGTCGGTGCTCGAGCTGTCGCCAGGCGACCGAGCGCAGCCCACGCGTCGGCGGCTGAGCGGGCGGCGGCGGTCCACGGAGCTCGCCTTGCTGGGCGCTGGCTGCATACGTGTTCCCGATCGGGAACAAGAGTCGGGTCCGCGTTCGATCGCCGGCGCTGGCCCAGGGCTTCGTGAGGTCTTGGTTCCCGATCGGGAGCAGAACGGCTAGGTCCAGGGTTGACCTACGCCCGCCAGTGGTCGATTCTGGACCCGTGACACCGAACGGGAACAGGGCGGGCACGCGCAAGGCCCCG
>CALKYE010000281.1 GCA_938003765.1 uncultured Planctomycetia bacterium
CGACACGCGCCTGCGCGGAGCGACGCTTTTCTGTCCGCTCTCGGGCTTCGCCATCCAAGGCCCTGTGCGCCGCACGACACGGCGTCGGAGCGGCCTACCACGGAACCGCGCCGCAACCCGAGCTGAACCCCCAACGGGTTCGAAGGAGACCGTCGTGGAGCTCTGTCACTCACTCATCGTCGCTGCGAGCTTCGCAGCATCGTCCGCCGCCGCAGCCCAGTCCGCTCCGCCCGACGCGCGCGCGGAGCAAGTGCAAGTTGCGGTGCGGGATTTCCCCTCGGATGCGCCGCTCGCACGCGCGACGCAATTGCTCTCGGAGCGCCTGGGCTGCGCGCCCAGCGAACTCCGTCCGATCTCGTACGCCCGACCGCGCGCGATCCACGCCGAGCGCGGCGCGCACGCGTTCAAGTTCGCGAGTCCCGGCGGCTCGGTGCACGCCATCGCACTCGACGACGCCGGAGAAGAGTTCGATCTGCGCGCCGCACTCGAACTCGCGCTCGCGTTGGAACAGGCCCGCACGGGACCGATCGAAGCCAGCCTGGAGTCGATCCTGGCCCGAGCGGAGCCGGACGCTCGACTGCCCGTCGTTCTGTGGTTGGCGTCGAACGAGACGCCCGCACTCGCGCGGCCGAGCCCCGACGAGTTGCGCGCGCTGCAGCCGGCGGCCGGAGGATTCGACAGCCTGCTCGCCGCCGTCGACGCCGATCGCGCAGCTCGCTCCGAGCGCGCGTGTCGCGACGTGCTCGAGCAACTGCGCGCGCTCGATTCGACGGCGCGGCGTGACGAGTTGGCGCCGGCGATCTTCGCGCGCCTCACGCCGGCCCAAGTCCGCGAGGCCGCACGCTTGCCCGGCGTGCTGCGCATCGGGTTCGACGGCGTGCAGCACTCGGAACTCGACTCCGCGCGTGGGACGATCCGCGCCGACGTCGTCCAGGGTCGCGGCATCCGCGGCGCGGGCGTGAAGCTCGCGCAAGTCGAGGTCGGCGGTCGAGTGCGCCCGCCGCTCCTCGGCTCGATCCTCAGCGGCGTCGTGCAGGACACGGCCTTCATCTGCTCGAGCTCGAGCGATCACGCCACGGCCGTCGCCGACGTCATCGCCAGCCGCCACAACAACCGACGCGGCATCGCGCCCGACGCGAGCCTGTGGGCCGGCGGCTCGTGCGGCGGCATCACTTCCGAGTTGCTCGACCGCTCGAGCGCCGCGCAGACCTGGGGAGCGCGCGCGCTCAATCTGAGCTGGGGCTCGGACACCGACCTCGCGCTCACGACGACGGATCGCTTCTACGACGACGCGGCGCTGTTCGGTTGGCGCACGGTGATCAAGTCCGCCGGCAATCGCGGCGCGCTGGACGGCGACGTCACGAGCCCGGGACTCGCCTACAACGTGCTCACGGTCGGCGCGTTCAACGACCGCGGCAACTCGAAGTGGTCGTGGTACGGCTTCACGCCGCCCGACGCGATGAGTTCGTTCTCGAGCTGGGGCAATCCGCTCTCGGCCGTCGGCGATCGCAAGAAGCCCGAGGTCGTCGCTCCAGGCGAGAACATCAAGGTCCCGCTCGCGAAGTTCCTCGGCATGTGGATCTCAGGCAAGCTCTCGGGCACGAGCCTGGCGGCGCCCATGGCGAGCGGTGCAGCGGGCCTGCTGATGGACCGCGATCCCGCGCTGGAGATCTGGCCCGAGGGCGTGCGCGCGATCCTCATGGCGAGCGCGACGCACAACCTCGAGAGCGGCGCGCTGCACTCGGAGCGCGATGGCGAGGGAGCGCTCGTGCTCGACCTCGCCGACGACATCGCGCGCGGCGCCAACGGCGCGTGGGGCGGCATGTCGTATTCCTGCTCGACCGCGGTCAACTTCGACGCGACCTCGCTGTCCCTGATCGCCGGCCAGACCGTGCGCGTCGCGATCGCGTGGAACAACGATCCGGCCTACGCGAACTACGACAACGAGCCCTGCGCGGACATCGACCTGACGATCCTCGATCCGTCGAATGCGTTCGCCGCCGGGTACGGCAGCTTCGACGACACCTACGAGACTCTGGAGTTCACCGCGGCCCAGACCGGGACCTACACGCTGCGACTCCACCAGTTCCGCTGCAGCTCGACCCCGCACTACCTCGCCTGGGCGTGGTGCGTGCGCTAGCCCGACGCGCGACCGCGCGCGCAGAGGATCGAACCACAGCGCTCGGCGCGCCCACGGCGCCGAGCGTCAGTTCGAGCTGCGCTGCGGCCAAGGCGTTGATCGAGTGCGGCGCGCCGCGCTCACTCGATCGCGACGTCTCCGAGGTCGAGCGCCTGGCCGTGGCCGAGTTGGATGCGCTCCACTCGCGCAAGCTCCTGCGGCGCCGCGCCAGCGCGGATGCGGCGCACGACCAGCGTGAACTCTCCGGCGAGCAGGTTGTCGAACTGAAACCTCCCGTCGCACGTGCAGCCGAGTGAGACGCCGGAGGCGAGCGCCTCGGGTACATCGCGCTGGCGCCGCAGCAGCAACAGGTTGAAGCTCTCGTCGCTCAAGCGGTCGTTCGCGCGCAGGTAGCCCGATACCGAACCGAAGGGCTCCAGCACGACGCGCAACACGGAGTCGCCCTCGTTGGAGCGCGCGCACACCGGCGCGTAGCCGGACGCCATGAGGATCAGCTCGCAGCGCCACCCGCGATGCCAGCCGTAGCTGGCCGTGCTGCGCACCAGTCGCGCACGCCCGTGCTCATCGAACGCCGGCGTCTGCCCACCGATTCGACCGTACGACCCATGGAACTCGTACCACGAGGCATTCCAATCCCAGCCCAGCTTCGACCACTCCATCGGCGCGCCCAGGTGATCGACGACCTCGAGCGCGATCGCGGCGCGGCGCTCGAGCTCGACCCGCGCCTCGCCGCCGACGAAGTCGAGCGCGCCGACGCGATCGTCCTCGGGCTCGCCGCCGCGCTGAACGACCACGAGTCGGCGTTCGAGCCACGGCAAGTCGGCGACATCGACGATGAACGCGCCCTCGGAGTCCGTGGAGACGCGTGCGTTGCGCGTTTCGTCGTTCTTCTTCCAAGGCGCCGACTCGAAGACGGCGAGTTCGAGCTCGCGATCTCGCACAAGATCGCCGTCCCGCGTGACCGTGACGCGGAGCGAGCGCATTCCCGCGCCCAACCGCACCTCTGCGCGTCGATCGTCGCGCACCTCGTCGACGGCGACGACCGCTTTGAGCGGATCCGATGCGCCGTTGCGCTGCACGGTGAAGTCGAGGCGCTGGCCGAGCACGACGTGCTCGAGCCGAGTCCGCAGTCGAACGCCGCCCTGCGCACCATCGGCCGTGAGCGCGAAGCGTCTCCCGGTGGTCAGCTCGACCAGCTCCGGCGCGGCGAGCGGCGCGACGTCCGGCGCGACGAGCAGCTCGAGTTCGATAGGAACCACTCGGCTCGCGTCGAGCACGAGAGGCGAGGGTGCGACGCCCGCCACGACCGTCGATCGCGGAGCAGCGTCCTTCGGAAGCGCGTCGATCCGCAGGCTGGCGGTCAACGGTGCGCCCGGGCCCCACGGCTTCGACGCGATCGGCAGCTCGCGCCACCGCGCGTTCCAGCTCTCGGCGGCGCTGAACCACTCGCGTGCGTCGCTGAACTCGATGCGCCCGCGAACGGGGTCGGTGACCCCGCGCCACTCCCACGCGTCGCCTGCTTGCAGCCGCCAGTCGACTTCGAGCACGACCGGAATTCCGCCGCGCGGCTCGCCGCGCGCTCCACGTACTTCGACGACCAGCGATTGCGCCGGCGGCGAAGGCGCCTGCGCCTCCGCGCGCCACGGCCCGTGCTGCTGCGCAGCTAGACACACCAGCGCGGACGCAAGTCTCACCCCCACGCCCCCCGTTGTAGTCGCGTCCCGCGCGATCCCGCAACCCGGCCCGCCCGGCGAGCGCAGATGCCGCGGCGCGCGCGCGAGTCGGAGCGCTACTCTGGACCCGCGGCCCGTCCGCCTCCGCACAGGTCCCCAAAGGAAGATCGACATGCTCCGCACACTCACACTCGCGCTCTTCGCGTCACTCCCCGCCGCAGCCCTTGCGAGCGAGCCGGCTTCGGCGTCCGTTCAAGAGGCCGCGCTCAAGGTCGGCGATCCCGCGCCCGCTCTGACGATCGAGAAGTGGATCAAGGGCGGTCCGATCGCGAAATTCGAGGCCGGCCACGTGTACGTCGTCGAGTTCTGGGCCACCTGGTGCGGCCCGTGCATCGCGAGCATGCCGCACATCTCCGCGCTCCAGCAGGAGTACGCCGGCAAGGCCACCGTGATCGGCACGAACATCTGGGAGCGCAAGTACGACGACGAGACGCTCGCGAAGATCGAGAAGTTCGTCGAAGGACAGGGCGAGCGCATGGCCTACACCGTCGCGTACGACGGCCCGTCGAAGGTCATGGACGCGAGCTTCATGCGCGCCGCCGGCCGCAACGGCATCCCCTCGGCGTTCATCGTCGATCAGAAGGGCGTGATCGCCTGGATGGGTCACCCCGGGAGCATGGACTTCGCGCTGCACGAGATCGTCGAAGGCAAGTGGGACCTCACCACCGGCCCGCAGCGCGAGAAGGAAGTGAACGACCGGCTCAAGTCGATCCGCAGCAAGCTCCGCACGGACGGCGCCGGCGCGCAGGCCGAGTTCGAGAAGCTCGCCGCAGAGTTTCCGTTCATGACCAAGCACCAGGACGACCTGCGCCTGGAGCTGCTCAAGGCCAACGGCAAGTGGGACGAGGCCTACGTGATCCTCGGCCGCCGCGTCGACGCCGCGATCGCGTCCAAGAGCGCCTCGCAGCTCAACCAGATCGCCTGGAGCATCGTCGATCCCGAGGCGAACGTCGCCAAGCGCGACCTCGTGCTCGCGCTGCGCGCCGCGCAAGCCGCCGTCGAGATCACCGAGAAGCGCGACCCCGCGATCCTCGACACCCTCGCGCGCGTCCTCGCCTGGAAGGGTGAGATGGCCAAGGCGATCGAGATCCAGACGCTCGCCGTCGAGCTCGCCAAGGACAAGATGAAGGAGGACCTGCAGAAGGTCCTCGACGAGTACAAGTCGAAGATGGCGCAGTAGCGCTGCGCAAGACGCCAGGCTCTCACCTCGGCCGCTCGGCCTGCGTGCGACTCCTCTGCGGAGTCGACCGGAACGAGCCGCGGGGGTGAGAGCCTGGCTTCGTGTTCAGGGCATGAGGATGAACTCGAGCGCGTCCGAGAGGTGCGTCGTCTTGGGGCTGGGCGGATCGCGGAACCACGCCTGCGCGTTGACGAGCTGACCCGACGCGGCCGGCGCACCGAGCGCGCCCGGGTTGGCCGCCAGGAAGGCGAGCCAGTCGATCGCGAGCACCCCATCGCAAGTGTTCGCCGCTCCGCCGCTGAGCATCGACGGCGTGCGCTGCGTCGGCGCCTTCACGCACAGCCAGCTCGTGGTGAGCCCCCACGGCGCCGCGTCGCGACCGCTGATTCCGTAGAACACGAGCCCTGACTTCGCGCCTTCGACGCCCGTCGCGCTCAGCACGAAGCCGGAGCTCGCGGCGACGCTCGGAGTTCCGCTCGCGCTCAACTGCGCGTTGCAGCCGTTGGTGGTCGTTCCCGCGGTGCAGTAGTTCACGAACCACGGCCGGCTGGAGTAGATGCGCGCCAAGCCCGCGCCGCCCAGGCCGCTCGGATCGGCGCCGGACGCGCCGACCACGAAGTCGGGCACGCCGTCGTTGTTCAAGTCGCCGGCGGTGGCGACGCTCGAGCCGCAGGCATCGCCGCTGGCGTCGCCTTGGACCCGCAGCAGTTCCTCGCCGTTCACCGGGTCGAGCACGACCGCGTAGTTCGCGGACGGCGCGCCGACGAGGACCTCGCGCCCGGCCTTCTGGTTGATGTTGTCGATCACGGCGAGCTTCGAGCCGAGTCGCTGCCCTGCCGCCTCGCCGTACCAGGTCTGGAGCACGCTTCCATCTGCGCCGCTGAACACGCGCACGGCGCCGGCATCGTTCGCGCCGGGCGCGTCGTCGAGGTACGCAGCGACGAGCACGTCGCCATGGCCGTCGAGGTCGGCGTCGAATCCGCCGGCGAGCGACGAGCCGAACGCGCCGCCGGTCGTCACGCCATTCCACGAGTGCAGCAGGAACACCGAAGCGCCGACCGTCCGGCCGTCGTACACGAGCACGCGCCCGACGCCGTTGTGCGCCGCGACACCGACGGCGAAGTCCTTGCGTCCGTTGTTGTCGACGTCTCCGAGCGCCGCGACTGACCATCCGGCCGCTCCTCCCGCGTACGTGCCGTTGTAGTTGAACAGCACCGCTCCGCTCGCGCCGGAGAACGTGCGCGCATAGCCGGTGCTCCACAGTCCGTTGAAGTTGCCGGTCGGCGCTCCGACGATCAGGTCGGGCACGCCGTCGCTGTCGCTGTCGAATCCGCCGTCGACGGCCCAGCCGAACTGGTCGCCATCCGCGTCGCCGACCAGCGTGCGCAAGGTCGCGCCGTTGGCGCCCGACACGACGCGCGCCATGCCCGGATTGACGCCGCCCACGCTCGCAGCGGGCGCGCCCACGATGACGTCGCGCACGCCGTCGCCGTTCACGTCGCCGCAGATCGCGACCGCGTGGCCGAAGCGATCGCCGTCGCTGTCGCCGATCTTGGTCACCAGCGCCACGCCCGTCGCGCCCGACACGATGCGCACGACGCCGTTGTCGATCCTCCCGCCCGCATCCGCGTTCGGCGCGCCGATCACGATGTCGTCGTGGCCGTCGCCGTCGAAGTCGTACCCGCCCGCGAGCGCCGCCCCGTAGCCCGCCCCGACCTGATTGCCCGGGATCTCGAGCAGTTGGGTCTGCGCCAGCGCCGAGCCGCCCGCGGCGAGCCACCCGGCGGCGATGGAGAGGACGGACAGGCAAGGCGCGGTGTGCTTCATGGTGCTCTGCAATGGGCTCTGGGGGTTCGGCAGCGCTCACGGGAACCGCCCCGCGCGCCGCCCAGCCCAAGGCGCAGGCCTCGCGACTCGACCGACAAGGAAAATGCAAATGCCGGCGGGCGGCCTCGTTCGAGCGCGCGGCGCGCGCGTGAGGCGGCGCTGGAAGGCTGCGAACTGCGGATCGCGCAGGCTGAGTCGCTGGGTGGCCGCTCCCAGGAGTTCGGGTTCACGGCCGCGCCCCGAGGCTCCGCCTCGGGATCGAGCGCCCCACTCCGCGGGCATTGAGCTCACGAACCTCGGGCGAGGCGGACGCCGATGAAGGTGAGGGAGAACGACGGGTGGAACGCGCTCTGGCGCGGCACGCATAGTCCCAGTGCACCTCGGTCGAGAAGCGCAACTCGCCCGGTTCGGGCGCGACGAGCGTCGGGTTGAGTTCGCAGCGAGGTCCCCGCATGCGCTCCCCGAGCCTGATCAGCTGCGAGACGTGCTCTCGCCTTCACGGTGACGACCGCAGTCGTGATGGATGGCCGGTCAGCGCGCAGCAAGCTCGCGCAGCCGCGCGGGCAGGTCTCGAATCGAGAGCGCGTCGATGCGCTCGGTGAGCACGTGCGACTCGCGGCCGGGATGCACGATGAACAGGCGCTCCAAGCGCAGGTCGGCGAGGGCGTGCTGCATCGAGCGCGTGGTGCGCGGCGCGTCTCCGTACTTGAACTCGAAGCCGTAGCGCGTGGGGCCGCGTATCCAGAGCAGGTCGAGTTCGGCGCCCGCGTGCGTGGCCCAGAAGTACGCGTTGCGGTCGCCCGTGACGGCCAGGGTCTGCTCGAGCGCGAAGCCTTCCCACGATGCGCCGAGCTTGGGGTGGCTGTGCAACTCCTCGTGTGTTCGAAGGTCGAGCAGCGCGTGAAGCAGCCCGCTGTCGCGCACGTAGACCTTGGGCGACTTCACCTGACGCTTGGCGAGGTTCTCGTGCCACGGTGGGAGTTGGCGCACGACCATGGCAACGCTCAAGGTGTCGAGGTAGCGCCGCACCGTCGGATCGGAGACGCCGAAGGAGCGTGCGAACTCAGCGGAGTTCCAGACCTGCCCATGCCAGTGCGCGAGCATGGTCCAGAAGCGGCGCAGCGTCGGCGCGGGAACTTTGACGCCCAGTTGCGGCAGGTCGCGCTCGAGGAAGGTGCGGACGAAGTCCTCGCGCCACTGCGCGCTGTGCTCGTCGGACTCGGCCAGGTAGGCGCGTGGGAAGCCTCCGCGCGACCAGAGCGAGTCGAAGTGCTCGGACCCCACGTCGTCCAGTTCGAAGCCCGTGACGTCGACGAACGACACGCGGCCGGCGAGGGTCTCGGTGACGTCCGCAATGAGCGCGGGCGAGGCGCTGCCCAGCACGAGGAAGCGAGTCTTCGACGCCTCGCGGTCCACGAGAACGCGCAACAGCTCGAACAGTTCCGGCCGGCGCTGGATCTCGTCGATCACCACCAGGCCTTCGAGCGGCTCGAGCGCGCTCAGCGGGTGCTCCAGACGCGCAAGGGAGCGCGGGTCTTCGAGGTCGAAGACCGTCGCGGAGTCAGATGCCGCGGCGAGTTGCCTGGCGAGCGTGGTCTTGCCGACTTGGCGCGGCCCGAGCAACGCGACCACCGGCGCCCCCCGGAAGCGCTGGTGGAGGAGGTCGAGAGTCGCGCGGCGGACTACAGGGCCCATCTCGCTTGAAATATCGACGGCTTGTGTTCATTTTTCAAGCAAGATGGCGTCCGAGCCGCTTGGGAGGCGACTCCGAGGCCGCGGCTGCCTCGGCGGCCGGGACGGCATCGACCTCCCGCCTCCCTCACCACGCCGCTTGGCGCCTCCCGCTGAGCGCCGCTCTCCCAACGACCCCGGGAACCTCAGCGCGCGTTCGGCAACTCGAACTCGGGCGCTTCGTGCAGCGGGCCCGGCGGCAGCGGCTCGGCGCGTTTGCGCCAGTCGGAGAGCGCGCCGCCGAAGCGGTACGAGATCAGGTTGGTGAAGAACTCGACGCAAGTGCTCGCGCGCACGTGGCTGAGGCCGTGGCCGCGCATGCGCGCGAAGACGTTCA
>CALKYE010000282.1 GCA_938003765.1 uncultured Planctomycetia bacterium
TGCGCCGCCGCCGAGACGTGCACGCGCTTGCCGATCTGCGCGCACGAGCCGATCAGCGCATGGCTGTCGACCATCGATCCCTCGTCGACGAACGCGCCGACGTTGACGTACGCGGGCGGCATGACGATCACGCCCTTGCCAAGGTGCGCGCCGGCGCGGATCGCGGTGCCGCCGGGGACGACGCGGACGCCGTCGGGTACGTCCCACTGCTGCGCGCCCAGACCCGACTTGTCGACGAACGAGAACTGTCCGTGCGCCGGATCCCCCACCACGGTGCGCACGAGCCCGGCCTCGCGGAAGCACTGGAGGATCTCCTCCTTCACCCAGGCGTTGACGCGCCACGCGCCGTCGGCTCCGCGCTCGGCGACGCGAACGTCGCCGGCTTCGAGAGCACGCAGCAGCGCCTGTCCTCGCAATCGCTCGCTCATCGCGCGGCCTCCGGCATCGCCAGCAGTTCCATCGCCGTCGTCGTGTAGTCGTGCACCGCTTGCTCGAAGGAGCGCTTGGAGACGCACTCGTGATCGGTGTGCGCGTCGAGGATCCTCCCGGGACCGTAGAGCAGCGGCTTGCCCCAGCGCTTCAAGTGCGGCGCGTCGGTGCCGAAGGCCACCGCGAGCGCCTCGTGGCCGCGCGGAACGTGGAACTCGGTCGGTCCGTAGCTCTTGTAGGGCTTGGCGAGTTCGACGTGCGCGCTCAAGCACGCGCGCAGCTTCGCTTCGGTCGTCTCGGGGTCCTCCACGGCGCGCAGGAGCAGGCTCGCGCTCGCCCGGTCCGCCACGACGTTCGCCGCGACGCCGCCGCGGATCTCGCCGACGTTGAGCGTGCCCGGTCCGAGCAGCGCGTGACGGCCCCAGTCCTGCGCGAGCAGCTTCTCCAGCACGTGCACGAGTTCGTGGATCGCGCTCGGCCCCACGTTCTGCGAGCTGTGCCCCGCGACGCCGTGCGCGTGCAGGTCGCACTTGTAGACGCCCTTGTGCGCGCCGGCGAAGCGGTTGTCCGTGGGCTCGCCGACGATCGTGAAGCGCGGCCGCCACGGTTCGGCGAGGCGTTCGTTCGCGAGCGCTGCGCCGGCGGAGTCGGTCTCCTCGCCGCAGGTGAACAGGAAGCCGATGCGCGACTCGCCGCTCGCCAGCACGCGCTTGGCAGCCTCGATCATCGCGAGCGCAGGCCCCTTGGCGTCGCACGAACCGCGCCCGCGCACCTCGTCGCGCGTCTCGCTCGGTCCGAACCAGGGCGGCACGGTGTCGAGGTGCGTGCAGAACACGACGCTCGGCGCGTCGTCGGTGCGCGCGAGAACGTTGAAGCGACCGGGCGCGAGTTCCTGACGCTCGACGCCGAAACCGAGCGAACCCAACTCGCGCGCGAGCGCCTCGGCGTAGTCGTGCTCGGCGCCGGTGACCGAGGGGATCGCGATCCAGTCCTGCAGCTTGTCGAAGACGTTGGTCATGAGTTGGCGCGTCAAGCGAGTCCGAGTTCGGCGCGGAGGACCGCTCCGAGGCGCTCGTACTGTTCGCGGCGGTTGTAGAGCTGCGCGGAGAGCCGGATCAACCGGCGCGGCGACGCGGGCCAGGGGAACACCGGGATCTCGATCCTGTGGCGCTCGAACAACGCGACGTGCAGCGGATCGAGTTCCAGCGCTTCGCTCGCGGATCCGACCCGATCGGGCAACGGCGCGGCCGCGAGGCAGCCGATCATCGACTCGGGCGCGGGGAGCGGAACACGCAGCGCCTCGCACAGCCGCTCGCGCGCCCACAGCGCGAGTTCGCGGTTGCGGCGGCGCACCTCGTCCCAACCGCCGGGCACGAGCGAGCCGACGTGCTCGATCGCGTCGGGGATCACGAGCCACGGCGAGGGATCGTGCGTGCCGGGCCAATCGGCCTCGAGGCGGAAGAACGAACGATCGGTGCGGCGCGAGTTCGCGCCGTGACTGATCGAGAGCGGTCGGATGCGAGCTTGGAGGTCTCGGCGCACGTGCAACAGCGCCGAACCCTTGGGCGTGCACATCCACTTGTGGCAGTTGCCGGTGTAGTAGGCCGCTCCGAGCGCCTCGAGTTCGAGCGCGACGTGTCCGGGCCCGTGCGCGCCGTCGACCAGCGTCTCGACGCCGCGCTCGCGCGCCTCGCGGACGAGCCGTTCGATCGGCAGCACGAGGCCCGTGGGGCTGGTGATGTGGTCGACGACCAGCAAACGGGTCCGCGGGGTGATCGCCGCGAGCACGCGCTCGAGCACCACTTCGGGGCCGGCGATCGGGAACGGCAACGCGACGGCGACCACGCGCGCGCCGCTGTGGTGCGCCACGAAGTCGACCGCGTTGCGCGTCGCGTTGTACTCCTGATCGGTGACGACGATCTCGTCGCCGGGCTCGAAGCGCAGCGAGCGCAGCACCGTGTTGACGCCGGCGGTCGCGTTCGGAACGAAGGCCAGGTCTTCGTTGCGCGCGCCGACGAACTGCGCGAGCACCTCGCGCGCGTGGTCGAGGTAGTCCTCGAGCTCGCGGTGCAGGACCAGCACGGGTTCGCGCTCGATGCGGCGCTGCCAGCGCGTCTGCGCCTCGAGCACGGCGCGCGGACACGCGCCGAACGAGCCGTGGTTCAGGTAGTCGATCTCCGGATCCAGCTCCCAGCGCCCGGCCAGCTCGGATCCGCCGCTCGCGCGCGACTCGCGCGTCTTCACTTGCTCCACGGGACTCGCCTCCATGTCGTGGCGCAGAGCGTAGCGAGCGCTCACATGAAGTTGCGCGTGTGCAGCGCGCTGAGCGCCTCGGCGCGCTCCGGCTCGAAGCCGAGCAGGCGCAGTCGATTGCGCCGTCCGGCGTGCATCTGGCGCAGCAGCTCGACCACCGCCTGATGGCCGGCGGCGATCGCCTGGGGCTCGAAGCCGCGCGCGGCGAGCACGATCAAGGCGTCGAACACCTCGGCGTTCAGACCGGCCGTTCCGCGCAGCGCGTCGTGGCGCCGTTCGATCGCGGCCGCCATGCGCGGCGCGAGCGAGCGATCCTCCCGCGCTTGCCGCGCGAGGTGCGCGACGCCGAAGGCCACGTGGCGCGCCTCGTCCTGCGCGGTGAGCTTCATGATCGCGCGCGAGCACTCGTCGGGCGCGTGCTCGTGAAGGAACCACAACAGGTTCACGAACGAGCCCTCGCCCAGCACCGAGAGCAGCAGCGACGCGAGCGCGAAGTCGGGCTCGTCGACCAGGGTCTTGAGCGACGCCTGACCGCCGGCGGTCGAGAGGCCGAGCTGGCTGCGGCGCAGCGTCGCGCGGCGCGTGAAGACCTCGATGTGGCGCGCTTCGTCGGCCGCCTGGATGGCGAGCAGTTGCTGCACCTCGCGGAAGTGCGGGTGCACGCTCGCCGCGAAGCGCGCGGGCACGATCAACGCGGCCGTCTCGTTCTCGATCAGGTACGTGAGCACCGTGACGAGCGCGTCCTCGAGCTCGTCCGAGTGTTCCTGCGGCGCGCCCCAGGGAATCGCCGTCGCCGGATCCCACTGCGCGCTGAGCGCCTGCGCGTAAAGCGCGCCGAGGTCGTCGGCCCACAGCTCGGCCTTGCTCGCGAGCGCGAAGTCGAAGGCCGGCGCGCCCGCTTCGACCGCGGCGCCGCGCGCGGCGAGGCCCCAGCGCTGCGAGGGCTGCTCGACGACGTGCTCCGGCCCGGCGCCGGCGCCAGCTCGCTCGACGCCGCGCCAGCGCGCGCCGTGCGCGGCGCCGGGAGTGATGCAGGCGACGAAGTCGGCGTCCGCCGGCGCGAGCTCGATCGAGTGGCCCTCCGCGCGCGCCCAGGCAGCGGCGTGGATCCCGAGCTCGGCCGCGTCGCCGCGCAGTTCGAGCTGCGCGCCGGGCTCGAGTCGTGCGAGCGCGCGCTTCACGAGCACGTGGGCCCCGCTGTCGAAGCCGAGCCCGCCCAGGTCGAGGCTGGCGCGCGCGCGAGTCGCACTCATCTCCCTCAGGCCACCTTCATGCGCTCGAGGAAGCTGTCGAGGTAGCGGAAGCGGTCGCAGGCGCTCTCGAGCTGCGCGTAGCCGCTGGTGCGGCCCTCGCACCAACGCTTGAGGCCCTCCATGTCCATCAGGGGGCGGACGCTCGCATCGTCGTAGCTCATCGAGAACAGGAGCTTGCAGAAGCGCTCGATCAAGGCCTGCGGAGCGCCGTCGAGCACCGTGAAGTTGCAGTGGTCGTACTTGTCCGTCTGCGCGAGCACGCGCGTCGTCCCGCGCGCCAGCAGCCCCTCGTTCGAGAACACGAGGTGATTGCCGTCGATCATGCACGCGGCGTCGACTTCGCCCTGCATCAGCGCGCGAGCGGCGTCGCGCTCGCCGCCGACGTGGTCGCCGTGCTTGCCGACCAACACGTCGAAGCGTCGCACGTTGAAGTCGCGTTCGGGCGCAAGGCCCGCGCGCGCGAGGTGCTCGAGCGGGATCAAGGTCGCCTGGGGCGAGTCACCGGCTCCGCAACCGAGCGTGCGACCGCGCAGGTCGGCGACGCTGCGGATCGGAGAGTCGGCGCGCACCACGATCAGCGACGTGAGGTCGCGATCGGTGTCGCGCATGGCGACGGCGCGCGCGCTTCGCCGCAGTCGCGCAGCGGTGCGCTGCGCCTGCACCCACGCGAGCGGCGAGTTCCACGCGACGTGGAACGCTCCGGCGAAGTGCTGCTCGACCTGGCGCTCGTAGTTCGAGTAGAGCACGTAGTCGAAGTCGAGCCCTTGGCTCGCGAACCAGCGCTGGAAGCCGTCCCAGATCGGCACGACCTTGGCGTCGTAGGCCACGGCGCCGAGCACGAGGGTCGAAGTCATGGTGGGCGCCTCAGAACAGCGGCAGCCCGCAGGCGGCCTTGCCGATGAAGTCGTAGAGCTGGTCGCTGGTCGGCGCCATCACGAGCGACGCGCGCGTGTCGCGGAAGCGCCGTTCGACGCCGACGTCCTTGCGGAAAGCCTGCCCTCCGCAGACGCGCATCGCGGTGTCGAGCACCTCGCGCGCCGACTCGGCCGTCGCGGCCTTGACCTCGAGCACGCGCAGCATCGCGTCGACGCGCCCGTTCTCGAGCGCGGCGATCGTGTCGAGCCACAGCGTGCGCGCCATGTCGGTCTGGATGCGCATGCGCGCCACGTAGGCGCGAATCGTGGGCAGATCGGTGAGCGGACTGCCGCCCAGGTGCGCGTACTTCGCGCCGCCCGCGTGCTCGGCCGTCTTCTCCACGGCGGCCTCCATCATCCCGACCGAGCCCGCGGAGATCAGCACGCTGAACAGAGGCAGGACCGTCTGCATCATGATGCCGAAGCCCTCGCCGTCGGCCCCGAGGCGCCGACCGAGCGGAACGCGCGCGCCCGCGGCCTTGACCGGCGCGGAGTCGTTGCCCCGCAGTCCGATGCCGTCGAAGCCGCCGTCGATCGACAGGCCCGCCGCGCTGCGGTCGACCAGCCACAGCGAACTCGCGCCCTCGGCGCCGCTGGTGCGGCTCGACCACACGTACGCGTCCGCGTGGCTCGCGGAAGTGACCCAGCTCTTCGAAGCGTCGAGCACCGCGCTCGAGCCTTCGACGCGCGCCGTGCCGAGCGGCGCCCAGAAGTGCGAGCGCGAGCCCGACTCGCTGAACGCCAGCGTCGAGAGGTGCTTTCCGGCGGCGATCGCGCGACGCGTCTCGAGCGGACCGTGCTTCTCGATCACGGCGGCGCCGCTGTAGTGCATGGTCATGACCATCGCGCTCGAGCCGCACTCGCGCGCCAGCTTCTCGATGACCTCGGCGGCCTGGCGCAGCCCCAGTCCGCGGCCGCCGACCTCGGCGGAGGAGATCAACCCGAACAGGCCGTGCTCGCGCGCGGCGTCGATCGTGGGCTGCGGGAATTCGGCTTTGGCGTCGACGCGGACGGCGTACTCGCGCGCGATCGCCGCCACGGCGTCGGCCGCGGCGAGGTGGTCGTAGCTCATCGTGTTGGAACTCGGGTCGGGCGCCCCGCACCGCCCGCGTCCCGCGAGCTACTCGTGGCGCGAAGAAGGCCCGAACACGTCGGGCCGGACAGGGGTTCAAAGTCGCAGCAACATGTGGATCGCGCGCGCAGACGAACCAGCGCAGCGCCGGTGAAACGATAGGCGCACGCCCGCATCCCGTCCAGCCGCAGGAGCGAGCGCCGGGAGCGTCACTGCGCGACGAGTGTCGCCAGCTTCGCGCCGCTGCTGACCGCTTCGCCCTCGCGCACGTGCAGCGCCTTCACGACGCCGGCGCCGGGCGCGCCGATCTCGTTCTGCATCTTCATCGCCTCGAGCACGAGGAGCGGCTGGCCCTTCTCGACGGCCTCGCCTTCCTTGACGAGCAGCTTGACCACCACGCCGGGCATGATGCTCTTCACCACGCCGCCGCCCTTGGTCGCCTCGCGTTCGGCCGCGTGCGCGGCGCGTTCGCGTTCGTCCTCGATCTCGACGGCGTAGAGCCGGCCAGCGATCGAGCACGTCACGCTGTGCTCGTCGCCCTCGATCGACACGCCCCAGGAGCGCCCGGCGGCGAGGATCGCGACCTGCCCGAGGTTGTCGACCTCTTCGTACGACAGCTCGAGCTTGCGCCCGTCGACCTGGACTTCGAGCTGACCCAGACGTTCGACGAGGTCGACCTCGCGCGCGCGGCCGTTGACGGTGACGAAGTACTTCATCGCGACGCTCCCTTCTGCGCCTGGCCGAGCGACGGCGTTGCGGACGAGTGCGGGTCCGAGATGTGAGGCGGATAGGCGCTGTGCCGCGCGCGACTGCGGGCGGCCCAGGCCGCGCGCGTCGAATCGCCCGTGGAGAGCGCTCGCCGGCGCGCGAGGAGGTGGCGATGGATAGCGGCCGCGGCCGCCACCAGCTCGTCCTCGCCGCCGCGCGGCGCCGCCAGATCCACCGAGTTGAGGAAGTGCGTGTCGAACTCGCCGCGCACGAAGCGCTCGTCCTCGAGCACGGTGAGCGCGGCGGGAGCGCTGGTGCGAACGCCGCCGACGTTGAGTTCGGCGAGCGCGCGCTTCATGCGCTCGATCGCAGTGACGCGATCGGGCCCCCACACGATCAGCTTCGCCAGCATCGGGTCGTAGTTGAGGCTGACCTCCATGCCGCGGTAGAGCGCCGCATCGAGGCGCACCCACGGTCCGCCCGGAGCGCGCAGGTTGCCGATCACGCCCGTCGACGGAACGAAGCCGTTGAACGGATCCTCGGCGTTGATGCGCACCTCCATCGACCAGCCCTGCTTGCGCGCGAGCACGTCGGCCTGCGTGTAGCCCAGCTTCTCGCCGGAAGCCACGCGCAGCTGTTCGCGAACCAGATCGACGCCGTAGACCATCTCGGTCACCGGGTGCTCGACCTGCAGGCGGGTGTTCATCTCGAGGAAGTACACCTCGCCCTTGGAGTACAGGAACTCGACCGTGCCGGCGTTCTGGTAGCCCACCGCGGCGCCGGCGCGCACGGCGATCTCGCCCATGCGCGCGCGCAGCGCGTCGTCGACCACGACGCTCGGCGCCTCTTCGATCAGCTTCTGATGGCGGCGCTGGATCGAGCACTCGCGCTCGCCGAAGTGCACGCCCTGGCCGTGCTTGTCGAACAACAGCTGCACCTCGATGTGCCGCGGCTCGTCGAGGTAGCGCTCCATGTACATGCGCCCGTCGCCGAAGGAGGCCACGGCCTCGGCGCTCGCGGTGCGGAACGCGCCCGGCATCTCGGCCGGAGAGCGGACGATGCGAATGCCCTTGCCGCCGCCGCCCGCCGCCGCCTTGAGCGCGATCGGATACCCGATCGCCTCGGCCTCGACCAAGGCCTTGTCCGCGTCGTCGACGGGATCGACCAGGCCCGGCACGACCGGCACGCCCGCGCGCGTCATGTTGCGCCGCGAGGTGATCTTGTCGCCCATCGCGTCGATCGCCTCCGCCGGCGGACCGATCCACTCCAGGCCGGCCTCGACCACGGCGCGCGCGAAGTGCGCGCGCTCGCTGAGGAAGCCGTAGCCGGGGTGAATCGCCTCGGCGCCGCTGGCCTTCGCCGCGTCGATGACCTTCTGCGCGTCGAGGTAGCTCTCGCGCGGCGTCGATCCGCCCAGCGGGATCGCGCTGTGCGCCATGCGCACGTGCAGCGAGCGCCGGTCGACCTCGGAGAAGACCGCGACGGGCTCCACGCCCATTTCACGGCACGTGCGGATGATCCGCAGAGCGATCTCGCCGCGGTTGGCGATCAGGATGCGTCGAAACATGGCGGGAGCAGCGCGCGGAGGATCCGGTCGGCCAGAAGGGCCGCGGATTGTAGGCGTGCGCCCCGCGGCCGCAACGGAGCCGGATCCGACGCGCTGGCTCGCCGCGCCGACCTCGGCTCAGTGCGGGTGCGCCGGCGCCGCGTCCGCGCTGCAGATGTAGTCGTGCAGCGCGTGCAACTCGGCCTCGCGCTCGCGCACCTCGGCGCGCAGCAGGTCGCGCATGCTGATCACCCCGATCAGCCGTCCGGAGGCGTCGACGATCGGCAGGTGGCGCACGTGCATGCGTCGCATCTCGCGCTCGACGGCCTCGATGGGCTCGTCGCAGCGCGCGAACAACAGGCGCGTGGTCATCACTTCGCCGAGCGTGACGCGCGCGGGGTCGCGACCGGCGACCACGATCCTCGTCATCAGGTCGCGCTCGGTGAAGATGCCCACCGGCTGACCGCCGGAGGCGCAGATCGTGACCGCGCCGACGTTGCGCTCCGTCATCGCGCGCGCGGCCTCCAGGACACTCGTGTCGTGCTCGAGCACCAGCGGCGAACGCTGTGTGATCAGACTCTCGATTCGGCTCATCGCAATCCTCGTGGGCAAGCGACTTGAAACCCGTCTCGTGCAAGTCCCAGCCTAGCGTCGAGCGTCGGCCGCGACGCAAGATCGGCCCTCCCGCGCCGCAGCGCACGGCTGCGCGCGAAAGTTCTTCCGCTCCAGCGCCCGGAGCCGACGGCGGGAGCCCCCTATACTCCGCCGGTCCATGGAAGCCGCGCCGCGCCGCCCCGCCACCGGCCTGGCCGTGTCGCTCGCGCTGTACTTCGCGCTGCGGGCGCTGATCCTGATCAGCAACTTCGACGAAGTGGCGATGCCGCAGTACGAGTTGTTCCCGATGGGGACGATCCCGCTGCTGCTCGAAGTCGACGGCGCGCTGCCGATCGCGCGTGTGTACGACAACGCCGCGGGTCAGATCCTGACCGGCTTGCTGGCCGCGCCGAGCTATGCGCTGTTCGGTCCGACCTACCTGGCGTTGAAGCTCGTCCCTCTGCTGCTCGGCGCCGTCGCGCTGGCGGCGCTCTGGTGGACGCTGCGCGAATGCGTGGGCGAGCGCCTGGCGAACTTCGCGGGTGTGCTGTTCGCCGTCGCGCCGACGACGCTGCTCAAGTACTCGTTGATGGCGTCGGGCAATCACTTCGAGACCATCGCCTTCACTTCGCTCGCACTGGCCGCATGGGTGCGCGCCACGCGAGCGGACGCGAGCCGCGCCTCGCTCGCCACGTTCGGACTGGCTTGCGGCTTCGCGCTCTTCGTGTTCCTCGGCGCGCTCACGCCGGTCGCGTTGCTGCTGCTCGCGCTGTGGGGCGTGCGCGGCGCGCGGCAACTCCTCCGAGATCTCCCGTGGCTCGGCGCAGGCCTCGCGCTGGGGATCGCTCCGCTCGTCGCGTTGAACTGGATCGCCGGCGCGCGCGGGCTGGAGTTCCTCGGCGCGAAGTTCGCCAGCTCGGAGTCCGGCTTCGACGCCGCTCGCACGTTCGCGCGCATCGAGGAGTTCCTGTTCGAGCGCCTGCCGCAATCGACGCAGTTCCGCGACTTCGGCCCGCTGAGCGGCTCGGCCGCGCGCACGCTGTTCGCCCTCGCTTTCGTCGCGGCGTACCTGGTGCTGCTCGCGCCCGCGGCCCGCGCCGCGTGGGCCATGGCGCGCCGGGCGCTCGGCTCGAGGTCGATTCCAGCGCCCGCGCCGCGCGAAGCACTGGCCGCGATCCTGTGCGCCTACCTGCCGCTGACCGCGCTGGCCTTCGGCCTCAGCTCGCTGAAGATCACGCCGCGCGGGCCGCCGATGGACGCCGAGGGCTTCCGCTACTTCAACACGCACCTGCTGCTGGCGATCGCAGCGCTCGCGCTCGGTGCGCAGCGCCTTCTCGAGCGCGGACGCTGGGGTGCGCGCGCGCTGCTCGCGCTGGCGCTGGTTCCGTGCGCCAACAACCTCGCGCTCGTCGACTGGCGTTTCGAGCACGTCAACGTCGGCGCCCACTACGACGGCTTCAAGCTGCGGCAGGTGGCGACGCAGTTGCTGAGCCCGCGCAACGGCTTCGACGCCGAGCAAGTGACGCGGATGATCGAGAGTCATCCCCCCGAGCAGCGGACCTGGATCTACCAGGGAGTCGGTCGAGCTCTCGCGGCGCAGCGCTACTTCGCCGCGCGCGGCGGAGCGCTCGAGATCTGGAGCGCGCTCGAGGCCTACCCCGCGCAGCGGCGCGTCGAGATCGCGCGCGGGTTCGGCACGTTCTTCCGCCACCTCTCGCGCGTGCGCAGCGAGCTCGACCCGCGCTTCTTCGAGTGCGCGAGCGACTCGCGCGAACCCGACGACGCGCTGCGCGCAGCCCTGGTCGCCGGACTCGCGCAGGACTGGGAGGTTCCGATGGCGCGCGAACTCGAGCGCGACGTGTCGGAGAGCGTGCGCCTGCTCGCCGCGCTGCCCGAGCAGCATCGAGCGGCGCTCGCGCACGGGATCGGTTCGGTGTGCGCGCAGATGAGTCTGAGAGGTCTGGCGATCGACCGCGAACTCGTCGCGCGCGTCGCCGCGGAACTCCCGGCGGAACTCGTCACGAGCTTCAACCAGGGCTTCGGCGCCGGATTGGCCGAGGCGGTGCGCCCCGCGCACGACGCCGAGGATCCCGCACGGTGGCTCGGCGAGCGCGCCGAACGAGCGACGATCGCTGCGAGCCGCGAGCGACGCGCGCGCGAGTTGGCCAGGCCGCTGAGCGACGCGTAGGCGCCTCGCGAGGCTGTGGTAGTTTGGTCCGTTTCGCCCGGCGCGCGCCGCCTCGGGCGCTCCCCAGCCGCGATCCACCGTCCATGAGCCACCGCACCAAGCTCCGCACCCTCGCCAGCACTCTCCTCCTCGCCTGCCCGGGCTTCGCCGGCACGCTGTACGTCGACGTCGGCCTCACCACCGGCGCGAACGACGGTTCGTCGTGGTCCAACGCCTTCCAGGGCGTCGACGGACTGCAGAACGCGCTGGCGGCCGCCGTCTCGGGCGACCAGATCTGGGTGGCGCAGGGCGTCTACAAGCCCACGCTCACCACGACGCGCACGATCTACTTCCAGCTCAAGAACGGCGTGGAGGTCTACGGCGGCTTCGACGGCACGGAAGCGCTGCTCGACCAGCGCGACGTCGCCGCCAACGTCACCACGCTCTCGGCCGACCTGTTGGGCAACGACGCGAGCAACGCCTTCGGCGACAACTCGTTCCACGTGATCCAGGGCGCGGGCACGAACGCGACCGCGGTGCTCGACGGCTTCGTCGTGACCGGCGGCAACGCCAACAGCGGTACGAACAACCAGGACCGCGGCGGCGGCATCCTGTGCCTCAGCGGCGCGAGCCCGACGATCCGCAACTGCACGTTCACGCTCAACCGCTGCAACTTCGGCGGCGGCGCGGGCTACATCAACGCCTCGAGCCCGACGTTCCTCGACTGCGTGTTCGACTTCAACTTCGGCGGCAGCTTCGGCGGCGCGTTCGACATGGCGAGCGGCGTCGGCGCGACCTTCAATCGCTGTGTGTTCAGCAACAACACCGCGTTGCGCGCGGGAGCGATCGAGATCTTCGGATCGAGCCCGGTCAAGGTTTGGAACTGCGTGTTCCACAACAACTCCGCGACGGGAACCGGCGGCGGCGGCGCGATCTTCGTCTCGGGCTCGGCCCCGGGCATTCGCAACTGCACGATCGTGGCCAACACGGCCACCGGGAACGCCACGGGCGGGATCCTCGGCGCCGGTGGAACCGTCGTGAACTGCGTCGTGTACGGCAACTCGGGCTCCGGCGGTTCGTCGGGACAAGCGGCGCAGATCAGCCCCTCCACGATGAACGTGACGTACACGCTCACTTCGACGGGCTTCACCGGAGTGGGCAACGTCACCGGCGTTCCGCTGTTCGACCCCTGCGGGCCGTTCCAGTACCGCCTCACGTCGAGTTCGCCCGGCATCGACGCGGGCAACAACGCAGGCGTGGTCGCCGCCGCGGGACTGACCGACATCGCGGGCGGACTGCGGTTCGCCGACTCGGCGCTGGTGGCCGACAGCGGCGCCGGAGCAGCGCCGGTGGTCGACATGGGCGCGTTCGAAACCGGCGACTGCAACGGCAACGGAGTCGCGGACTGGTGCGACCTGCAGTCGGGCACGTCGCTCGACGCCAACGCGAACGGACTGCCCGACGACTGCGAGTGCCAGGGCGGCGCGCCGCCGGTCGTGTACTGCACGGCGAAGGTCAACTCGCTGTTCTGCACGCCCGCGATCTCCGCCACCGGCTACGCCAGCCTCTCGTCGCCGGCGCCGTTCGTGATCCAGGCCACGAGCATCCTCAATCAGAAGCAGGGTCTGTTGTTCTACGGCTACGGCGCCGCGGCCGCGCCGTTCCAGGGCGGCTTCCTCTGCACCACCACTCCGCTGCGGCGCACGAGCGCGCAGAACTCGGGCGGCAGCGCGGCGGGCTCGGATTGCACCGGCGCGTTCAGCTTCGACTTCAACGCCTACATCGCGAGCGGCGCCGACTCGCTGCTCGTCGTGGGCCAGCAGGTGAACGCGCAGTTCTGGTCGCGCGATCCGCAGGACGTCTTCACCACCAACCTGACGGACGCGGTCCAGTTCGCGATCTGCCAGTAGGGCTGATCGCAGCGCACACAGCGCTGACGAGATTTCACGGCGGGTTCCTCGCTCGAGCGTTGTCCACGCTCGAGTGAAGGAGCCCCCATGATCCACGCTCGACCTCAACGTGGCGTTCCGGCCGTCGTCGCCGTCGTACTGAGCGCTGCCGTCGCGCGCGCGCAGTGGCTGGAGCCGCAGGTCGCGCCGCTGCTCGAGATCGTCTCGCCCACCACGCAGGACGCCTTCGGCTGGCTGGTGCGCTCGATCGGCGACGTCAACGGGGACGGCGTCCCTGATCTGGTCACCTGCGCGCCACTGAACGGCTCGGGAGCGTCGGCCGGCGGGCTCGTCAGCGCGCGCTCCGGCTCGAACGGGGCGGTGCTGTGGTCGCGCGCGGAGCCGCTGACCTCCGCGATCCTCGGCTACTCGCTCGAGACGCTCGACTGGAACCACGACGGCGTGCTCGACGTCCTCGCAGCAGCCCCCTTCAACGGCGCCGACGGCGGTTTCGTGCGCGTGCTCTCCGGCGTCGATGGCGCGCTGCTCCACACCTTCGACTCCGGCGTCGCGGCCGAGAGCTTCGGCGCCTCGATCGCGCTCGGCGGCGACTGGAACGGCGACGGCGTCGACGACATCGCCATCGGAGCAGCGGGCCACGACGTCCCCGCGCCCGAGACCGGCCGCGTGTACGTGTACTCAGGCGTGGGAGGCGCGCTGCTCGCGGAGATCGCGGCGCCGCCCGCGAGCGCAGGCGAGCTCGAGTTCGGCTTCGGACTGTGCTTCGTGCGCGACGTTTCGACGCCTGCGGACGGCCGGGACGAGCTGATCGTCGGGCGCCGCGGCGCCGTGTTCCCCGCCGGACGCGCGATCGCGCTCGAGAACACGGGCGCCGCAGTGAACGTGCTCTACGACATCGCCGTCGCCGCCGACTACAACCTCCAGGGCAACCGCTTCGCATCGGGCGGCGACATCGATGGCGATGGGAGCGCCGACTTCGTCGTGGGCTCGAACGTGGCCAACGTCGCGCGCGTGTACTCCGCGCGCAATGGCGCGCTCGTGCGCGAGTTCACCACGATGGGGCCCGCGGGCAGCGGCGGCGTCGCGCAGTTGATTCACGACCTCGACGCCGACGGCTGTTCCGACGTGCTGGTAGGCGAACGCGGAGACGACAGCGGCGCGTCGAACGCCGGCCGCGCGCTGATCTACTCGGGCCGCAGCGGAGCGTTGCTCGCGAGCATGACCTCGACGCTCGCCAACCGCCGCTTCGGCGCGCAGGTCGCCGTCCTGCACGACCACGACGACGACGGCGCTCTCGACGTGGTGCTGTCGGGCGCCGGCGGCGGAACGAGCGGACCGCCGGCCGGAAGCCTGGTCGTGCTGCGCGGCGCGCCATCCGTCGCGACGTACTGCACTTCGAAGCTCTCTTCGAGCGGCTGCAGTCCCGCGATCGAGGGCCTCGGAATTCCCTCGCTGCGCGCGCCCGGCGCGTTCGCGCTCGCGACACAGGGCCTCGAGGCGAACACCTCGGCGCTGTCGTTCTTCTCGCTCGCCGCGGGTTCGCCGACGCCGTTCCGCGGCGGCTGGTACTGCGTCGGAACTCCGGTCGCGCGCCTCCCGTTGCGTTCGAGCGGTGGTCTCGCGGTGTGCTCCGGCTCGATCGGCTACACGCTCGCCGACGTGCTCGCGACACCGGCGGGAGCTGCGAACGTCGTCGCGGGTCAGCACCTGCACGTTCAGACCTGGGGACGCGACGCGGGCGATCCCTTCGGAGTGAGCCTCTCCGACGCCGTGCGCCTGATCGTCGCGCCGTGAGCGTGTGTGAGCTGCGTCACGCGCCGCGCTGGAAACAGGTAAGCGCTGCGCCAGCCCTCGCGAGCGCGGCGGAGCGGCGAGAGACTCCTCCCATGAAGCCCTCGCAACGCATCGTGCTGCTCGCGTCGTTCCTCACGCTGAGCTGCGCCAGTCGTCCCACGCAGCGCACCGAGCCGCAGCTCGAGGGCTCGGTGTCGCAGCCGGCGCCGCAACACGACTCGCACTCGCGATCGCAGCCGACCTCGCAGGAAGGCGCGACGCGAGCGGACGCCGACGCGCTCTACGCGCGCAAGGAGTGGAGCGCAGCGCTCGCGATCTACCGCACGGAACTCGCGCGCTCGCCGAACGACGCGGCGCTGCTCGACCGCGTGGCGCACTGCGAGCACTTGCTGGGACGCTTCGAGCAATCGCTGGC
>CALKYE010000283.1 GCA_938003765.1 uncultured Planctomycetia bacterium
TCGAGCTACAAGGCCGGCGAGTTCTTCGCGGCCAAGCTCGTGCGCGATCGGCGCGCGGGTTAGCTAGCGGTCCAGCGACTGCGTCGTCACCTTGGCTGGAGCTTGCCGAGCTTCAGCGCTCGAGAAGGGCATCACGGACAAACGGTGAACCGCAGGCCCGCCGTCAAGCTCACGCCCGTCCCATCCGGATGGAGCGGGTCGCGAGAGTAGTACTGCGTGTAGACCGTATTGCCGCCGAGCGCCCGTTGGGTGAGCAGGTAGTTGTTCGTGAACTTGAACGCGAATGCGCCAGAGCAATCCGGCCCGCCCTGATTGCCGCCTGAGAGCTGAGGCGGCGTGCGCGTTGTCGGCTTCCCGACGCACAGAGCGCCGCCCATGAATGGAACCGCAGTCGGTTGGAAGCTCCACACCAGAAGTCCGGCGCGTTGGTTGATGACGTTCGACGCGCGGACGAAGAAGTCGTCAGGTCCGCTCAGACTGGCGACGCCCGTATGGAAGATCGTCGGAACACAGTTCAAGGAGTTCAGTTTCGCGGTGCAGTACGTGACCGGAGGCCCGCACGATCCGGAGAACACGTACACGACACCCGGGTCGCTCGAACCCGGAGGGCTGTTGTCCCGGAAGGCGCCGACAATCAGGTCGGGCGCACCGTCCGCATTGACGTCGCCCGCCGCGGCCACTGCGGCTCCGAAAAAGTCGCCACTGTCGACGCCGTTCATCTGATAGAGCAGCTGTCCGCTCGACCCGGAATACACGAACGCCGCACCGCACGCGAAGCTGTGTGTGGAGTCGGAGGGAGAGCCGAAGATGAAGTCAGTGACGCCGTCGCCGTCAAGGTCGCCCGTTGCGGCTAGCGACCAACCGAGTTGATCGGTCAGGCCGCCCACGAACGTCCTGAGCGTCGAACCGTCGACGCCCGAGTGCAGGTACACGGTTCCCTGGTCGGCATAGAGGACGTCGTCGCGGGGCGCACTGATCAGGTAGTCGGCGAACGAGTCGCCGTTGAAGTCCCCCGCGGGCCCAACGCCCATGCCCAGCCAGTCTCCGTTGATTCCGGCGTGAAACCGCAGGAGCGTGCCGTTCTGGCCGGAGTAGATGCTGACGCTGCCCGAGTCCTGGCCGGGCGTGTCGTCCAGCCTCGCACCCACCATCAGATCGGGACGCCCGTCGCCGTTGATGTCACCCGCGGAAGCAACCGACGAGCCGAAGAAGTCCCCCGCACTCGCACCTGAGAACTTGTAGAGAAGCGCACCGTTGCTGCCGGAGTACACGTCCACGTACCCCGCTCCGCCGGAGGGCGCGACTTGCGGATCCCATTGCACTGCGCCGACCGCGATGTCCGGGATCCCGTCGCCGTTCACGTCGCCTGCCGACGCCACGCAGTGGCCGAAGAAGTCTCCCGGCGCCGCGCCGAGGAACTGGAAGTGGATCGAAGCGTCACTTCCGGAGTAGACGATCGCGCTCCCGGCGCCGGGCCCATTCGTGCTGTCGCGCTGAGTCCCCACGACGAATTCGGACTTGCCGTCTTGGTCGATGTCTCCCACGAACGCGACGCTGTGGCCAAACTCCTCGAAAGCGGACGTTCCATTGATCGTGTGCAGGAGCACGCCGGTGCTGCCCGAGTACACGCGCACCTGGCCGGCGCTCGGGAGAGTTCCGACGTCGAACAGGATCGCGCCAGCGATCACATCCGGAGTTCCATCCCCGTCCGCGTCGCCGCCTCCCGCGACCGACCACCCCAAGCCAGAGTCCGCGGAGTCCCCCGTGAATGTGTGAATCAAGGATTGGGCGTACGTCGCCGCGCTGAGCGAGAGGGACAGGGAGACTGCGAGCAGGCGCCGGAGCGAGAGTTGTTGGGTCATGCGCGAAGCGGAGTGCATGAAGGAATCGAGACTCGGATGAATGGTCCGCGACCAGTTGGTAGTCGTGAGTCTAGGCGCGGTGTGCGCCGTGCGGGGAAGCCGCTGGAGTCTTGCGCCTGCGCGGCGAACCACGCTGGTGGGCGCGCAACTCAGATGGCTGCCCAGCCAGCGGGCGGAGTCGCGCGCGGGATCCTCAACCCCGGCGCAGGCGCGCGACGAGCTTCACGGCGCCCAGCACGAGCGCGCCCGCGGCGACGCCCACCAACCCGCTCGTCAGCGCGGCGCCTGCCGACTCGGCCAAGCTGCCGAAGCCCTCGAGCGCGTGATGGACGAAGCCTTCGAGCCCTGGAATCGCGTGCGCGAGGATGCCGCCGCCGACGAGGAACATCGCGATCGTTCCGAGCACGCCGAGCAGCTTCATCAAGCGCGGCGCGAAGGCCAGGATCGCGTCGCCGAGCGCGCGCTGCGCCGCTGCGCCTCCGCCTGAGCGCGCGCGGAGCCACAGGCCCGCGTCGTCGAGCTTCACGATGCCCGCAACCAGTCCGTAGACGCCGATCGTCATCACCACGCTGATTGCGACCAGCACGCCCGCTCGCCGCGCGAAGTCGGCGTCGCCGACGGCGCCGAGCGAGATCACGATGATCTCGGCCGACAGCACGAAGTCCGTGCGCACCGCGCCCTTGATCTTGTCCTTCTCGAAGGCGACGAGGTCGACGGCGGGATTGGCGACGGCCTGAACGAGCTCGGTGTGGTGCGCCTGCTCTTCGTCGCGGTGCGGGAAGAGCTTGTGCACGACCTTCTCGAAGCCTTCGAAGCACAGGAACGCGCCGCCGAGCATGAGCAGCGGGTGGATGGCCCACGGCGCCACGGCGCTGATGCCGAGCGCGGCGGGCACGAGGATCGCCTTGTTGAGGAGCGAGCCCTTGGCCACGGCCCACACGACCGGCAGCTCGCGATCGGCGTTCACGCCCGCGACCTGCTGCGCGTTGAGCGCGAGGTCGTCGCCCAGCACGCCGGCCGTCTTCTTCGTCGCGATCTTGGTCATCGCGGCGACGTCGTCGAGGAGCGACGCGATGTCGTCGAGCAGCGTGAGCAGGCTGGTTCCGGCCATGGAGGGGAGCGCGGCGGCGGGGGAGGCGCGCGCGGACTGCGCGACGGGCGCGAGAGAGTAGCGCGCGCTCGGCGGCGTCGACTGTCCCGAACGTGCGCCGGCCCGCGCGCCGAGGAACTCTCGACGCGCGGGCCGGTGATCGGACGCTGCGATTGCAGCGCGCTAAGGCAGAGTCACGAACTCGAGCGCGTTCGAGAGGCTGGTCGACTTCACCGCCGGCGGGTCGCGGAACCAGGCCTGCGCGTTGACGACGACGCCGGCGCCGAACGGCTGTCCCAGCGCGCCAGGTTGCGCCGCGAGGTACGCGAGCCAGTCCTGGGTGAGCACGCCGTCGCACGCGCCGAACGTGCCGCCCGAGAGCAGCTTGTTCATGCGCTGGTTGGGGACCTTGACGCACATCGTGCTCGTGCCGCCGGCGCCCCAGCTCACCGTCGCGCGACCACTCACGCCGTAGAACATGAGTCCAGCGCGTTGGCCTTCGACGTCGTTGGCCGTGAGCACATATCCGCTCGCTGCAGCGAGGCTCGGAACACCGCTGGCCGAGATCGTGGCGGAGCAACCGTTCGTCGTCGTGCCCGGAGTGCAGTAGGCGAGCCCGCCCGGACCGCTCGCGGTGAAGCTCTTCAGCGTCGACACGCCGACGTTGCCGTTGCGGTCGGTGCTGCGCACGCGGTACTCGATCAGGCCCGCGATCTGCCCGGGGATCTCGCCGCGCCAGATCTGGCCCTGGCTCGCGCTCATCGGAGCGACCAGGAAGCCCGACGGAGCGACGCGGTACTCGAGCACCACGTCGACGTACCAGGTCTCGTAGTACGAGGCGTTGTCGTAGACCTGGGCGCGCACGACGGTCGGCGCGAGGCCGGTCACTCGACCCGGCGCCTGCTCGACGTTCGGGATGCGCGGCGCGTGGGTGTCGGCGACGTTCGACTGGTTGGTGAAGTAGTACTCGGCCTGATTGGCGGTGTTCGCGACCACCACGTCGGTGTCGCCGTCGCCGTCCAGGTCGGCGCAGTCCGCGTCCAGCGCGATGCGCGTCGCCATCGGCAGTTCCGCCGTGGTGACGTTGGTGTGCGAGAAGCCCGCGCCCGCGAAGTCGTTGCGGTACAGCCGATCCTGTCCTGAGAAGTTCGCGACGTACACGTCGAGGTCGCCGTCGTTGTCGTAGTCGAGGAAGTCGGCCTCGTTGTCGTCGGGAAGCGAGTTCGCGAGAACCTGGTTGGTCGTGAAGAACCCAGAGCCATCGTTCGCCAGCGTCGAGTCGCTGAATCCAAGTGCGCTGGACCAGTTCAGCCCGTAGATGTCCATGTCGCCGTCGTTGTCGCAGTCGCCCATCTCCTGCTCGTAGTGGCCACTACCAGTGGCCCAGCCCGGCGCGAACGCAGCGGTCGTGACATCCGTGAACGACGTGAGCGCGCCGCCGTTCTCCGTCAAGTTGTTGCGGAACATGCGCGGCGCGTCCACGCGCGCGCCGTGGAGCAGGTCGAGGTCGAAGTCGCCGTCGATGTCGCCCCAGTCGACGTCGAGCGCGTCCGCGCACACGTCCGAGTTCACGCCCGTGTTGTTCAGCGTGTTCGCCTGCTGCAGCCCCTGAGCCCACAGCGCCGGGTTGCCGTCGGCGATGAGCGCCGAGGTGAGCCGGAAGCCCGAAGGATTGAACTCGCGGAACACGCCGGAGCCGTCGTTGAGGAACAGTCGCGTGGGCGCGCTGCCGTTGAACCCGGGACCGTAGCTCGAGTGCGCCAGGTCGAGGTCACCGTCGTTGTCGATGTCGGCGAAGTCGCCGTCGCCCGACCAGCAGATGAACCCGTTGGACAGGAGCAGCGAGGCCCAGATGGACGTTGGCGCGATGTTCAGGTCGGGCCAGCGCGCGGCGGTCTGGTCCTGGTAGTAGCCCGGCGTCCCGCCTTGGGCCCCGCCCATGTTGACCCACCAGCGGCTCGACTGACTGGAGATCTGCGACGTGTTCGCGAGGTAGATGTCCGGATCTCCGTCGCCGTCGATGTCGGCGAACTCGATGTCGCGGCTCTGGAAGAGCGCCGATGGAAACTGCGCCACGGTGCGGTCCGCGAAGAACCCGATCGTTCCGCCTGGCTCGAAGCCGCGGTTGATCCACAGGTTGCTCTGGTCGCTGCCGCTGTCACCGCCCTCGGCCAGCGCGGCGTCGAGGTCGCCGTCACCGTCGACGTCGGCGAAGTCGACGTTTTCCGTGTCGTCCGTGTTGATCGCCAGCTTCGACGGGGTGGCGACGAAGGTTTGAGCCGCGGCTGTGGAGCCCAGGGCGGCAATCAGGAAGGAGTTGAGCAGCGGACGGAAGCTGGTCTGCAAGGTCGCCTCGGGTGGTTCGAACTGCGGAGTGGGTCGGTGGGGGCGGTCCGGCGATGGCCATGCCGCGCCGGGGCCTGTCGTTGGAACATTCCACCCGATTCGATCGAAGTCGTGGGATGGGAGCAGCGACGCGCGAACACACAGCGCGCGGCGGCCTGCCGAGTGCGGAGGCGTCGCGCTCTCTCGCCAGCCCAGGCCGGTCTCGTTACCATCCGCCAGATTGCGGACAGGGCTTGCAGTGCGCGGCGCAGGGCGTCGCCTCTGGGCGCGCTCCGCAGGCCCCCGCGAACGCCATGACCGCCCTCGAAACCCTCACGATCCTTGCGCCGGACGGCTCGGTGAAGGGCCGCGAGCCCAAGATCGCGCCCGACGAGCTGCTGCACTGCTACCGCACCATGGTGCGGGTCCGCGCGTTCGACGACGTCTGCCTCAAGCTCCAGCGCTCCGGCCGCATCGGCTTCTCGATCCCCAACAAGGGCGTCGAGGCCTGCCAGGTCGGCGCGGCGAGCGCGCTGGCGAAGACCGACTGGATCTTCCCCAGCTACCGCGACTTCGGGATGGCGCTGTACCACGGCGTCACGC
>CALKYE010000284.1 GCA_938003765.1 uncultured Planctomycetia bacterium
CGTGAAGCGCTTCACGCGGCCCAGTTCGTCCCGCCACGCGTGGCGTTCTCCTCGGCGGAGCGCGCGCCCGTGGTCGGCGCCTCGAGCGCTACGGCAGCGTCAGCGCGAGCAGCTTGCCCGCGATGATCTCGACCTCGCGCTCGACGCCGATAGTTTCCACCTTCGGCGCGCCGCGGCCGAGCACGCGGCTCTCGAGTTGGATGCGGTAGCGGCCCTCGGGGAGGCTGAGGGTCTGCGGCTCGAGCTCGCCGTCGCGCTTGCGGAAGTAGTTGCGGGTCTCGGCCGAGTCTCCGCCGACGACGCGGAGCACGACGCACACCATGCTGCTCTCGTCGTAGCTGCCTGGCGCGACGGAGAGCTGGAGTTCGCCGGTTGCGGGCAGCGTGAAGCGCACGAACGTGTCGTTCTCGCCGATCGGCGCGCTGTGCGTCACGCCGCCGAGTTCGAGCTGCAGTTCTCCCGAGACGTTGGGTACGGCGTCGAAGTGGAAGCGCCCGTCGCCGAGCGGCGTTCCGAGCACGCTCGTGCCTCCCTCGAACACGGCGAGCAGGAGATTCGAGTCCGTCGGCTGGCCACGCGCGTCAAGCACGAGAGCTTCGAGGGGATGTCCGCGCACGAGCGTGAAGACGAGCTCCTCGCCTTCGGGCAACTTCACATCGTCGAGGACGATCGGCACAAAGCCGGGGCGCGTGACCTCGAGGTGCTCGATTTCGTCGATCGACGTTTCGTAGCTCTCGGAGCCGAAGCGGCCGTCCTCATGGGTGGGCATGCTCATCGAGGCCATCGAGTTCTCGATGAGGATCTCGGCTCGCGGCAAACCGCGGCCGGACTCGTCCACCACCCTGCCGTGGATGCCGCGAGACATCGTCGGTACGACGAGTTCGATCTCGAGGGTTTCCAGACTCTGGGGCGCCGTCACCTGACGGCTCAGCACCTCGACGACTTCACTATTGGCGAGGTTCAACGACACGACACGCAGGGTCACCGAAGCGCTCGGTGGAAGATCGCTCAGGACCCACCGGCCATCGCGGACGTAGCGAATCCAGCCGCACTCTTTGCCCTCGACGGAGTAGTACAGGTGTCTCGAGTCGTCGTCGCTCACCGGAACGCCCGAGGTCGTCAGCACTCGAACGTCGATGCGATTGCTTCGCGCCAACACCACCTCGATTCGTTCCTCGATTGTCGGACCGACCTCAACTCGCGCATGCCCGTCCGCTTCCACCGTCAGTCCTTGCCACGCCTCCGGGAGCGCGCGAAAGACGATCCGGCCATTCGAGTCCGACGTGCAGGTCCGCGATAGATGTTCCGAGAGGTGAACGACGGCTCTTGCGCCGGAGATCGGAGCGCCCGCGTCGTTCGCTACGCGCAGTTCGAGCGGACGACCGAGCGACAGTTCGAACGCGCCCAGCTCCCGTGATCGTTCGAGCTGCGGCCACGGGATTCGAAGGTCGACGTGTTGCCGCATGAAGTCGAGTTCTAGGGTCACGCGCCCAGTCCACTCGTCCGTGGCTCGCCTCGGCGTCGCGATCGCCAGCTCGAAGCTCCCCGACGAGTCGCTCCAAGCCTGGGGAGCGGCCCCTTCGAGTCGCGATAGGCTCACGTGGACTCCGCCCAATCCCGTGTGGGTGCGCTCGTCGACCACGCGGCCCCGCACGACGAGCGGATGTCGCAGCGTGAGCTCGAGTCGTTCGGTCGGCGCGAGCAGCAGAAGCACGCGATCATCCTCGGTGAAGTCGCCCGGCCCGCGAACAAAGCGCCAGCTATCTGGCAGTTCGATCGCGCCGGTCCAACTCTCGTCGAGGCCGTCGAACTCGAACACGCCGCTGTCGTCGAGGGTCAACACGCGCTTGCGCTTCGAGATGCCGAGCTTCTCCAGCTCTCGCAGCGCTTCGTCGTCGAGCTTCGCGAGCGCCAGTGCGTCGCGATCGTCGGTCAGCTCGAGGCGCGAAAGGCGAGAAGTGCTCGTATAGAGCAGCCGTCCTGACACCCGCTCTCCCGAAGGCACGAGCAAGGTCTCCGCACCGCTTTCGGTGTCCAGCTCGAAGCGCATCGGCATGAAGCCCGCGCGCGCGACGACCAGCGCGGTTGGACGCGGCTCGTTCGAGAGCTCGATGCGGCCGCTGGCGTCGCTGAGCTTCGTCGCGAGCCAACGCGTGTCGTCCAACAGGATCGCCGTGAAGCCGCCCCGGGGATCGCCCGCTTCGTCGACGAGCTGGAGCGAGCGAGCGGACTGTGTCGAGCTGATCTCCGTCTCCGTTCTGCGCGTGTCGGCGCTCGCCGGCGCGGCGCCACGTGACTCGACGCTCGCGCCGGTCCGCGCGACGTCCGCAACGCGAGCGCTGGACGCCTCTCCTCCGAACGAGTTCCAACCGAACCAGGCTGCTGCGACCAACGCGGCGGCGGCGACGAGCTTTCCGAGCATGACCAAGACTCCCGAGACGATCGCTGTCGAACTTCCGGCGACAGGCCCGCCGTGGCCGACCCAGGAGTGCAGCGCCACGATCCACGCGTTGCGATCGCCGCCGTGCTGCGCGTCGAGCTTCGTGCGGAGCTCGGCGAGGCCGCGCGAAATGCGCTTGCGAGCCGCGACGTGCGACACGCCTTGCCGCTCGGCGACTTCGATGGCGGACAGGCCGTCGAGGTAGCGCAGCAGCACTGCGGATCGCTCGGGCTCGTCGAGCGACATCACGGCGGAGGCGAGCCGCTGTTGCAGCTCGCCGCGCGCCACGACGTCGTCGACGTGCGCTTCCGGACGTGCTGCGGCGCTCTCGCGACGAACTCGACGCTCCTGCGCGCGCGCGCCACGGCGCGCGAAGTTGCGCGCCACGGTCGCGAGCCAGTTGCGCAGGCCGTTTCCGTCCGTCGCGGGCGCGTGCGCCGAGGCCGCGAGCCACGTGTCCTGCACGAGGTCGTCGGCGCTCGCCGCGTCGCGCACCAGGCTGCGAGCCAGCGCCTGCAGCCACGCGAGCTGTTCGAGCAGCTCGCCTTCCCGCGTCGTTCGAGCGATCGGTTCCATGGGGTCGGCGCAGGGATCCCGCAGAACGGGAAGTGTGACCGTGAATTCCGGACGGTCGAGATCGGCGCCGCGGAGCGCGGCTGCGCGAACTCCCTCCGGGCCCGGCGACGGCCCGTCACGAGTCGCCGGACGGCGTCCTGCCGGCGTCGGCGGCTTCGAGCGGTGGGTTAGGATGAGCGCTTGGTCGCGTCCGACCGGGTTGCGCGCCAGCGGGGGCTTCGGAGCCTCCAGCGGGCGCCCGGGCGGGCCGATAGGTCCACCCACGTCTCGTCCGGGGCTGGCCGCTCGCGCGGGTCGCCGGCGCGGGCGCAGCCGCCGACACCCCAGATGCTCAGCCTGAACGTGCTACTTCGATCGAGCGCCACTCGCATGGGCGCCGCCCTCGCCGCCCTCCTGTGCCTGACCGAGAGCGCCGCCGCGCAGGTCGAAGCGCTGCCGCTGGCCTACATCGGCCCCGGCGCCGGCATGGCTGCCGCAGGCTCGATGTTCGTGCTCGCGGGCACCTTCCTGCTCGCGGCCGGCATCCTGCTCGTGTGGCCGCTGAAGTTCGCGGTGCGGCTGCTGACGCCGGCCAAGCACGGCCCGCAGAAGTTCAAGCGCATGATCGTCGTGGGCTTCGACGGCATGGATCCGGGTCTCGCCAAGCAGTACATGGCCGAAGGTCGGATGCCTGTGCTCAAGAAGCTCGCCGAGAGCGGCTGCTTCTATCCGCTCGAAACCGCGTGCCCGTCGATCTCACCGGTCGCGTGGTCGACGTACGCGACGGGCGTCGATGCCTCGCGGCACAACATCTATGACTTCCTGACGCGCGATCCCTGCTCGTACATGCCGATGCTGTCGAGCGCGGAGACGATGACGCTGCCCAAGACGCTCAATCTGGGCTTTGCGAAGTTGCCCTTCGGCACGGAGGCGGTGCAGCGCTCGCTGCAGAAGAGCCAGCCGTTCTGGAAGCTGCTCGGCGACGCGCGCGTGTGGTCTTCGATCATCCGCGTGCCGATCACCTTCCCGCCGCAGAAGTTCAAGAACGGCACGCTGCTCAGCGGCATGTGCGTGCCCGACATCCAGGGCACGCAGGGCTCGTTCTCGTTCTACTCGACCAAGCCGCGGCCCGCGGGCGCGCACATCGGCGGCCAGCAGTACCAGATCCGTCGCTCCGGCAACGTGATCGAATCGAAGCTCACCGGGCCGGCCGGCAAGGACGGCGCGATGAAGTGCCCGTTCAAGGTCGAGCTCGACGACGCGAAGAAGCGCGCGAAGATCACGGTGGGGGACACGACCTGCGAAGTCGGCGTCAAGGAGTACACGCCGTGGATGGTCGTGCCCTTCGACGGACTCACCGGCATCGCGCGGCTCTACATCCAGACCTGGGATGCGGAGCACTTCGAGCTGTACGTCACGCCGATCAACATCAACCCGGACAACCCGGTGATGCCGATCAGCCATCCGTTCGTGTACGCGATCTACCTCGCCAAGCTGCACGGCCAGTACGCGACGCTCGGACTCGCCGAAGACACTTGGGCGCTCAACGAGCGCGTGATCGACGAGGAAGCGTTCTTGAAGCAGGCCTGGCTGATCTGCGACGAGCGCAAGAAGCAGCTGTGGGACGTGCTCGACAAGACCAAGAAGGGCTTCGTGACGGTGGTGTTCGACACCTCCGACCGCATCAGCCACATGTTCTATCGCTTCCTCGATCCCTCGCACCCGGCGAACCGCAACAGCACGCCGGCCGAGATGGCGAAGTACAAGGACGTGATCCCCGAGACGTACGCCGAGATGGACAAGCTCGTGGGCGAGCTGCTCGACAAGGTCGGCGACGATCAGGAGACGGCTGTCGCGATCATCAGCGACCACGGCTTCTGCAACTTCCGCCGCGGCGTGAACCTCAACACGTGGCTGAAGGAGAACGGCTATCTGGTGCTGAAGGACGGCGCCGAGACGAGCCCCGACTGGTTCGCGAAGGTCGACTGGACCAAGACGCGCGCCTTCACGCTCGGCCTCACGGGCGTGTTCATCAACCGCAAGGGCCGCGAAGCGCACGGCATCGTCGAGAAGGGCCCGGAGATGGACAAGTTGTGCCGCGAGCTGAAGGAGAAGCTCGAGGCGCTGGTCGATCCGCTCGACGGACAGAAGGTCGTCAAGGAAGCCTTCATCACGCACGAGGTCCACAAGGGGCCTTACGCCGACATGGCTCCCGAGCTGCTCATCGGCTACCACAAGGGCTTCCGCCACTCGTGGGACTGCGCGACGGGCGCGGTGTCGAAGAGCGTGTTCACCGACAACACCAAGAGCTGGTCGGGCGACCACTGCGTCGACCCGCGCCT
>CALKYE010000285.1 GCA_938003765.1 uncultured Planctomycetia bacterium
CGTCCGGCCCCCCGCCGTGCACCGGCGAGTACGCATATGACTTCAACCAGCTCATCGCCTCGGGCGCCAATCCGATCCTGATGGCCGGCCAGCGCATCTTCGTGCAGTACTACATGCGCGATCCGGCCTCGTCGGACGGCTGGGGCCTCAGCAACGGCCTGGACTTCACGATCTTGCCCTGACCGCCGCGCGGCGCGCGAGCGCCGTCCAGTGCTCAGAAGCCGAAGCCGACCGTCACATACACATCGAGCGCGAAGTCGTCGGGGTGCGCGGCCGACAGGTCGACGCCGTCGCCGCACACCGCGCGCAGACCGCCGCCCACGCTCACGGCGCCGAGCTTGAAGTCCACGCCGAGCGAGGCGTAGGGGCTCGAGTGCGAGATGAGCCAGCTCAACAGGTCGTTGTCATCGTCGTCGTCGAAGTCGGCCGTGCTGCCGTAGCGCTCCGAGCTCGAACCACGGCCGTTCCACATCAGCCCGACGCCCAAGTAGGGTTGCAACGGAGCGTCGCCGCCGAGGAACCACCAGCGCGCGCCCGCGTGGGTCTCGACGTACTCGGTGTCGGGCTGCGCGGCGCGCTCGAACGAGCCCCCGCGAACGCCGACGTCGAGCGCGAGGTTCGAGCCGCCCAACGCGTGCAGGTAGCTCGCGCCGAACAGATGCTGGTCGTCGGCGGTGTCCTCCAGTCCCGACTGGGGATTGCGCCGCAGCGCCAGCAGCTCGATGCGATGCGTCGCCGGCCTCTCGCGCATCGTCGACGGGGACGCGCAGCTCGCAGACGCGGCGCAGACGAGGAGGAACGCGAGAGTGCGCATGCGCTGCGCCGAATCGTAGTCGCCGCGCCGTGCTGCGGACCAGTGCGCGAGCGCGAGCGGGCGACGTCGAGGGCTTGTGGCGCCGGGCGCGCGTAGCTGCGCGCTCGACGCTGTCACAGAGAAGTCCGCGCTCGCCGTAGCCCGCAGTCCGCGCATCGGGTTAGTGTTGCTCCACCCCCAGGCGCACCCACGCCTTTGGTCCAACTGAGCCGTTCGACGCGCTGCGCGCGCGTCCCCCACTCGGAGGAGCTCGCATGAGCCCCCGAGATCCGTTCACTCGCATCGCTCGACGCGACTTCCTCGTCGGCGGCGGCGCGCTCGTCGCGGGCTGCGCCAGCGCGCCGGCCGTGCTCAGCGCGCGTCCGCGCGACGACGAACTGCGCATCGCGCTCGTCGGTCTCAACCAGCGCGGCCGCGAGCTGCGCCGCGCGCTCTCGCTGGTCGAGGGCGCGCGCGTGACGGTGCTGTGCGACGTCGACGAGCGCATCCTGGCGCGCGAGCTGGAAGACATGCGCGCCAAGGGCGCGGCGCCGGCCGCCGAGCGTGACCTGCGGCGCGTGCTCGAGCGCCCCGACGTCGACGCCGTCATCATCGCCACTCCCAACCACTGGCACGCGCTGGCCGGGATCTGGGCGCTGCAGGCGGGCAAGCACGTCTACGTCGAGAAGCCCGTCTCCCACTCGGTGTGGGAAGGCGAGCAACTGGCTCGCGCAGCGCTTCGCTACGGTCGCATCGCGCAGGCCGGCACGCAGAACCGCAGCGACAGCGGGCTGCGCGGCTTCGTCAAGTGGCGCGCGAGCCAGGACCTCGGCCGGATCCGTTGGGCGCACGCGGTCTGGTATCGACTGCGCGATCCGATCGGCAAGGTCGCGGGCCCGCAGCCCGTGCCGAGCGAGATCGACCACGATCTGTTCTGCGGTCCGCGCCCGGTCGCGCCGGTGTTGCGGCGCAACTACCACTACGACTGGCACTGGCAGTGGCCGTACGGCAACGGCGAGATCGGCAACCTCGGCGCGCACCTGGTCGACGACGTGCGCTGGCTCACGGGCGTCGGACTCCCGCGGCGCGTGCTGTGCGCCGGAGCGAGGCTCCTGTGGGACGACGACGGTCAGACGCCGAACGTTTCCCTGAGCGTGTTCGACTACGGCGCGTTCCCCGCGCTGCTCGAGCTGCGCAACCTCACGCTCGCGCCGGGCATCAAGGCCGGGCCGACGTTCCGCGGCTTCGGCTCGGGGCTGGTGATTCGCTACGAGAGGGGCTGGTTCCTCGGACAGCGCGCCGAGAGTCGGTACTACGACGAGAGCGGCGCGCTCGTCGCCTCGTGGCGTGGCGACGCGGGCAAGGAGCACCTGCGCAACTTCGCGCGCGCGATCCGCAACGACGACGCGGGTGTGCGCAACGCGCCGCTCGAAGACGTCGTCGCGAGCTCGAACACTTGCCACCTGGCCAACCTGGCGTGGCGCACGGGCCGCGAAAGCTCGCTCGACGAGCTGCGCGCGAGCGTGTGCGGCGTCGACCCGGCGCTCGCGGCCCTCGACTCGCTCCCGCAGCACCTCGCGGCGCACGGCATCGCGCCCGACAGCCTGCGGCTGCGCACCGGCGGTTGGCTCGACGTCGAAGCCGGCGCGGCCCGCTTCACCGGCGGCGACAACTTCGAGAACGCCAATGCACTCCTGAAGGACGAGTACCGTGCGCCATTCACCGTTCCGCACATCGCGTAGTCGGCTCGCGCCACTCGCGGCGGCGCTCACGCTCGCTTGCGCGGGCGAACGCGGTGCGCAGAGCGCAGCGACGACCCGCGCGGAGCCAGCGACGCAGGCGCCTCGGCCCGCGGGCTTCGCGTTCTCGCACGACAACTCGCGCGAGGAGCGCTGGCCGTTCGGGCTCAACCTGGTCACGACCAAGTTCGTCGCCGAGCCATCGAGCGCGGACGGCGCCGTGTCGAGCTACTGGGTCGTGCGCAGCGAACCTGGCTACGCGCCGCCGAACGAGGAGCTGCGCGCGGAGTTCCGCGTGCGGCCGGAGTTCCCTGCGAGCGCCTTCGAGCCGGCGCGCGGCGTCGAGTTCGAGATCGTGCTCGGCGAGGACCGCAACGGCGCCGCGACGCGCACGCTCGACGCAGAGCGCCTCGAAGTCTGCTCGCCCCCGTCCGCCGCGGCGCGGCAGCGCGGGTTCATCGTGCGCGCACGCTTCTTCGGCGACGACGCCGCGCACGAGCCGCCCAAGTCGCTGCTCGTCGAGCTGCTCGCGGTGCGCGACGCCGACGGCCGCGAACTGCCGCTCGGCGAGCCGCGCACCGCGCGCTGGCTGATCGTCGAATCCGCGGCGAGCGCTCCGCCCAGCGCACGCGAGACGGGACGCGAACGCTCTGAGGCCACGAATCGCAAGTGATCTAAAGGGGGGCTTCGACGCCACGTTCGACGCAAACGACGCGGGCCGAGCTCGTGTTCGAGCCCGGCCCGCGTGCATTGCGCTCAGCCGTGGATCAGGGGTCGAGGCCGCCGATCGAGGTCGGGTTGGTCCCGAGCGGATCGAGGTACGTGCGGCAGGCCGACCAGGCCATGTCGAAGCGACCGTAGTAGTCGTTGAACGGATAGCCGCAGTAGGCCGCGCCGCCCCACAACTGTCCGCGGAAGCGCCCGTTGCTCTGGTTCATGAGCGGGCTGCCCGAGGAGCCGCCCTCCGTGACGCCGACGTTGTTCGGCGGCGACGGCGCCGCGTCCCACTGGCTCACGATCCAGCGCGTCGAGTTCGAGCCGCAGGGGTTGTTCTCGAAGCTGATCTTCTTCACGTCACCCGACGGATGGTGGATGCACACCGCGCTCGACGGCGCGCTGGAGCTGCGGTCCCAGCCCAGCATGTAGTGATCGAAGGCCGGATTGATCGGGCCGGTGACCTCGGTCAGGCGGAAGTCGTGCTTCTTGTTGCTCGCGCGCAGCGCCGTGCCCGAAGCCGTCGAGGTCAGCGAACTCGAACCGCTCCCGCAGCCCGTGCGCTGGTAGTTGAAGTACAGGATCGCGTTGTTCATCGAGCCGCAGTGGAAGGCCGTCATCATGTACGGCCGACCGTCGTTGGCGGTGTTGTTGAGCATCGCGCCGGTGCACAGAGCGCCGTTCGAGAGCAGACGCACGATGGCGCGCTCTTCGTTGTTGAAGACCGTCTCGCACGCGACGTCGGTGTTGCACGAACCCGCAGGCTCGGGAACCGACGACGGCGAGAGGATGTCGATCACGCCGCGGAAGTCGTGGATCACCGTGGCGAGCTCGAGCGTCGCGTTGAACGGCGCGCCGGCCGGCTCGAAGTACTCGAGCACGATCTCGTCGCCGATCAGCGGCTCGAAGGCGAACGAACCGTCGAGGTTGGCGTTGAGGTCGATGTACGCGCCCAGGGTGCGCAGCTCTCCGTTCGAACGCACGTAGAGCTCGCCGCCGGGCGGCGTCACGAATTGACTGAACACCGCCGAGAGCGACTTCGCGCCCGGCGAGCGGATCGCGCAGCGCCACACCAAGTCGCCGCTGGGCAGCGCTTCCCAGGCGCCCAGCTCATCGGCGCTCAGGCCGACCGACACGTTCACGCCGTAGCGCAGCGGCTGACCGCGACGGACAACGCTCGCCGCGAGTTGCGCCTGGTTGTCGATCGGAGGCAACTGCAGGACTTGGAGCGGAGTCTGGAACGAGGCCCACTGGCTCGGCGGCGCGCCGCCGTACGACATCTGCGCCGCAGCGGGGGCCGCGAACGCGCTCGCCAGGAGAATCGAAACCGACGACAGCACAGCAAGAGCACGATCTGTCATGGGACTCCTCGTAGGAGGGATTTGGGGGAGAACAGTCGCACGCGCCGCGCGGCGCACGCACCTCGCGAGGACTCGTTGGATGTCCCGCGTCGAACGTCGCACGGCCGGCTGCGACGGACGCTACCAACTCCGACGAAAAGCCTGTTGGGAGTTCCGAGTTCTCGAGTTCGGGCCGCGAACTCCGCGCTCGGCGCCGATCGCGGGAAGCACGCGCGCGCTGTCGATCGGCTGAGCGGCGCGGGTGCGCGCCAGGTGGACCAGGGCGTCGAAGTCGCGGCGCGGGAAGGTCTGGGGCAGGCTCGCGACGTCGCGCGAACGCTGATCGCAATCGTCCGGAACGTCGTCGCCGCCGAACCAGCGGTGGCCGTGGCCGCGGTCGAGCCAGGCGGACACGACCGGCGCGGTCGGAGCGCCGCCGAGTTCGAGCGCGCCCAGCTCGAGCGAGCGCTAGCCGAGCGGAACTGCGGAGCTGCGGATCCACGGCTCCACCGACCGTCGCTCGCGGCGCGGTCCCGCGCATCCGGCCAGCGCGAGCGGAACGGCGCACAGGCCGCTCGACGGCGCGAGGGCGAACCGGCGCGAGGCTCTCACGCGAGCGGCTGCGCCACGTTGCGCCGTGCGATCAGGATCTCGGCGACGCGCTGCAGCAGCTCGGCGCGCGTGAACGGCTTGTCGAGCATCGCCCCGGCTGTTGCGGCGTCTCCGATCGGTCCGACTTCGGCGTATCCCGACATCAAGAGCACCGGGAGGTCCGGGCGCACGGCGTGGAGCCGCTCGGCCAGCGCGTCGCCGCCCAAGCGCGGCATGATGCGATCGGTGACGAGGAGGTCGAGTTCGTGGAGGTGGAGGCGCGCCAGCGCGAGCGCCTGCTCGCCGTTCTCGGCCTCGAGCACGTCGTAGCCGACGCCGCGCAGCGCGCTCGTGACGATCTCTCGCACCATCGGCTCGTCTTCGGCGACGAGCACCAGCCCCAGGCACGGTTCTTCGACCGCCGTCCGGATCGGAGCGCGGGTCGGCGCGGGAACGGCGTCCGGCGCCGTGACCCGCGGCAGGTAGACGGAAACCAGCGTGCCGCGACCGAGCGCGCTCTCGATCGACACGGCCCCGCCGCTCTGACGCACGATGCCGTACACCGTCGACAGCCCCAGTCCGGTGCCCTTGCCCTGCTCCTTGGTCGTGAAGAACGGATCGAACGCGCGCTGGCGAGTGAGCTCGTCCATGCCCAGCCCGTCGTCCGCGACGCTCAGGCGCACGTACGGCCCCGCGCTGAGCCCCTCGAGTCCGGCGACGAAGGCCGCGTCGAGCTCGCACGGTCGCGTGCGGATCGTCAGCCGCCCGCCGTTCGGCAGTGCGTCGCGCGCGTTGAGCGCCAGGTTCAACACGACCTGCTCGATCTGACCGCGGTCGACCAGCACCAGCGCGCCGCGCTGATCGTGCTCGACCGTCAGGCGGATGTGCTCGCCGATCAAGCGACGCAGCATGTCGCCCAGCTCGTCGACGATGCCCGGCAGGTCGTGGACCTGCGGCGAGAGCACCTGTTGACGGCTGTAGGCCAGCAGTTGGCGCGTGAGCCCCGCGGCGCGGTCGCTGGCGTCGAGGATGCGCTGCGCGTCGCGCTCGACGTTCGAGGGCTTCGACGCCGCGACCAGCAGCGACTCCGCGTAGCCGCCGATCGCCGTCAGCAGGTTGTTGAAGTCGTGCGCGACGCCGCCCGCGAGCCGGCCCACCGCTTCCATCTTCTGCGCCTGGCGGAGCTTCTCCTCGAGCAGCCGGCGCTGCGTCGCGTCGACCACGGCGCCGTCGTAGTACTCCGCGCGCCCATCGGGACCGCGCCACGCCACCGCGCTCACGAGCGCCCACAGCGTCGAGCCATCGCGACGCCGCAGGGGCACTTCGGAGCTCGACACCGAACCCGATGCGTCGATGCGCTCGAGGAGCTGACGCTGGCGCTGGGGGTCGACGTGCAACGACGCCGGCGCGACGGCCATCAGCTCCTCGGCGCTGTCGTAGCCGAGCATGCGCACGAGCGCGTCGTTCACGTACAGGAAGCCGCGCGACGGCGAGCTGCGGAACAGACCCTCGTTGACGTTGCGGTTGATCGACGCCAGCAGGCCCTCGCGCTGCTCGCGGTCCATCGCGACACCTGCCAGCGCCGCTGCGCGTTCGAGCAACTCCAACTCCCCGGGTCGCGGTTCGCGCGGCTCGCGGAAGTACACGGCGAACGTGCCGAGCACGGCGCCGTTCGCACTGCGCACGGGCACGGACCAGCAAGCGCGCAAGCCGAACGGGCGCGCGAAATGCTGGACGTCGCGCCAGAGCGGGTCCTTCTGGATGTCCGTGACCACGACGGTGCGGCCGTGGTAGGCGGCCGTGCCGCAGGAACCGGCTTCGGGACCGATCTCGAAGCCGTCGATGGCGGCGTTGTAAGCCGCGGGCAGGGAGTTGGCGATCGCAACGCGCAGCCGTGCGCCCTCGAGCACGAGGAGCGACGCCGTCGTGCCAGGAGTGAAGGCCTCGATGCCGTCGACGAGCGCTCGCAGAGCATCGCTCGACGGACGGCCCTTGGCGATGAGCTCGAGCACGCGCGCGTGCCAGTCGCCCATGGCCTGCGTGCGCCGCCGATCAGAGATGTCGCGCACCAGACAGAGCACCTCGTCGTCGCTGGCGCGAACGAAGCGCGCCTCGCTGACGCACGCGCTGCCCCACACGCTCATCTCGATCTCCAGCGCCGTGACCGCGCCGCTCTCGAGGGCGCTGCGAATCGCTTCGCGGAGTCGGCCGACATCGCCCGCGGGAGCGAACTCGAAGAGCGAGCGGCCAATCAGCGAATCGCGCTCTCGCTCCGTCGCGGACACGGGCGCGTGGGATTCGACGATCGTTCCATCGGCGCGTACGCGACAGGTCACGTCGGGCAAGAGCCGCTCGATCGCGCGACGGGCCGAATCGCTGCTGACGCGGCGTCGCAGTTCGCCTTCGTGTTCGGCGATGAGCGCGCCCAGCGCCAGAGGGATGCTCGCGAGCGCCAGGACGAAGAACTGCAACGAGTCGTGCCGCGCCTCGATCGGAAGGGCGAGGAAGGGCCCTGCGCCGCGGTCGGTCAGCACGACGATCGAGATCGACGCGAGCGAAGCCATGCTGGCCGCGCCGATCGGACCGAGTCGCACCGCGGCGACCAACACCATCGCCAGCGCTCCGTCGAGCAAGGGCAGGGTGACGACGCCGTCTCTGCGCAGGCTCATCACACCAGCGACGATCGCCAGCGTCGCCACCGCGTAGGCGGCGAACTCGATTCGCTGTGAGCGCGAGGAGAGCAGCCATCGCGCGCGGCCGAGGGTGCTGAGCAGAGGAATCATCACCAGGGCGCCCAGCCCGTTCATGCGCCACCAACCGTCCCAGCCCGAATAGAACGGGAGATTGAAGCTCTGGTCGAACCACAACCTGCCCGCCCAGGACATCGCGAGACTTCCGGCCGGCGCGAGGATCGCCACGAGGATCAATCCGAGCACGTCGCTCAGTCGCGCGAAGCGGCCATCCACGTGCAGCCGCCGCAGCAACCACGCGCCGAGGTACGCCTCGGCGCAGGCGCCCAGAGCGCCTGTGAAGACGATCGCTCGCGGATAGCCGATCTCCAATCGCAGCGCCATCGCCGCGAGTCCGACGCTGACGAGCGCTGGAGCGCGCAAGCGCCATACGCCCGCAATCGCGACTCCGGTCGGAAGCCAGATGACCGCCTGCACCAGCGAACCAACGCTGGACTCGCGCAGAGCGCTGACGCCGAGCAGCAACGCGAACAACGCCAAGTGTTCGAGCCACTTGCGCAGCGGCGCAACCGACGGAGACCCACCGGCCTCCGCGTTTGATTGCGGCGCGTCGAGAGAAGTTTGAGCGCTCATGCGAGCGGGCGCACGACACCGCCCATGTCGGGCCCTGGTTTGCGATCCTGCGACACGCCGCACCCAGCGTCAACGCACGAGTCGCGCGCGAGTCGGCGAGATCGCTCGCTGGCGCAATCTGAATCCCGTGGAATGGACAGGCTCGCGCCGAGCGTCCCGGACACGAACTAGTGCTAGTGCGAGAAACTTCACGCCGACGCGCGCAGAACGCTGGAACGCAGGGACGACCGCGCCAGTGCCAATCGCGGCCGCGGCCGTGGAGACTCTCACGCTGCGCGTGCGCTCGCGGAGCCTCGAAGTGCGAACCACAAGCTCGTGTGGCACGAAGCGCCGTGGTCAGAAACAGGCGCTGGCCTCGAATCGGGATGATTCGGCTGCCGCCGTGGATCCGCAGCCGACTGTCGCCAGTCGCAATGAGCGGGAACTGCGCCTCTCGCGTCGCTGAACTGAACAGCTGCGCGCCGCAATGCAACTTCTCGCGCTGGTTGCGTGGCCCGATCGTCGAACGACTCTCGATCGGAGCGCTGTCGGACTGGACGCCCGCATGCGACCCGCGCGTCAACTGGAGCTTTCGAATCCACCCGAACGGCGCCGCTCCCGCGCAGCTCAGGCCTGAGCAACAACGGTTGAGCGCACGATTCAGGTGACAGCAATCGGACTCGACTCGCCAGTGCGCTTCGAGTGCGCAGTCCGCAGTGCGTCAGCGCCTTCGCGCGCGCGACGGTCGAGCCCCGAAAACAAGGGGCGCACCGAGCTGACGCGTGAGCCACGCGGCATCACTCCCGCGGTGACGCTTCGATCTGCCAATTCGCCGGCCGCTCGCGCTCCCGCACGAGCCCGATGTGCGCACGCGCCGCGCGGCGCTCAGAATGCCTGGCATGCGCACCCTTTTGATCGTCGCCGTACTCGCTGCAGCCTGCGCTCGTCCGCACTCGAGCGAGTCGGCGCCCGCCCCGCTCGAACCCCGCCCTTCGCCGCGGCAGCTCGCCTGGCACGAGCTCGAGTACTACGGCTTCGTGCACTTCAACATGAACACCTTCACGGGCCGCGAGTGGGGCGAGGGCACGGAGTCGCCCGACCTGTTCCAGCCGAGCGCGCTCGACTGTCGCCAGTGGGCCCGCGTCGCGAAGGCCGCCGGCATGAAGGGTTTGATCCTGACCGCCAAGCATCACGACGGTTTCTGCCTGTGGCCGTCGAAGCTCACCGCGCACGACGTGGAGTCGAGCTCGTGGCGCGGCGGGCGCGGCGACGTGCTGCGGGAGCTGAGCGACGCGCTGCGCGAGCAGGGCCTCGAGTTCGGCGTGTACCTCTCGCCGTGGGATCGCAACCAGCCCTGCTACGGCGACAGCGCTGCGTACAACGACTACTTCGTCGGCCAGCTGCGCGAGGTGCTCACGAACTACGGCGAGGTGTTCGAGGTGTGGTGGGACGGCGCCTGCGGCGAAGGTCCGAACGGCAAGCGCCAGGTCTACGACTGGGAGCGCTTCCGCAGCGTCGTCCGCGAGCTGCAGCCCGGCGCCGTGATGTTCAGCGACGTCGGCCCCGACGTGCGCTGGATCGGGAACGAGCACGGCATCGCGGGCGAAACGTGCTGGGGCATGCTCTCGCCGGCCGGCTTCGAGCCCGGGCTGGGTGCGCCTGCGAGTGCGGTGCTCAATCAGGGCGAGGAGTCCGGCACGCACTGGATCGGCGGCGAGTGCGACGTCTCGATCCGACCCGGTTGGTACTACCACCCCGAGCAGGACGGCGAGGTCAAGTCGCTCGAGCGCCTGCTCGAGATCTGGTACGGCTCGGTGGGCCGCGGCGCGAACCTGCTGCTGAACCTGCCGGTCGATCGGCGCGGCCTGGTGCACGAGAACGACGCCGCGCGGCTGGTCGAGCTGCGCGCAGCGCTCGACGCGATCTTCGCCAGTGATCTCGCGCGCGACGGGACGGCCAGCGCCGACAGCGAGCGTCCGCCGAGCCTTCAGTTCGGCGCCGCCGCAGCGGTCGATGGCGACGCGCACACGTACTGGGCCGCTGAGGAGGGCCGGCGCGGGGCGCAGTTGCGCGTCGAGTTCGCGCAACCGCAGCTCGTCGACCACGCGGTGATCTGCGAACCGATCGCGCTCGGCCAGCGGGTGAAGCGCTTCGCGCTCTTCGGCGTGCGTGGAAACTCGCGAGCCGAACTCGTGCGCGGCTCGACCTTGGGCCGCAAGCGCATCCTCGCCTTCGCGCCGACCTGGTGCGACGCGCTGGAGCTCGTCATCGAGGACTCGCGCGCCGCGCCGCTGATCTCGTCGTTCGAGGCCTACTGCGCGCCGCCGCGCGTCGCGATCGAAACGCGCGAGCGCGCCTTCCTGGGCTCGTTGAACGTCACTCTCACGGCCAATCAGCCCGGCTGCGAGATCCGCTACACGCTCGACGGCTCGACGCCGACGCGCACCTCAGCGCGCTACGAGGACCGGCTCGAACTGCGCAAGAGCGCCGAGCTGCGCGCACGTGCGTTCCGCGGAGAGGTCGGCGGCGTGCTCGTCGCGCGCGCGGACTTCCGCGGCTACACGCGCGAAAGCCTGCGGCCGGCGACGCACTTCCTGCGGCCGCTCGCGAGCGGACTCGAGCTCGAGGCCCACGAAGGCGCGTGGCAGAGCCTGGTCGACCTCCCGCACTCGACGCCCGTGCGCCGCTCGCTCGCGCACGCGATCGACCTGAGCGCGCGTCCGCGCGAGGAGCACTTCGCGCTCTCGTTCCGCGGCTGGCTGTCGGCGCCGACCGACGGCGTGTACACGTTCGAGTGCACGAGCGACGACGGAGCGCGCGTGTGGATCGGCGACGAGTTGCTCGTCGACAACGACGGCCTGCACGGCGCGCAGACGCGGCGTGGCGAGATCGGTCTCGCGGCCGGCTACCACCCGCTGCGCGTCGAGTACTTCAACGCTTCCGGCGCGAGCGTGCTCGAGCTGCGTTGGAGCGGTCCGGGGTTCGCATCGACCGCGCTTCCGGCGACGGCGCTCGCGCACTAGCGGCCTGCGCGACGCAGACCTCAAGCTCCAGCGCGAGCGGACTGGAACGTCACGATCAGCACGACGCGCGCGCTCGCCGCGTGATTCCAGGCTTCGTGCTCGAAGCGGTCGTCGAACACCAGGCAGCGCCCCTCATTCCACTCGCGCCGTTCGTCGCCGATGCGCAGCGCCACGTCGCCGGGCGGCACGATCAACGGCAAGTGGCAGCGCAGCACGCCGCGCATCTCGCCGGCGTGCGGATACAGATGCGTGCCCGGCAGGAACAGCGACACACCCGCGTTCACGAGGTCCGGGACGGCGCGACACGCGCTCGCGACTTGCGGACACAGCGCACGGTTCTCCTCGAGCGCTCGCCCGACTCCGAACAGGCCCAGCCACAGCCAGCCGCGCTCGTCGTAGCGTCCCGACACGGTCGTGAGCGAGTCGGGAGCGGGCTCGAAGCGCGTCGGGTCGACGGCGCCGACTTCGTCGCGCAGCCGAGCGAAGCCGTCCTCCAGCACGCGTGTGAACGCGAACTCGCTCGGATCGAAGAAGGCGCGCATGCGAGCGCGAGAGCGTACTCGCGCGCGCCGTGCGAAGGCGCCGGTTGTCCTCACACCACGCCAACACAGCGTGAACGCTCGGCGTAGGAGCGCGCGCATCGAGCCCCCCCATGAACGCCATCAAGCCCTACGCGCTGCTCGCGGCGCTCTCCACGATCGTGTGGAGTTGCGCGAGCTCTCCCGAACTCCACCTTCAACGTTCCGAGCCAGCGCCCGAAGTCGTTGCGTCACTGCACGCGAACGCCGCGCCTGCGAATGCTGAGGCCGCGACCGCGGCTGCAGCCGAGCTCGAAGAACCTGCTGACTCGCCGCCGTTCTGCCGACCGCCGCGACCGCTGGTCGACGACGGGAAGTTCTACGTCCTGGGCCCGGACGCCGAGCATCCGTTCGTGCGCTACCTCGATGGTCAGGTGTCGCTGAACGCCACCTGCGCCATCCGCCGCGGCAACAAGCTCAGCCGCAAAGTGCCGCCGGTGTACGTCAACGGCCGGCCGATCGGGTTCTGCTGAGTGCCCTGCCCCGACGTCTTCGTGCAGGACGTTCCGACCTTCGTGCGCGCGACCGGCCTGGAGTTCAAGGACTACCTCGACGAGCGCCGGCAGGCGGTGATCGACGCCGAGCACTGCGTCCGGCTGAACTGGGAAGCGTTCTTCTTCGCCGACGCGTGGGAGCGCGAACGCTTCCGCTCCGACCCGCTGCTCTACTGCGGCTTGCTGACCGACCCGATCAGTCGCCAGCGCTTCCGACCCGACGCCAACTCGCCGCGCGCGCAGCACGACGGCGTCACGTACTACTTCGAGAACGCGGACCATCGCGAGGCCTTCGAGCAGGCGCCGGAGCAGCACCGCCTGCCCGGCTGGAAGATGTAGTCGGCTCGCGCGCGCGGCACAATCGCGGCGTGGCGCGCTTGCGTCACGCTCGCGATGCCGCGCCTGTTCCTCGCCCTCCATCCGCCCAGCGACGTCGCGCGCGAGCTGCTCGAGCTGCTCGCAGCTCTCGAGTTGCCGCCGCACCGCCCCACGCCGCTCGATCAGCTCCACATGACCGTGCTGTTCCTGGGCGACGTGCCTGAGCGCGACGTGGCCAAGACGATCGAGTCCGCGGAACGCGCGGCCGCCAGCGTGGCGCCGTTCGAGCTCAGGCTGCGCGCGCTCGAAGCGCTGCCCGAACAGGGCCTCGCACGCCTCCTCGCTGCTGCGACCGACACGCCGCGCGAACTGAGCGAGCTGCGGCGTCGGCTCGTCGCGCGACTGGCGGCGCAGCGCGCCAAGACCGGCCCGCTGCATCCGCACCTCACGCTGTGCCGCTTCCGCTCGCCGACGCGGCTTTCGTTCGAGCCCAGGCCGCTCGAAGGTCCCGCCTTCGGCGTGACGGCGCTCTCGCTGCACAAGAGCGTGCTCCACGCGACGGGCGCCGAGCACCGCCAGCTCGCTCGGATCCCGCTCGTCGGCGCCTGAGAGTCGCGCGCGGATCAGCGCAGCTCGACGATGACCTCGATCTGTTCGCGAGCAGCGCCCACCGCGAAAACCGCTTCACCACGCAGAGCGAAGCCGTCGCTCAGCTCGATGCGATAGCGACCCGACGCGAGGTTGCGCGTCATGCGACGCGAGCCATCGCCCCGCGATCGGCGCATCAACGGCGCCGAGGGAATCACGAGCCCGCCGTCGAGAGGCTCGATGCTCCCCCGCAGCGCGAGCGTCTCGTCGAGCGCCTCGTCGCGGATCACGAAGGTCACCGGTGCGCCAGTCGGCGCCTCGAGCTCGACCCGCGTCACGGCGCCTGAAACGACCTGCGCGGGCGCGTCGAACAGACCCGAGTGCGGAAACGAAACGCGCAAGCGCCAGTCGCCGGGCGCAGTGGGCATGCACATGCCGACGCCGTCCTTGATCTTGAAGAAGGTCATCAAGCACGCCCCGTCGCGCGTGAGCAGCGAGGCCGCGACCGGACCTCGATCGGGCTGCTGCAAGTCTTCGACGACGAGTTGGATCCGGCCCGGCGGCTGGGAGACGTGCTCGCCCGCGGCGAACTCCTCGAACGGCTGCAGCTCGAACGGCCCGAGGTGCAGGACCTCGTCGCTCTCACCTTGCACGACAAGGTGGTGCGGCCCGGCGGGGAGCGGACCGACGCGCAAGAGTCCGTCGGACAGTCGTTCGACCGCCGCTGGCGTCGCCTTGGCGAACGACAGAGCGTAGACCTCGCCGAGTTCCCGCCCCGTGCTGTCGCGCGCGCCCAGCACGATGAACGCCGTCGGCAGGCGCTCGAGCGGCACGTCGATCTCGAGCAGCTCGTCGCTCCCGCGCACGCCCGCGCGTCGGTCGATCACCGCCCCGCCAGGAGCGAAGCGAGTGATCAGCGTCGCGCCGCCCGCGCCGAGATCGTCGAAGGCGAAGCGGCCTTCCGCATCACAGGTCGCGATCAGCTTCGATGCGCCCAGCCGGAGCGCTTCGACCTCCGCGCCTTCGATCGGCGCGCCACCGAGGCGCCGCACCACTCCGTGCAGCGGCGCTGCGCCGCCGCAGTTGGGCGACCAATCGACGACGCCATCCCGCGGCGGCGGCGCCAACGTCGAGCAACTGCGCCCCGCGCTGTCCGTCGCCGTCAGCACGATCGCGCCGGCGCCGATCCCGCCCAGCTCGAATGCAGCGCCGGTGGAGCCGATCCAACGCGGCGAGAGCCAGTCGGGCGCCTGCGCGGCGGCGACGAGCGACTCCGCCTTCAGGGCGACGACTCCGGGTGTCAGCGCTGGAGCGTCGAGCTTTCCGCGCCAGTTCGCGCCCGTGCTGAGTTCGATGCGCAGCGGCTCGTCGACGACGCCGTCGTACTGCGCCGCGCACTGACCCGGCGCGCGAACTTGAATCGGCGCCGACCAGGGCGGCGGCCACCAGTCACAGGCGAACTCGCCGTGCTCGTCACACTCGACGCTGAGCGGCGCGACGATCGCGTGTCCGGCCTGAAGGGTCTCGAGCGAGCCCGGCTCGACGAGCGGTCCGATCAGCACGCGCGCTCCGGCCAACCCTTCGCCGCGCGCGGACACGACGCGACCGCGCACTTCGCGACGCTCGCGGCTCAGCTTGAACAGCCCGCCGTCGGCTTCCACCGACCCGGCCAACTGCAACGTGCTCGGCGCGAACCCCTCTGCGTGAACTGCCAGCGCGCGCAGCGCAGGCACGTCGCGCAACTCGAAGCGGCCGTCGGCGCCGGTCGTCGTCGCGTACTGGCCGTCGTTGAACGAGCCGGGGGCGCTGAGCCACACGCGCGCGCCGGCGATCGTCGCGCCGTGCTCGTCCACCGCGCGGCCGCGAACGTGCACGCCGGCGGCGATCGCGAGCGACACGCGCGCGCCCTGCGGGCCGAGCGCGATGCTCAGCGGCGCGCCGCGATCGGCTTCGAGCACCCATTCGCCACGGGCGAGTCCCTCGACGCGCGCGGCGCCGCCGGCGTCGGTGCGCAGCGCGATGGAGCGGAAGCTCGGATCGGCCCCCCACCGCGGCGTCAGTCGCAGTGCGAGTTCAGCGGGTGCGCCATCCGACGCGTGGTGCGCGGAGATCTCGAGCGCGCCGTCCGCCGGATCTCGTTCGCGAGCCGCGGCCACCTGCGTCTCGCGCCGCGACGCTCGCCCGTCGGCGCGCCGCTCAGCGGACGCGCCGGAGTCCGATGCGACGGCGGGCGCGCTGGGCTCGAGCTCGGAGGATGTGAACGCGCGCCACGCGAGCCAGCACGAGATCAGAGTCAGCGCGAGCGCGCCCCACAGGCCCGCGCTGCGTGCGCCGAGAGCGCTTGCGGTCGGCGCAGAGACGGGCTCGGGCGCGACGAGCCACGGGCTGGCCGCTTCGAGCAGTCGCGCGCGCTGTTCCGCGAGGCTCGGCGCCGCTTGCGCGAAGCGTGCGAGGGCCGCGCCGAACGCGGGCGGCAAGGCGTAGCGCAGACGCTCGACGCCGCGGTGGATCCAGCTCTTGACGCTCCCGGCCGGATGGCCGAGCGCGTGCGCGATCTCCGTCGGGGTCAGTCCGTGCACGAGGCGCAGCGTCAGCACGTCGCGCTGCGGCGACGGGAACTCGGCGATCGCCTCGCGCAAGGCGTCGGCGAACTCGCGAGCCACCGCCAGGTCGGCGGGGTCTTCGATCGTCGGCTCGCTCATTCGCCAAGCCTCGTACTCGCGACCTTGCGCGCGGTTCTGACTGCGCGCGACGTTGACGAGAATGCCGCACAGCCACGGCATCAGCGGACGCGAGGCGTCGTAGGTGTCCGCGGCGCGAATCGCGTCGAGGAGCGCGCTCTGCAGCAGGTCCTCGGCGGACACGCCGCGGCGGGCGAGGTGGTGCGCGACCAGCAACATCTCCTGCGCGACGAGATCGAACACGCGCGCCAGGGCCTGAGGCTCGCGCGTCAGTTGGAACTGGCGGAAGGCCTCGCGCGCCGCGTCGGCGTCGCGCGCCTTCTGGCCGTCGGATTCGAACAGGTCGGAACGCACGGATTGGGCTGGGGTGGATCGAGCGGCGCGTCGAGCGGGTCCCGCCACGGTCCCCGACGGGAACGCTTGCACGGCGCCGTCGTCGAGTTGCGCGAAAGCGAGGACTTCTCGGACGGGCGAAGAGAGGACGTCGGGCCGGTGGGCCGCGCGAGCCCCGCTATCCTGGCGCCCCACGCCCGAAATGAGCGAGCACGACTCCAGCGACCGGACGATCACGTCCCTGCCGATCTCCGCGGAGCGCGAGGTCGAGTGGACCCACGTCCTCGTGGTGGCCGAAGGCGACCGCGCGGGCGAGCGCTTCGTGCTCGAGCGCGAGCTCTCGATCGGCCGCGACCCGACCTGCGACGTGCGCCTGGTCGACCGCTCGGTGTCGCGCCTGCACTGCCGCGTGATCCTCGCCGAGCAGCGCGCGCTGGTGACCGACAATGGCTCCACCAACGGCACGTTCGTCGACGGCGCGCGGGTTCAGGGCAGCGCCGCACTCAAGCCCGGCGCGCTGCTGCGGATCGGAGACCACTTGCTGCGCCACGAAGTGCGCACGGCGACCGAGGCCGCGCGCGAGGCGGAACTCGCGCAGGACCTGCGCAAGGCGCGCGAGTATGTGGCCGCGCTGATCCCCGCGCCGCTCGCGCGCGCTGACGTGCGCATCGAGTGGGCTTTCCAGCCCTGCGCGGCGCTGGGCGGCGATCTGCTCGGCTACCACTGGATCGACGACGCTCGCCTGGCCGTGTACGTGCTCGACGTGTGCGGACACGGCGTCGGCCCGGCGATGCACTCGGCCTCGGTGTTCAACGCCTTGCGCGGACAGACGCTGCCCCACACCGACTTCGCCTCGCCCGCGCAGGTGCTCGCCGCGCTCAACCAGCACTTCGAGATGGAACGGCACGGCGGGATGTACCTGACGGCCTGGTACGGCGTGCTGGAGCTGCGCGCGCGGCGACTGAGCTTCGCCTCGGCCGGCCACCCGCCCGCGTTGCTGCTCGAGGGCGCACGCTCGACGCGACTGGCGACGAAGAGCCCGCCGATCGGAGTGAGCGAGGGGCGGCGCTTCACGCAGTCGCAGGTCGAACTCGGCGCGCGCTCGCGCCTGTGGGTGCTCAGCGATGGCGTGTTCGAGTTCACCTCGAGCGACGAGCGCGTGTTCTCACTCGACGAGTTCGAGCGCGAGTTGCTCGCGGCGCCGCACTCGAGTCCGAGCGACGTGCAAAGAGCACTTCAAGGCCGCGCAAAGCGCGGAGTCTTCGAGGACGACTTCTCGATGCTGACGGTCTCACTGGAGCCGTGAGCAACGAGCTCCTGGAACTTTCGCGCTTCGCCAAGGTTCCAGGGGCTCGTTGCGACCCAACCAACATTTCAACGCGGCCGAATGCCGCGGGGCGCAGCGACGCCTTCGCCGATGCGCCCATCGAATGCGGCGTGAAGGCCGCGCTGACAGCCCGTACGCTCACGGAATGAACCTGCGCGTGCTCGAAGCTCCCCCGACTCAAGTCCATGTCGCGCTCGACGGCCGGTTGGACACCGCCGGCGTCGATGCGATCGAAGTGAAGTTCAACGCCGCCGTGGTCGCACGACGCAAGGACGCCGTGGTCGACCTGAGCGCGCTCGAGTTCCTCAGCTCGATGGGCGTGCGCATGCTGCTGCTCGCGGCGAAAGCGCTCGAGCGCGCGGGGCAGCGCATGGTGCTCGTGGCGCGTGGACCGGTGATCTCGGCCGCGCTGCAGCACAGTGCGATCGACGAGCTGATCCCCGTGGCGCAAGACCTGGAGCAGGCGCGCTCGATCCTGGCCGCGGAGCAGCCCTGACCGGCGCGAGCGCGATGCAAAGCGAGTTCGAGCATCGCTTGCCTGTGGATCTGCGCGCGTTGCCCGCGCTGGCGGCCGAGTTGCGCGCGTGGCTCGCGCAGCACGGCGTCGACGCGCAGGCTGCGCACGGCATCGACTTCGCGCTCGAGGAGCTGGCCAGCAACTGCATCCGCCACGCGCAGTTCGCGAGCGTCGCCGAGGCGTGGATCGGAGTGCGCGTCGAGCTCACTCACGAGGCCGTCGAGTTGCGGCTCGACGATGGCGGCGAGCCCTTCGACCCCACGCGCGCTCCGCCTCCGCCGCGCTTCACCGACCTCGCCAGCGCAACCGTCGGCGGGCGCGGCATTCCGATGGTGCTCGGGCTGACGCCGGACGTGCGCTACGAGCGCGTGAACGACCGCAATGTCGTTCGCGTCCGTGTGCGCCGCGCGCGCTGAGCGAAAGGTCGGCTCCTAGCAAGCCGGGCGGTCCCGCGTGATGCGCGACCGCCCGGCTCGAATCGTCCTGTGACCCGGCGCTCAGGTGCGCGAGGCGTCGAAGATGCTCTGGATGGCTTCGTCGAGCGCGGAATCGAAGTCTTCGTCGCTCTGCTGCGCGGTCAGACCCTCGGACAGGGCGCGGCTGAAGCTCGCGATCATGCCGGGGTTGCGCGCCAGACGCGCGTTCGACTTGAGCCGGCTGTAGCCGCCCGAGAGCGCCACGACGCGCACCACGTTGGGGTGCTCGATCAGGCGCGAGTAGAAGTCGTCAACCTCGGGGAGGGTGAGCTTGAGCATCACGAGCTGGTCGGACTCGAGCTCGTCCAGGCGCGAGATGATCGCGTTCTCGAGCAGCCCCTCGGCCTCGACCTTGTCGGGGCAATCGATGTCGACCTCGGGCTCGAGGATCGGCACGAGACCCGCCGCGACGATCTCCATGCCGACTTGGAACTGCTGCGCGACGACGCGCTCGATGCCGGCCTCGTTCGCCTGCTTGATCACCGAGCGCATCTTGGTGCCGAACACGTTGTGCGAGCGCGCGCGGGCGAGCAGCTTGCCCAGGTCGGGCATGTCCTTCATGAGCTGCACGCCGTCCGCCTCGGCGGCGAGGCCCTTGTCGACCTTGAGGAACGGAACGACGCGCTTCTCGTCCCACAGGTACTCCGCCGAACCCTTGCCGCGGATCTGCCGGTCCATGGTGTTCTCGAACAGGATCGCGCCGAGGATGCGGTCGCCGTTGAAAGCCGGCGAGGTGATGATGCGCGTGCGCATCTCGTGCACCTTGGCGTACATCGCCTCGTCGCCCGAGTAGGCCGTTTCGGGCACGCCGTACAGGCGCAGCGCCTTGGGCGTGCTTCCGCCCGACTGATCGAGAGCGGCCAGGAAGCCGTCTTGGGACAGGACCTTGGTGAGTTGTTGTTCGAAGACCATCGCGATTGGGGGGCAGAAGGGAGTCGCCGGTAGAGAATCGAGGCGAAAGAGTCTCCCCCACAGCCGCGAATCGATCAACAGCGCGACCGGGCCGCGCGCTGCTCGGCGCTGCCTTCACGCCGCATCGAATGGGCGCATCAGCCGCGCTGAGACCTTGGTTGGGCCGCTAGTGCGTCCCGGAACCTTCGCGAGGCGCGAAGGAACGGGAGGGAGCAGCTCAGCGCTTGCGCTGCAGCTCGAGCTCGGAAAATCCGACCGGCTCGGAAGTCGTCTTGCGGTCGCGGCACTCGACGATACGCACTTCGAGCTCCTTGACAGCCAGCGTCGCGCCGAACTCGAGCACCGACTTGGCTAGGACATCGGGATCCAGATCGAGCGGGAACTGCTCCTTCTGGTTCACCACCACCACGACCTTGCTCGCGCGCGGCGAGGCCGAGTGCTCCGGCCGCGGCAGCGCGTGAGTGAGCAGCAGACGCTCGGCCTTGATGGCGCGGTCGAGCGTGAGGCGCAGCCAGGGCTTCTCGTCGCCCGCCGCGCAACGCCAGCGGCCTTCGAAGCTGCCGTCGCACACGCGCTGGGGCCCCTCGCCGTCGGAGTGCTGCGAGGAAGCCGCGAACTTTCCGCGCGCGTCGAACAGCAGGTCGCGCTCGAGATCCGCTGCGTAGTCCAGTCGCACGAGTCCCGCGGCCAGCTCGACGTTCACCGCGAGCTCGGGCGAGTCGAAGCGCAACGGCTCGGCGCCGCCGCCCGCGCCGTCGGTCGAGGCCGACGCGGGCTGCGCGGGCGACTTCGCCGACGCCGCGCGCGCGAACAGCCGCGCCGTGACCCACCACTTCCCGCGCCGCGCGAAGGCGTGCCGCAACGCGAAGCGCTGCAGCTCAGCGCGCTTGACGACGCCGCCCTTCACCAAGCCGATCAGCTCGGGCTCCGGCTGCTCGCCGTCGAGCCGCGCGTGGTACTCGACGCGATCCACTTCGAGCATCTCGCCGCCGCCGAGCTTCTCCATCAGCGCGTCGTCGAGCGCGCTGATCCACATCGTGAGCTGGGTGTCGCCCGTGATGCGCAGCCGCGGACGACCGGCGACCGACGCCGTCTCGAGCACGCCCGCGCGCGCCGCGACCTCGCCGCTCGAGCGCGCCGCCGTGGCCTTCTTCAAGAACAGCAGCGCGAGACACGTGTCGAGGTACTCGTGGTGGGCCCAGCCGTGCGGGTTCCACGAACCATCGTCCTTCTGCGCCTTGAGCAAGTACGCCGCGCCGTCCCAGTACCAGTCGATGCCGCCGAGTCGCTCGAGGTTGAACAGCGCGCCGACGCGCTCGATGCCGTAGATCCAGAAGTAGTGGTGGTTCACGCCATGGTGCGGGTTGCCCGACCAGCCCATGTTGTTCTCGATCCACGCGAGCGCCTGTTCCTTGGCCGCGTTGAGCTTGCCCTTCAGCGCGCCCGGCAGACTCTTGCCGCCGAGCTCCTCGCAGATCGCGATCACCGAGAGCCCGCCGGTGGTCGTCGAGCCGAAGGCGTGTTCTTGCATGCGGTACGCGAAGCCCGCGACGCGCTGCTTCTCTCCCGCTGCGTCCACGATCTCGTGCGGCGACTCGAGGCAGCGCAGCACGCCGCCGCCGAGCTTGGCCCACACACCGTCGGACACGGGAACGCCGCTCTTGACCGCCGCGCGCAACGCGAGCGCGGCGTACAGCGTGTTCGACATGTCGACCGGCGGTCGATTGCCGTCGGGGTACACCGGATAGTCGTACAGCCCGATCGACGACTGCATCCCCACCAGACGCGCGGTGCAGTCCTCGAGCAAGCCGCGGTCGCCCGGATCGTCGGCGGCGGCGAGCGCCAGGATCGCGCACGAGATGGAGTACACCGTGTCGAGCGGTCGCTCGCGCATGAAGGCCAGAGCCTTGGCGACCGCCGGATGGGTGCGCGGAACGCCGCACTTGAGCAGCGTGTACGCGCAGAACGCCGCGTGACCTCCGCCCCAGTGCTCCCAGGCGCCCCACGAGCCGTCGATCAACTGCCGGCGCGCGAGGAAGTCGCAGCCGCGGTCGATGGCTTCGTTGATGGACTCCTGCGCGATCTTCTCCCAGGGTTGGATGCGGAACGAGTAGGCGCCGCCGAGGTTGCCGACCTTGGCCAGCAAGTGGTTCGCGCCCGGGCGCAGGCGCAGCGTGATCGAGTGGTCGTGCTCCGACAGTCCGCGCGCGACGTGCGCGTCGACCAGCAACTGCCCGTTGAGCCACAGGCGCAGGGAGTCGTCCGAACCGCACCACGCGGGGAGCTCGAGCGCGCTGTCGCAGTCGATGCGTCGGTACAGGTACACGATCGAGTTGGCGACGTCGCCGCCCTTCGACGCCGGCGGCGGGACCAACTTGTTGATGTCGATCACGCCGCAGTCGAGCGCGTTCTTCGCGAACTCGTCGCCGAGCGTGCGCCAGGCGACGGGCTCGCCGCCCATGCCCTTGAAGCTCGCGGCCAGATCGGGCGCCTCGAACAGGCTCGGCGCGCCCTTGACCGCCTTCTCGGGCGCAAGCGGATCGGCGAGGCGCCCTTTGGCGTGATCGAAGTCGAAGCGTCCGAGCGCACGCCAGGGGCCGAAGCTCTGGGCGCGTCCGTCGGCAGCGAGCGCGCTGCAGACGAGCGCGGCGAAAAGGAGTTGGCGCATTGGGTTGGCGCGGAGTGCGGGGGCCTCGCGGGTTCGCGAGATCTTCGCACGAGCGCGGTCCTGGGATTATGCGACGCGCAGCTAGGATCGGGGAATGGTTCGACTTCGACTCCCGCGCCGCGCAGCGCTCGGCGCCGCGTGCGTCATCGCGGGCTGGATCGCGGCTGCAGGCGTCCAACAGGGCCCGGGGCGCGCGTTGGACGAGCGCTACCACCACCTGGGGAACGATCGCTCGAAGGATTGGCCCGAAGCGTCCGTGGAACCCGAGGGGACGCGGCTCGAGCTGCGCTTCGAATCGGCGGCGAACGCCGGCGAGTGGACCGTGTTCGTCGAGCAGCGCAGCGTCGACGGCGTGTGGAGACTGAAAGCGAATGGAGTGGAGGTTGCGCGACTGAAACCGGCGCCGGCGCTGGTCACGCGCAGCTACCCGATCCCCGCCGGAGCGCTCGTCGCGGGCGAGAACACGCTGAGTTTCGAGCCCGACGACCCGAACGACGACGTCGTGCTCGGCCGCGTGCGGCTCATGGAGCAGTCCCTGCGCGAGTTGCACCGCTCGCGGCCCGTGCGCGTGCGCGTGCGCGACGCCGCTGATCGCTCGCCGCTGCCCGCGCGCGTGACCGTGGTCGACGCGCAGGGCGCGCCCGCGCTGATCCTCTACGGCGAACGTCCGCAAACGGCCGTGCGCGAGGGCGTGATCTACACGCCCGAGGACGGCGCCGTGTTCGAGCTGCCGATCGGCACGTACAGCGTCCACGCGACGCGCGGTCCGGAGTGGAGCGTCGCGACGCAGACGCTGACGCTCGCCGAAGGCGGCTCGGCCGAGCTCGAGCTCGAGCTGCGGCGCGAAGTCGACACGCGCGGCTTCGTCGCGGCCGACACGCACATCCACACGCTCCAGTTCAGCGGCCACGGCGACGCCAGCGCCGACGAGCGACAGGTGACGCTGGCCGGTGAAGGCGTCGAGCTCGCCATCGCGACCGACCACAACCACAACACCGACTACGCGCCGTTCCAGCGCTCGCTCGGGCTCTCGCGCCACTTCACCGCCGTCGTGGGCAACGAAGTCACGACCAAGGTCGGCCACTTCAACGGCTTCCCGCTGCGCGCGAGCGACGCCGTGCCGGAGCACGAGCTCGAGGACTACGTGAAGATCGTGGAGGGGATCCGCGCGAAGGGCGCCAAGGTCGTGATCCTCAACCATCCGCGCTGGCCGAGCCACGAGGACAGTCCCTTCGGCAACCACCATCTCGACGCGCTGCTGGGTCGCTTCGATCCGCCGCTCGAGCTCACCGTCGACGCGACGGAGATGATCAACTCCACCACGGAGGAGCCCGAGCCCATGGCGCTCTTCCGCGACTGGTTCGCGCTGCTCAACCGCGGCGTGCGCATCTTCGCGGTGGGCTCTTCGGACTCGCACACCGTCGGCGAGCCGGTCGGCCAGGGCCGCACCTACGCGCCCAGCGCGACCGACGATCCGGCGCGAATCGACGTCGAGGCCGCCTGTGAAGCGATCAAGAACGGCCGCACGACGATCGGCATGGGCCTCTTCGCGAGCCTGCGCGTCGACGGCTCGGCAGGCCCCGGCGACACGGTGAGCGGCGCCGCCGCCCTGAGCTTCGAGCTGCGCGTCCAGTCGCCGAGCTGGGTGCGCGCGCGGAACGCGCAGATGTTCGTGAATGGCGTGCTGCGCGAGGAACGCGCCGTGCCGCACACGCCGAACGCGCCCACCGATGCGCGCCTCGAGTTCCAACTCGCGTCGCTCGCCCACGACTCCTGGGTGGTGTTCGTGGTGAGCGGAGACGGCGTCGCAGCGCCGTTCTGGCCGCAGCTCAACGACTACACGCTCGCCGCGACCAATCCGGTCTTCGTCGACGTCGACGGCGACGGCTGGCAGAGCGCGCGCGAGCTCGCACAGCGCTGGGTCGGCGCTGGCGCGAGCGACGACGAGCTTCGCGCACGCCTGGGCTCGGCCGACAGCGCCGTCCGCGTGCACGTGCTCGACGCTGCGCTGGATGCGCTCGGCGCCGACGCCGCGAAGGACGCGAAGGCCGCGCGACTCGATGCGTTGATCGGCGAGAGCAACGCGCTCGGCGAACGCGTGCGCGAGTTCCGTCGGCGCTTCGACTGAGGCGAGCGCGGCCACGCAGCGCTCGATGCGTTCGTCCACCGGC
>CALKYE010000286.1 GCA_938003765.1 uncultured Planctomycetia bacterium
GCGGCGCGAGGATCAGCGCGCGCGACGCTCGTCGAGACGATCGCTGGGCTCGCGCTCCGCGCTGGTGGTGGGCCGGTGCGGCTGCGCTCGCCGCGCTGACGCTCCGCGAACCGCGGTCCGATCCACTCTCATCGCCGCCCGCGAGCACGGCGCGCCGCGTGGACTGGGCTCGCGCCGGCCCGCGCGTGCTGCGGACTCTTCCAGGTGTCGGCGAAGTGCGCGCGCTCGCCCTCGCGAAAGCTCGCTGGCGTGACGGGGCGCAAGCGGTGTTCTCGGATCTCGAGGCCCAGCCCGGAATCGGCCCAGTCACCGCCGCTCGCATCGCGGGCTTCCTGGCGGCGGATCTGGCGCGCGCGAACTCCTCGTCGCGAGGGGGCGACCCTTCTCTCGCGGGCGATGCGCTCGCCGCGTTCGGAGCAGCTCCGGGCGCGTGCGTCCGACCCTGCTGCGTCGGAGCGCGCGACGAGCGCCTGAGCGACGTGGAGCGGAGCAGCGGCGACGCATTCGAGGACTCCACACCCGATGGCGAGGCGCGCCGCGACGATGCCGACGGCGCTGCAGGCGAGCGCGACCGCGGAGAGCGAAGTGACGGTGGGTGTCACGGTGGGAGTGAGGGGCGCGAACTCGACTCCGGCTGCGGCGACGATCGGGGCGGGGGCGAGGCGCTCGGCGGCCGCGAACGCGAACCTGCGGCGATCCTCGGCGAGGGCCGCGAAATCGAGCGCCCCGCGTCGATGGAGTGGGGGCCTGTCCACACGTCGAACCCGGCGCCGCACTCGGCGGCGGGGCAGTACGCGTCTCCGACGAGCGGCCTCGACGAATCGAGGGGCCGCGGCGGCGCGCGTCGACCTGCACTCCCCTCAGCGCCGGGGCCAGCTACACTTCAGGACGACGAAAGCGACCCGCACGCTGCCGGGCCCCCGCACGCTGCCTCGGAACGAGCGGCGCGCGCACTCGACGCCGAGCTTCGCTCCGCCCGCCGCCAGACTCATCGACGCACCTCCTTGAGCGCTCACCCGTCTCGTTCTGTCGGCTCGGGCCCGTTGCCCGCCCCGCGCATCGGTCTCCCGCCCCCGCTGAGCGTCAGCGAGATCGACGCCGTCGTGGCGCCCGCGCTCGACGAGGATCGCCTCGGTCCGCAGCGCCGAGGGGCTGGCGACATCACCTCGGACAACGTCGTCCCCGCACAGGCGCGCGCCCGCGCACGGCTGGTCTGCAAGGGACGCGGGAAGCTGGCGGGCATCGACGTGTTCGCGCGCGTGGTTCAGTTGTGCGACCCGCAGGCGCGGTGCGAGCTGCTCGCGCGCGACGGCGACGAGGTCTCTCCCGGCGCCGTGCTGGCGCGCTTCGAGGGCAGCGCGCGCGCGTTGCTCGGCGCAGAGCGCACTGCACTGAACCTGATCCAACGCATGTCGGGCGTCGCGACCGTCACCGCGCGCTACGTCGAGCGCTGCGCCGGCCGCGCGCGTGTGCTCGACACTCGCAAGACCACTCCGAACCTGCGCGTGTTCGAGAAGTACGCCGTGCGCTGCGGGGGCGGGGAGAACCATCGCTTCGGGCTGTTCGACGAGGCGATGGTGAAGAACAACCATCTGGATCTCGCCGGACGCGGGCTCGCCGAGTGCGTGCGCGATCTGCGTCGGGCGATCGGGCCCTCCGTGCGGATCACCGCCGAGGCGCGCGACGAGGCCGAGGCGCTCGCCGCCGTCGAAGGCGGCGCGGACGTCGTGCTGCTCGACAACCTCTCGCCCGAGCGCATGAGCGCTGTGACCCCGCAGTTGCGCGCCCTCGCGGCGCGCCTGGGGCAGCCGCTGGAGGTGGAAGCCTCGGGGGGCATCACGCTGGAGAACATCGGCGCCGTGGCCCAGAGCGGAGTGGATCGCATCTCGATCGGCGCGTTGACCCACTCCGCGCCGGCCCTGGACCTGTCCCTGTACCTGGAGCCCGCTTCGTGAGCCTCGAGCCCAGCCGACTACACCCGGATCTCGACGTCCAGGTCGACGTCGCGCCGCAGGAGCTGCGACTGGACCTGCCGGCCGCTCACTCCGCGGCGCGCATGGCTCGTCACCTGGTGCGGCAGTTCGCCAAGGCGGGCGGGATGCCGGAGTCCGAGCTCGATCAACTCACGCTCGTCGCGGACGAGCTCCTGTCGAACGCCGTCGACCACGGCGGCGGCGGCGCGGCGCTCGAGCAACACAGCGCGGTTGCGGAAGCCGGAGCTGACGACGACGAAGGCGCGCGCGGGGCGGAGCTGAACGGCGCCGTCGTCGGCGCACGGATGCAGATGGTGCTGGTCGTCAGCGCCCAGGCCTGGGAGGTCCGCGTCGCCGACCAGGGCGGCGGTGACCCGGACGTCGTGCGCGAGCTGATCACTCCGCCCGACGGCGTGCCCGACCTCGAGGACGAGCGCGGCCGCGGCTTCTTCCTGATGGCGCAGATGGTCGACTCGCTCGAGGTTCAGCGCAGCCCCGACGGGCTGGGGCTCGAGTTGGTCGCGCGCCGCCGCATGAGCGCGGCGGGTTGAGCCTCGTCGTCTGGGCGCGAGCGCGCGTGAACTGAATCGTGCGCACGGACTGCGCGCCCAGCCGATTCAATGCGTCCAGCGAGATGCGCTCCCTCATCAGTCCCCTGCACTTCGCCCGAGAGCTCGGTCGCTTGCTGTGCTTGCCTGGGAGGCCGTTCGCGCTCGTGTTGAGCGCGGCGTGGTACGGCTTGATCTGGATCTCGAGCTCCCGGCCGGGCAGTGACGAGCCCACGAGCGTGGCGTGGCAAGTGCTCTCGAACTCGGCGCACGCACCGCTGTTCGGACTGTGGGCGGCCTGGTTGAGCCTGCTGGCGCCGCGCAGCGGAGGCTGGCCCGATCTGCGGACCGGCGTGCGTCGAGGCGTGCTCGTCGCCGTGGCCGCGGGCGGACTGCTCGACGAGCTCCATCAACACCTGTGGTCGCGCGGCCGCGACTTCTCGGTGCTCGACATCCTCACCGACCTCGTCGGGGCCGTGCTCGCGCTGCGGCTCGTCGAGTTGGTGGGTGACGAGCACGCCACGGATCGACGCTGGCTGGCCGCGCTCGCGCTCGCTGCGCTGGGATCGTTCGCGGCCGGCGCGTGCGCGACGTTCGTTCCGCGTTGCTTCCCCGGCGTCGGCTGGTTGTAGTGGCGCGCCATGGACGCGCCGAACCGCACCGCCTCTGGCGAAGACCGCGACAACTACAAGAGCCCGCTCTCGACGCGCTACGCCAGCGAGGCCATGCGCCGGAACTTCTCGGAATCGCGCAAGTTCGGCCTGTGGCGCCAACTGTGGGTGGCCCTGGCGCGGCACGAGCGCGAGCTGGGGCTGCCGATCCGCGCCGAGCAGATCGCCGAGCTCGAGGGCAAGGTCGACGACATCGACTTCGCCGCGGCCGAGCGCTTCGAGCGCGAGTTGCGCCACGACGTCATGGCGCACGTCCACGCCTACGGTGAGCAGTGCCCCGGCGCTCGCGCGATCCTGCACCTGGGCGCGACGAGCTGCTACGTGACGGACAACGCCGAGCTGATCCAGATGCGCGACGGGCTCGCGCTCCTGCGCGGTCAGTTGGTGAGCACGATCGCGAGGCTGCGGGCCTTCGCCTTCGAGCACCGCGAGCTGCCCACGCTCGGCTTCACGCACTTCCAGCCGGCCCAGGCCACCACCGTGGGCAAGCGCGCGTGCCTGTGGATCCAGGACCTGGTCCTCAACCTCGAGGACCTCGACTACGCGGCGAAGACGCTGCGCTTCCGCGGGATCAAGGGCGCGACGGGCACACAGGCCAGCTTCCTCGAGCTGTTCGACGGCGACCACGACAAGGTGCGCGAGCTCGACGCCCGCGTCACGCGCACGATGGGCTTCGAGCGCGTCTTCGGCGTGACCGGGCAGACCTACCCGCGACTGGCGGACTTCCGCGTCGCGCAGGTGCTCTCCGCCATCGCACAGTCGGCGCACAAGTTCGCCACGGACCTGCGGCTGCTGGCGCACCGCAAGGAGCTCGAGGAGCCCTTCGAGGACAAGCAGATCGGCTCGTCGGCGATGCCGTGGAAGCGCAACCCCATGCGTTCGGAGCGCATGTGCGCGCTCGCGCGCTTCGCGATCAGCCTGCTCGACAACTGCGCGCACACGAGCGCCAATCAGTGGCTCGAGCGCACGCTCGACGACTCCGCCAATCGTCGCCTCGCGCTGAGCGAGTTGTTCCTCGCGGTCGACGCGATCCTGCAGCTGTACCTCAACGTCGCGGGCGGACTGGTGGTGTACCCCGCGGTCATCCGGCGCAACCTGCTCGAGGAACTGCCGTTCCTCGCCAGTGAGCACTTGATGATGGAGGCGGTGAAGGCCGGCGGGGATCGCCAGAGCGTGCACGAGGCGCTGCGCGTCCACGCCCGCGAGGCGGCGCGCGTGATCAAGGTCGAGGGCGGCCGCAACACGCTGCGCGAGCGGCTGGCCGCCGATCCCGCGTTCGCGGCGGTGGCGCCGCGCCTCGAGAGTCTGCTCGACCCGCAGCGCTACGTCGGCCGCGCGCCGCAACAGGTCCTCGAGTACCTGGCGGGGGAGGTCGACCCGCTGCTCGAACGCTACGCAGCGCTGTCCCACGCTTCGGGCGCGGTGCGCGTCTAGCTGGAAACTCGCGACAGCATGTGAGGGGAGCGCGCCCGCCCCGGTGCGCAGGGCGAACCGGGCGCGTGCGAGCCGGCCGCAGTGCTGCGGACGGTCGGTGTTCGCGGAGAGCCGTCCGAGGTGTTCGAGACGTTCGGCCGCGTGGCCCGAACCCGTCGTCGCGCCGTCCCGGCGAGCGCGACCGGTCTGCGACGGCGGCTGCTCGTCCCCGGCCGGAGCGCGTCACCCCGGTCGCGGGGCGCGCTACTCGCCGCTCGCCCCGCTTCCTTTGGCGCGGTCACGCGCGCGCGGGCTTTTCGCCCTCGCGCTTGACTTCACCCGTGCATTCTTGGGAAACCGAGGGAGTCGGCGACGTGGCGGACGTGGCCGACTCTCAGCGGAGCGCCCCCCCATGGACGGCGAAATCCCTTCCTCATCTCTTGGATCGCTGCGTCGGGCAGGTTCGGCGACTTGCCTCGCGTGCGCGACACGGTCGATGAGCTTCGCGCGCGCCTACCCCGGGCGCGCCCAGCCCACTTCCCCCCCAGCTCGGCCGTGACCCAACCCGGCATCCCCAACGACTTCGCGCTGTCGACGACCTGCTTCGGCACGCGTCTGCGCTCGATCGAAGATCAAGCCTTCGCGGCCGTCGCGATGGGCTTCCGACAGATCGAGCTGGGGGTCTGCGACACGCCGCCGACGCTCAACGGCTTCGACGAAACGCGGCGCGAAACAGGCGTGCGCGTGACCTCCGTGGTCTCGGGCTGCCTCAAGCCCCAGGCGGAGAAGTCGGCCTGCCAGATGCTCGCCAGCTCGAACGCCGACGAGCGCGAGCAGGCGCTCGGCTCGGTGCGGCGGCACATCCAGCTCGCGCAGCGGCTCGGCGCGCCGGTGGTCGTGTTGCGCGGCAGTTCCGTGGCGGACAACAAGCTGCGCAACGAGGCGGAGCAGCTCAACGCGCGGCTGGTCAAGGACGGACTCAGCGACGAACTCGCCGAAGCGATCCGCGACTACGTGGCCCGCGTCCAACGCAAGGGCCAGCGCCAGATCGAGCACCTGTGCCGCTCGCTGCACCAGCTCGCGAGCGAGTTCCCGCAGACCCGCATCGCGCTCGAACCCGGTCTGCACATCGACGATTTGCTCAGCTTCGAATCCATGGGCTGGGTGCTCGACGACCTCGAGAAGCAGGGGCTGAGCTACTGGCACGACGTCGGCCGCATCCACATGCGCGAGCGGTGCGGCCTGCCGGGCCAAGGTCGCTGGCTCGAGTCGTACGCCGGTCGCATGGTGGGGATCCACCTCCAGGACTCGGCGGAGGACCTGCACCAGCTGCCTCCCGGCGCCGGCGAGGTCGACTTCAAGCTGGTGGCCGAATACACCCCGAAGAGCGCGCACAAGGTGCTCGAGATCGACCAGCGCCACGGCCGGCCCGAGATCCTGGCCGCGGTGCAGTTCCTGCGCGATTTGGGCCTCTAGCGGCGTCGTGGACGCAAGCTCGGGGCCGCCGCGGGCGGACCCTTGCCAAGCCGCGTTGCGACGCTATCCTTCCGCTCCCTCGTGTGGACCCACACGGGTGTCGAACGCGGGCGTAGCTCAGTGGTAGAGCGCCACCTTGCCAAGGTGGATGTCGAGGGT
>CALKYE010000287.1 GCA_938003765.1 uncultured Planctomycetia bacterium
CAGACGTCGGCGTGACCGTGCACGAGCGCAAAGGCGAGTTGGTGGCGCATCATCGGTGAGCGGATCGAGCCGTGGTGGAGGAGCGGGCCCTGGGCTTCAGAGCGACACGGCGGCGCGCGCGCATCGCCGAAGTTCGCGGAATCGACGTCGATCACGATGCGCGCCGCGGTTCTCGGCGCTTGGCGCTCTGGCGCCCGCGAGACAGACTCGCTGTCCGTCAGCCGCGCCTCCGCCTCCCACGGACGACCGCATGCGCCCCGACCCCGTCGAGACCTTGATCGAGGAGTTCCTCGCCCGACAGCTCGACGGCGCCGCCGAGAGCGTCGACGAGCTCTGCGCCGCGCATCCCGAGCACGCCGACGCGCTGCGCCGACGGCTCGCGTTGCTGGGGAGCTTGCCCCCGGCCGCCGAGCGCGCCGTGCCGCGCTCCTTCGATGGCTTCGAGATCGTGCGCGAACTCGGTCGCGGCGGGATGGGCGTCGTGTTCGAGGCGCGCCAGGTGCGGCCCGAGCGTCGCGTGGCGATCAAGCTGCTCACCGGCGGCCGGGAGCTCTCCGAACGGCTGCGCGAACGCTTCGAGCGCGAGATCGCGATGCTCGCGCGCATCCGCCACCCGAACGTGGTGAAGGTCTTCGGCTCGGGGCGAGTGGGGGATGCGCCCTACGTCGTGATGGAGCTCGTCGAGGGCGACTCGCTCGCGCGACGTGCGGCCGACGTCGGCGCCGCTCGACGCGCCGGCGCGTGGCGCGAAGCCGCGCGGCTGTGCGCCAAGATCGCGCGCGCGCTCGAGCACGTGCACGAGCTGGGTGTCGTGCACCGCGACGTGAAGCCGAGCAACGTGCTGATCGACGCCGCCGGCGAGCCGGTGCTGATCGACTTCGGACTCGCGCGCGGCGCCGACTCCGAGTTCATCACCCAGTCGGGAGAGTTCGTCGGGACCCTGGCGTACACCGCGCCGGAGCAGGCGCGGGGCGAGCGCGTCGATCGTCGCGCCGACGTCTACGGCCTCGGAGCGACGCTGTTCCAGCTCGTCACGGGCTCGCCTCCGTACCGCGCGAGCTCGATCGCGGAGCTGGTGCGCCAGGTCGAAGCGGGACCGCCGAGTTCCGCGCGCAGCGTCAATCGCGACGTACCGCGCGATCTCGCGACCGTGCTCGAGCACGCGCTCGCGACGCGTCCGCTGGAACGCTACGCGAGTTGCGCCGACCTGGCGCAGGACCTCGAGGCGCTCGTCGCCGGCGCGCCGATCGCCGTGCGGCGCCGTGGCGCTCTCGCGCGCGTCGCGTCATGGGCGCGGCGCCGACCGACGGCGGCGGGGCTCGTCGCATCGCTCTGCCTGCTCACCGCAGCGTGCGGGGCGATGCTCTTGCGCTGGCGAGCGGACGTGTTCGCGGCCCGGGCGGAGCAGCGTCTGAACGATCGACTGCGCCTGGCCTACCTCGCGCTCGAGGCTCGACACGACGATCTCGCGTCACACTCGCAACTCGAGGAGCTCGTCGGGCGCCATCGCGACGATCGCACGTTCGCCTGGCTGGGCGCGTTGGCGCGAGTGCGCGTCCAGAAGCAGGGCGGCCGAGTGTCCGTGGGCGTGTGGAGCGCGGACGAAGTGCGCGCGCTGCGCGACGTGTACGAACGCAATCGCGAATGGCTCTCGGCCGAACCCGCGGGCGTCGTGGTGGAGGCGGCGTTGGAGGCGCTGGAGCCCGGCGACGGCGGCGCGCTGCGACTCGGTCCGTTCGAGCTGTCGCTGGATCGAGCCGAAGCGGAGCCGGCGCTGCGTTGCGCGTTCACGATGCACCGGCTCGGCGCGCTGGAAGGCGCGGCGACCGCGGCCCGTCGCGCCATCGAGCTGGCGCCGGGCGATCCAGCCGCAGCAGCCTTGGCCGCGAAGGCGCTGAGGAGCACGGACACTTACCAGGCGATCGCGATCGCGGGCTGGCTCTACCGCGAGTTTCCGTCGCCCGAGGTGGCCATCGGACTCGCGCTGTGCGAGTTGGAAGCGAGCCGCACCGGCGGCTCGTACAACACGGCGCGCCTCGTGCGGACGTTCGAGTTGGCGGACTCGGCCGCCGCGGCGGCGCCGCAGCACGCGTCGATCCTGCAGCAGGCCGGCTACGTCTACCACGAGGCGCGGCCAGCGGGCTGGGAGAGCAAGGCCGAGGACTACTACCGACGCGCGATTGCGTTGGGCGACGCGCCGCAGGCGCGCTTCAACCTCCACAACCTGCGCTGGCAGCTCGGACGCCGCGAGCCGGACACCGTGATCGAACTGCTGACGCCGATCGAGGCCTCGTACGAGCACTGGGGCCCGTATTGGCAGAACCTCGCGTGGGCCCACGACAAGCTGAGAGGCGCCGCGCGCGCGGTGGAGTTGCTCGAGCGCGGGCTCGAGCGGTGCGCCCCCGAGTGGCGCTCCGAACAGCTCGACTGGTTGATCTACATGCGTTCACGCGTCGAGACAGGAGCCGACGCGGCGGAGCAGGCGCGCGACTTCGAGCGTCTGCTCGATTGCACGCCGCAGGACACGGCCGGCTTGGAGCGCTTGCTCGACGCCGCGAAGGTCGTCGGCGGCGCGAGCCTCGAATGTGTCGGCGAACTCCTGGTCGAGCGCGAGCGCGCGGGCGTGAAGCTCGGCAAGAACGCCGCGGCGCTGCTCGAGCAGCTGCGCGCGAAGCGCTGAAGCGGAGCTACGCCTCGTCGAGGAGCGTGGAGAGCCGCGCCAGCGCGCGCGAGAGCAGCGTGCGCGTGTAGTGCGGCGACTGGCCGATCTCCTCGGCGATCTGCTCGTAGCTCATGCCGCGCAGCCGGTGGGCCAGGATCAGATCGCGTTGCTCCGGCTCCAGCGCGTCGAACGCGTGTTCGAGGCGCTCGATCTGCTCGCGCACGATCGCGCCGCTGAGAGGACCGGCGAAGCTCGCGTAGGCCTGAGCCACGCCAGCGTCCGAAGCGTCCGGCAGTGAGTCCGTGCGTCGTTCGTCGCGCTTCGCACGCGCCCAATGCCGCGCGCGGTCGCGGAGCTTGTTCTCCGCCGCGCGGAACAACCAGCCGCGGAAGGCCGCTTCGCCGCGGTACTCGAAGCGCTCCGCGCCCTCGAGCACCTCGCGACACACCGAGCCGACGAGGTCGAGCGACGACTCGTGCTTGCGCAACGCAGCGCCGAGCTTGATGCGCAAGTAGCCGTGCAGCGCGTCGACGTGCCGCGCGAGAAGGACGTCGACGGCCTCACGCTCGCCGGCGCGCGAACGCTCGAGCAACTCGTGGTCAGCGGCGGGGAAGCGCTCCGTCACGGAGCCCAACACTAGCCGAGCGCCACCGAACGGGCCACGCACACCGCCGTCGGCGTCGCCCTGAACGATCGCCCTGAACGATCGTCG
>CALKYE010000288.1 GCA_938003765.1 uncultured Planctomycetia bacterium
GTCCGCGCCCTCGAAGCCGTCTCCAAGCACGATTGCGGATCACGGATACGATGAGTTGAGACGCCAGCGCCACCTTCCCCGCGCTAACCAACTCGCCGCATGCCCATCACCCCGCAGCGGGCCGCTGTACGCCCGCGAGTCACTTCGCCGGGCGAGGTCTTCGCTGCCGCGGAGTTGCTCGAGGACCACGTCGCCGCGTGGCTCGCCAAGCGCACGACAGTTGGCCTCGCGCTCGTGGCAAGTCCGGGTGCGGGGCTCAGCACGGCGTTGCAGCACGTGGCGCACCTGTTCGAGGGCGAACCGCGCTTGGAACTGCATGAGCGCGGGATCTGCCTGATCCACGCGACGGCGCCAGAGCGCAAAGCCGAGGGAGACGCCGCGTTTGCAAGTGACGCCGCGCCCAAGTGGATCACCCTTCAACTCGCGCCTTGGGGCGAGGACGAGTGCATCGAGTACCTCCTCCACCGCCACCCCCAGCGCTGCGCGTCGGTGATGCGGCGCCTGCAGTTGGCCGGCGATCTGCCGGAGCTGGAGGGCGCGGCCGAGTTGATCAGCACGGCCCTCGACGTGCTCGCGGCCGACGAGGGTGTTGCGGGCGCGATGGACGCACTCGCGCAGCAAGTCGACGCGCTGCTCGCGCAGACCGAGTCGCGCCGCGATCTCGAAGCTCTGTGCCTGCGCTGCGCGCTCGAGCCCGCCCACGCCGAGACGATCGAGCGGGTCGATGGCTCCGGACCCCGCTTCAATGGCGAGTTCAAGCTCCTTCGGCACGCACAGGCGCGCGCGACGGTCGCGGCGCGCGAGCTCATCAAGGCTCTGGAACGCGCTGAGTTTCGAGCGCAGGCGCTTCAGTTCCTGCCCATCGAGGTCGAACGCCGCGCTGCGCCGCTGCTGCGCTCCTCGCCGGCGGCGCTGAGCACGCTGATGCACGGCGTCGAAAGCGCCAAGCCCCGCGATGCGGGCGTGATGGCGAGCCTGTTGCACGCGGCCGAGCCCGAGTCTTTCGCAGGCTGGATCAAAGCGCGCACGGGACGCCGCGAGCGTCCCTTGCGCTTCGCACGCGCGCGACTCCGGCGCGCTCCGTGGGGCGGGCTGTTCCTGAACGACATCGTCGCGCACGAGTGTGATTTCTCGGATGCGCAGTTGAGCCGCATCACCTTCTTCGGCGGCGAGCTGCGGGGCAGCAACTTCGCGCGCGCCGATCTCAGCGCGGCGAACTTGAAGGAGACGCTCCTCACGGAAGCCCGCCTGGCCCACGCGAAGCTGATCGGGGCCAACGCGTACAGGGTGAACTTCAGCCAAAGCGACCTGCGCCACGCCGACTTGAGCAGCGCCGAGCTCGACCACGCGAACTTCCACGGCGCGCGCCTGAACTCCACGCTCTTCCGTGGCGCCGTGCTGACGAAAGCGACGCTGCGCGACGCGCAGTTCGAGGAGACCGACTTCACCGCCGCAGACCTCCGCCGGGCGGACCTGCGCGGCTGCGACCTGCGCACTTGCGTGCTGCGCGAGGCGAAGCTCGAGTCCGCGCTGCTGCACGACGCGGAGCTCTCCGAACTCGACCTGCGCGATGTGACCGCGGCTAGCGCGAACCTCACAGGCGCTGTGCTCCACGGCGCCAACCTGCGCGGCGCGAACCTGTCGCAGGCGCGACTGCGCAACGCTCGGCTCGCAAACCTCGACGCCGAAGGCGCCGACTTCAGCGGCGCGGACTTCTCGGGTGCGATCTTCCGGCTCGGCACGACGCGCAGCGGCCTCGTCTTGAACGCGCCGCCCATGGAGGGCACGCGCACGGGCTTCTACTCCGACGAGTTCTTCGACAACCCCCACCGCGCCCCGGAGGACGTGCGCACCGCGAATCTGCAGCGCGTGAAGCTGTGGGGCGCGAAGGTCGAGGAGGCAGACTTCTATCTCGTCGACCTGCGCGGCGCGATTTACGACGAGCGGCAGGCGGCGCACTTCCGGCGCTGCGGCGCGATCCTGCGCGATCGCGACGAGTGAGCCGCGCTGCGCGCGCTTCGCAGCGCACGTCGAACACCCTGGAATCGGTGCGCAGACCGTACGATCGGGCGCGAGCCCCGAACTGCAGGCGCGCACCACCATGTTGATCTCAGCCCTCCTTCTCGCCTTCCAGGTCCAGACTCCGCCGCAGACGCCGGCGCCGGCCCCCGATTCACCGACGCCGACGGCCCAGCAGCCCGCCGACGCGTTCCTCGCGCTGGTCAAGGACTACGGGACGGCCAAGAATCGCTGGCTGCTCGCCGAGCGCGCGCTGAAGACCGAGGAGGCGCGCGCAGCGCATCAGGCGCTCAAGCCCGTGCACGAGTTCTGGCCGCGCGTCGAGGCTCTGGTCGCAGCGGGCGACGCGCGCGGACTGGTGTGGATGTGCGAGGCGATCGCGGACAAGCTCGAATCGCGCGAGGAGATCGCGGCGCGCAAGCGCGAGTGGATCGACAAGCTCCTCGCCGAGCACGTGGACGCGCCCTGGGCCGCCACCGAACTCGTGGCGATGCTCGCGCGCCAACGCCCGTGGTTCGACGAGGACTTCGTGCGCCAGCGCCTCGAGCAGCTCGCGACCAAGTCCAAGACCAAGGAGGTCTGCGCCTCCGCCTGGTTCGAGCTCGCGCGGCGCCTCGACAGCTCGAAGTCGACGCCCGAGGAGCAGGCGCGCGCCATCGAGCTTCGCGCTCGCATCACCAAGGAGTTCGCGGGCACGCGCGCGGCGGGCGAGCTCGCTGCGCGCGCCAACGCGCAGGCGGTCGAAGTCGGCGGAACCGCGCCGGACTTCGACGCAGTCGACGGCGAAGGCGTCGCGTTCAAGCTCTCCGACTACCGCGGCAAGGTCGTGCTCCTCGACTTCTGGGGCTTCTGGTGCGGGCCGTGCGTCGCGTCGCTGCCGCACGTGCGCACGCTGTCCGAGCGCTTCAAGGACGCGCCCTTCGCCGTGATCGGCGTCAACACGGACGACGACCGTCAGCGCTTCCTCGACCAGTGCAAGGCGCGCAACATCACCTGGCGCAACGCCTTCACCGGCGCCAAGGACAACGCCATCTCGCGCCAATACCGCGTCCGCGGCTACCCCACGGTGCTCGTGATCGATCACGAGGGCGTGGTGCGCAAGCGCTATCTCGGCGCGGCGCCGCAGCGCGAGGTCGAGCGCGCGATCGAAGAGCTGATCGAGGCCGCGCGCGCCGGCGGCAAGTGACGGCTCGGCCAAGCTGCTATAACGGCCGTGCGGCCGCATGCGAGCACGCGGACCGATCCGCGTTCCGGCCGCAGACGCGAAGGAGGGACCCCGAATGCGTTGGCTGACCGCTTGTTGTTTGAGCCTGGCTGCGAGCGCGGTGTTGTGCGCTGCAGTCCAGACGGGCGCCGATGACAAGATCCCGCCGCCCTCGAGCGACACGATCGAGCTGGAGCGCCGCAAGCTGCTCGAGCGCGTGGGCGTGGCCGATCCGGCGAGCCTCTCGAAGTCCGCCAGCGCCAAGCTCGCGCGGCGGCTGCTCGACGACGCGAAGGCCGCCGCAGCGGGCAGCGACGCGCAGTTCGTGGCGCTCGAACTCGCCTGGCGCTGCGCGGTGGACGGCGCCGAGGTCGAGATGGCGCTGGAGGCGCTCGAGAAGCTCGAGAACGTGTTCGCAGTCGACGCCGCGCCGCGGCACGTGGAGGCCTTCAAGGGACTCGCGCGCAACGCGTCGGGCAGCAAGATCAAGCTGGTGCTGGCGCGCGCGCTCGAGTTCGCGCGGCGCAGCGTCGACCTGGAGGACTTCGAGTCGGCGCTCGAGCTGCTCGACGACGTCAAGTTGCGCAAGTTCGCGCGCGACGACGCCGAGAGCCTGCCGCTGTACGAGTCGCTGTGGACCGAAGACGTGCGCGCGTTCAAGACCATGCGCGAGTGGCTCGCCAAGCTCGAGACCAGCCCGCAGGATCCCGAGGCGAACCACTACGCCGGCTACTACCACTGCTTCGAGCGGCGCGACTTCGAGCGCGGGCTCGCGCACCTCGCGCAGAGTCATCTCGAGCCGTTCAAGGTGATCGCCGAGCTCGACAACGCGGCCCCGAGCGACGCAGCGGGCCGCATCGAGCTGGCGCGGAGCTGGTCGCAGTTCGCTCTGGAGCACCTGGGCAAGCCGCGCGCGAAGCTGGCCGGCCTCATGCGCGCACGGCGCTGGATCGCGCAGGCTCGCAGCGCTTCGCCGTCGGCGGACGAAGCGGCGGCGATCGAACGCCTGGTCGCCGAGTTCGACGCGAGCGAGGCCGAGCTCGAGCTGCAGCGCGCGAAGCCCAAGTCGACGAAGTCCAGCTCAGCGGACACGGCCAAGAGGGGCGGCGCGAGCAAGCTCCCGCGCGAGAGTCAGGCGCTCGTGGACGGCGCGCTGGCCTGGCTCGTCGAGCACCAGCTCGCCGACGGCCGCTGGAGTTCGGGCGGCTTTCCGAGCGCGTGCGAAGCCCACGGCGTGGAAGCGGCGCAGGCCTGCCGAGATCTGGGCGAACCCGTTCACGACGTCGGCGTCACCGCGCTCGCGCTGGCGGCGCTGATCGCTGGCGGCAGCGACACTGTCGAGGGTCCGCACTCCGAGGCCGTTCAGCGCGGCGTGTTCTGGCTGGTCGGCCAGCAGAGTGCGGACACCGGGCTGATCGGCGAGCGCGTCGGATCGGGGTTCATCTACTCGCACGCCGCGGCGACCATCGCGCTCGCGCACGCGCAGCGCGCGCAGCCCAACGACGAGCTCGCGGGTGTTCTGCAACGCGCGGTCGCGACCATCCTCGCGGCGCGCAACGCCAACTCGGGCTGGCGCTACGAGCTCAAGCCCACGGGCGAGAGCGACACCTCGGTCACGGCCTGGATGCTGCGTGCGCTGGTCGCGGCGCAGCACGCGGGCATCGCGCTCGACGAAGCGGCCGGCGCCGGCGCGCTGCGCTTCGTCGATGCGATGACGGACGTCTCGACCGCGCGCGTCGGCTACGCAAACCCCGGCTCGATCTCAGCGCGCGTGAACCGCATCAACGAGCAGTTCAACGCGCAGCGCGGCGAGTGCTTGACCGCAGCAGGACTGCTGGTGCGTCTGCTGCTCGGCCAGGACGCCGCGTCGAGCACGCTGGTCCCGCGGCACGCCGAGCTGATCGCGCGCAAGCCGCCGACGTGGTCCGTCAACCCGGCGGCCGAAGCGGGCGTCGACTTCTACGGCTGGTACTACGGCTCGCTCGCGCTGCGCGGCATGGGTGATCCGTACGACAAGGCCTGGTTCCAGGCGCTGCGCACAGCGCTCGCTGCCGGACAGCGCAAGGACGGTCACGCGAAGGGCTCGTGGGACGCAAACGTCGACCCGTGGGGCTTCAGCGGCGGTCGCGTGTACTCGACGGCGATGGGCGCACTGGCGCTGCTCGCCGAGGTCGACGAGTCGATCGCGCCGCCGAAGAGGAAATAGCTGGGGCCAGCGTGGGTATCCGAGCGCGCGACCCGCGTTAAGTGTCGAAGCATGCGCCCGCTGCTCGCGTGGATCGCTGTCGCTGCCGCCGCGCTGCTCGCGCTGGCCTGGTTCGCCATCGATCCATCGTCCGCGCCATCCGACGACGCGAGTCCCCCGCTCGCCCGCGACGTCGGGCAGAGCGACTCGGCTGACAGCGTCTCGCGGCCGCTCGATGCGCATCCGACACGGAGCGCCGCGGAGCTCAGCGTCGAGCCGACGGCGCGCACGGCGACGGACATCGTTGCGTTGTCGGAGCACGACGCGCTGTTCACCGTCCGAGTGGAGTTCGCCAAAGGCGCGCCCGCGGCGGGCGCAAAGGTCTGGCTCTTCGAGCGCAGCGCGCGGGGCGCCGACTACGACCCCGCCGCGGGGTTCGAGTTCGCCCACCTCGAGCGTCGACTCGCGCAAGCGGACGAGTCGCGCGTGTGCAACGCGGAGGGCCTCGCCTCATTCCGCCAGCGCGCGGGCTTCGTCGTCGCCATCGCACGCGCCGCGGACGGCCAGACGGGATGGAACGTCGGAGCTGGCGATGCGCGCACGCCGCTGGACGTAGAACTGGTGCGCGACTTCGACGTGGACGTGCTCGTGCGCGACAGCGACGGACGGCCGGCGGCCGGCGTGCAGGTCGTCTTGCGGCGTGTGCTGACGGTCTCGACCGACTACATCGAGCAGCGTACGGACGGAACGGGGCGCGCCACGCTGCGGAACGCGGGCATGCTGTTGTCGCGACCTGGCGGAGCCTGGTATGCGCAACTGGGGCTGGCAGCGACCGATGCGCCTTCGAAACACTTGACGCTCCGGCGGCCGCCGAGCACGCCGCTGGAGTTCACGCTCCCGCCGTACGGAAGCGTCGAACTCGTTCTCGGCGAGCACGCGGGCGCGAGCGGCGCATCCGAAGCGCGCGCGATGCTGCGCTCGATCGCCACAAGTCGTCCGCGACCGGGCCTGGCGCGCTGGCCGACGGGCTCGAGCACGCCGCTGACCGCGGCCTCGAACGGAAGCGTGGTGTTCGAGCACGTCGCGCTCGGCGAGCACTTCGAGGCGACGCTCGTGCGCCCGCTGTTCGAGCGCACGACGAAGTTCGCCGGCCCGAAGAAACCTGGCGAGCGCGTTGTGCTGCGCCTGGACGACTCCGGCGCCGCGACCTGGACCGCGCGCGTGGTCGACGAACAGGGTCAGCCCTGGCGCGGCGAGCTTCTGGCGCGCGCGAACGAGGGCTCGCGAGTCCTGGGGGAGCGGCGCGAGCTTCTGCTGCGCCCCGACCCGAACGGCGTCGTGCGCATTTCGGCGCCTGGAATCCCGCCGCCCGAGGACGCTCGCGTGCTGACGCTGGCGTCGCTGGACGCACAGGGTCGCGAGGTCGCTGCCGGCCGCGCGCAAGTGCGCACGCTCGGAGCGGTCGAAGACCTGGGCGAGATCGTCATGAGCCCGGTGGACGTGCTCGCGAGCGGCGAGGTGCTCGACTGGCGGGATCAGCCGGTCCGCGGCGCGCGCGTGGTGCTCGTCGACGATCGCGACGCTCGCGACCCCAAACCTCGCCCCTGGTTCGCCGCGCACACTGACGCGAACGGACGCTTCGAGCTGCGGTTCGCGCTCGACGAGCCGACCGTCGCGCTGCAGGCGATCGCCGCGGGACGCGCGAGCCGGCCGCTCCGAGTCACCGCCGGCGCGCGCGACGTCCGACTGGCGCTCGTGTGGGGCGGCGAGGTGCGCCTGGAGGTTGCGAACCTGCCGCGCGCGGGCGAGTGCGCGGTCAACCTGATCCTGGCCCTCGCGCCCAGCGGAGCGCGCTTCGACGACATCGCTGCGCACGAGCTCTCAGCGCGTCGGAACTCCTCGCTCGTGCTCCAGAACGTGCCGGCGGGCGCGTGGGACTTCGTCGTCGCGACGGAGCTGGTCGGCGCCGGAACCCGCGAACTCGCGCGCGTTCCCTCGGTCGCGCACATCGACGAGCAGCGCCCCACTGCGGACGCCGGGCGCTTCGACGTGAGCGCTCTGATCGACCCGATCACGATCAGCGCGAGCGCGCCCCACGCGGAGGTGCGCTGGTATGTCTTCAGCCTGCGCGAACACCGTCCCGGCGGCGAGTCGGGAGCCGGCTGGTCGTTCACGCGCTCGACGTCGTCGCTGCTGGTTCCAGCCGCGCTCGCGCCATTCGACCTGCAGGTGGATTGCCCCGGATACCTCGAGGAGCGCTTCGAGGCCGTGCGAAGCGACGTGCACGCCGTACTGCGCCCCGGTCCGCAGATCGAGATCGTGCTCGACTCGGGCGCTGCAGAGTTGCCCGAGGGCCGGAGCTACTGCGTCGCGCTCGCGCCGCTGAACGGCGCGCCTTCGAACGCCGATTACGTTCGGTTGGCGCCCGGCGGCGTTTGTCGAGAGCAGGCGCCGCGCCTGGGCGCCATGCGCATCGCGCTGGCGACGTGCCAAGGCGTGGCCGGCCCCATGCGCGACGTGCGCGAACTCCCGCGCTCGGCCTGGCCACAAATCGACGTGTCGGAATTCGGGCCCCAGCGCATCGTCGTGTCCCCCACGAGCGAGGCGGTCGAGGCCGCACGCCCGGCGCCGCCCGCATCCGTCCGGATCCTACGGGAGCAGCGCTGACTCGCGGCGCGAGTTCCAGCTCGCCGCGCGTGACAGCCGCGTGCGCGCTCCGTCGTAGGACCTCGTGCCAGCTCGCCAACGGAGCGATGGCTGGCACGAAGTCACACGCCACGTTTCTTCGCCCGGCCCCTCCCCCGCCGCCATGCTCGCCGCTTTTGCGCTGTCGTTTGCGTCGCATCTGGCTCCGCTGCCCGCCACCGACTTCCACGCGCCGAACCAGGCCGCCACTCAGGACGAGAAGCTCCCGGGCTCCCGAACACCCGTTCCGACGGAGGAGACTCGCAAACACGAGCGAACGGAGCTGGAGAAGCGACTGAAGGTCCCGGCGCGCAGCGCGTGGACGAAGGCGACGGCGTCGGCGCTCGCGCGCAAGGCGCTGGAGGTCGCGCGCGCGAGCCTGCCGTCGAGCGATGGCGGCTACGCCGCGCTCGAGCTGACACGCGACTTGGCTGAGGTCGCCGCCGATGTCGACGCCGGCTTCGAAGCGATCGAACGTTTGGAGAACCAGTGGGAGCTCGACGGCCGTCCGATGCGGCGCGCTCTCGTCCTGGCGACGGCGTTGACGGCCGAGGGCGATCAGCGCAAGTCCGTCGGCGCGCGCTCGCTCGACTTGGCGGGTGAGTACATCGACCTGCAGGAGTACGAGCTGGCGACCGAGCTGATCGACCACCCTGAGCTCAAGAAGATCGCCTACCAGAACCTGGACCTGCAACCGCGACGCGAGAAGCTCGAGGTGCGCGAGATCGAGGAGTTCCGCCTGGTGCGCCAGCATTTCGAGGCGCTGAAGCTCCCGTCGCCCAAGCCCATCCACCAGCACACGGCCGGCTACTACCTGTGCTTCAAGCGCGGTGACTTCGAGCGCGGACTGCCGCTGCTCGCCAAGGGCGACTTCGCCGCCTTCGCAGAGCTGGCCGCGCGCGACCTGAAGAACCCCGCCGATCCGCTTCAACAACTCGAGCTGGCTCAGGCGTGGCTGAAGCTCGCGCGGAGCGAGATCCGCAAGGCTGCGGAGCAAGACTCGGCGCTGCGCCGCGCGCAGCATTGGTTGAGCGCTTCGCAGCGCGGCAGCGGAATGACGACGGCCGAGCGCGAGAGGATGGCGAAGCTCGAAGCGGAGCTCGGCGCGGCGCTCGCGGGTGTGACGGCCGCGACCGTACGTGCGAAGCGGCCCGAGAGCGACGAGCCCATGGCGGTGATCTCGCGCATGAAGGGCGGACGGCTCGATGCGCGCATCGGCGGCCGGAACATCAAGGCGCGCGCAGGGACCGGCGTCGAGCAGGCGCTCAAGGACGGCTTCGAGTGGCTCAAGTGGCACCAGTCAGCGGAGGGCAGCTGGCAAGCCAAGGACTACTCGGATAACTGCGGGAAGATCGCGGAAGGCGCGAAGTGCGAAGGCGCCGGCGAGGCGCAGTTCGACGTCGGATTGACCGGACTCGCGCTGCTGGCGTTCCTCGGAGACGGCAACACGACGCTCGAGGGTCCGTACAAGGAACAGGTCGCGCGCGGCATCAAGTGGCTCGTGGACCAGCAGCAAGCCGAAAGCGGGATGTTCGGTACGCGACGCGACCCCATTCACATCTACAACCACGCCGTCGCGTCGCAGGCGGTCTGCGAGGCGTACTACCTCTCATCGGCGCCCCTCTTGAAGCTCTCGGCGAGCAAGGCGGTGAAGTTCATCCTGGAGGCGCGCAGTGAGGGCATGGGCTGGGGCTATGCGCACCTCGGCCGATTTCACGACGACACCTCGATCACCGGCTGGATGGTCATGGCCTTGAAGTGCGCAGAGGAGGCGAAGCTCGAGGTCGACCAACAGGCGTTCGATGGCGCTCTGCGTTGGATCGACAAGATGTCCAGCGCGCAGACCGGGCGCGTGGGATACGACAAAGTCAATTCGGACTCGTCGCGCGCGAAGCGCATCAACGAGAAGTTTGTCAGCACGCGCGGCGAAGCGATGACGGCCGTGGGGCTGCTGTGTCGCGTCTTCCTCGGACAAGACACCGCGCGCACGCCGGTCATGGTCGCGCACGCCGACCTGATCGCGAGGGAGCTGCCGGTCTGGAACGACGACCCCAGCCAGGAAGCTGGCCCGGACTTCTACTACTGGTACTACGGCTCCCACGCGATGCACCAGATGGGCGGCGACTACTGGAAGACGTGGTCGAAGGCTCTGTACTCCGCACTGGTCACTTCGCAGCGCAGAGCTGGAGACGCGAAAGGATCGTGGGATCCCCGTGTCGACCCGTGGGGCTATGCCGGCGGCCGCGTCTACACGACGGCCATGGCCTTGCTGGCGCTGGAGTCCGAGTTCCGCTTCGCACGCGTGCTGAAGACGCGTTGAACTCCGCCGCGCGCGGTGCGGCGCTCGTTCACGGCGCGCTCCACGCGCTGAGCGCGACGCTCCGGATCAGAACGGCGACGACTGCGAAGCGTCGCCGTAGTCCCGGCCCACGTTGGTGCGCAGGATGTCGGCCAGCTTGGCCTCGGCTCGGCGCAACATCATGCGCAGCGCGTCTTCGCTCCGGCCGCCCAGGCGCTGGCCGGCTTCGCGCAGCGAAAGGCCCTGGAAGAAGACCATGGTGATCGCCTGGCGGTACTCGGGGTTGAGCTGCTCGAGGCCGCGGCGCAGGTGCTCGAAGCGCTCGCCGCGCGAGACCGTGCGCGTCACCGAGAGCTCGTCGCTGGCGATCATGTCCAGCCCCGGCAGCAGGTCGCCGTCGGTGTTCGAGGTCGGCTCGAGCGTGGTCTCGAGCGAGGTGTCGCGCTTGGAGGCCGAGTAGTACTCCGCCTTGTCGCGGATCTTGTTCTGCAGGATCTGGATCAGCCACTTCAAGAGCGACTGCTCGCCGCGGTACTCGTAGCGCTTGAAGTCGCGCGTGGCCTCGCGGAACGTCGTCTGCGCCAGATCGTCGGGCTCTTCCTTCAGTCGCAGCCGCGGACCGAGCCGGCGACGCGCCACCTCGACCATCAGCGTGTGGTAGCGCGTGAACAGGTCGTTGAGCGCCTGTGCGTCGCCGTCCTGCGCGCGCCGCACCAGTTGCGCCGTCTCGTCGTTCTCGAAGCCCTCCGGCAGCGCGAAGGCGCCGCCAGCGGCCAGCCCCTGTTCGCTCGGCGCCGGATCGGGGCGGTTGGAAGGCTCTTGCGGTTCGCTCGGCATGGCTTGGAGGTCCATACGGTAATCGATCGGGCCCCCGCTCGGCGCGCGCCGGGCGCTCGCGCATCCGAACCGTTACGGAGCGCGACCGGCGAGCGCCAGGAACGCGGCCTCGTCCAGAACGTTGATGCCGAGCGCCGCCGCCTTGTCCTTCTTCGAGCCGCCGCCCTCGCCTTGCACGAGGAAGTGCGTCTTGGCGCTGATGGCCGACGCGACCTTGCCGCCCAGGCTCTCGACCAGCTTCTTCGCTTCCGCGCGGCCCATCTGCGCCAGCGTGCCGGTGAACACGACGGTCTTGCCCGCGAAGGGGCTGTCCGAGCGCACCTCCACGCGCGGGTAGGCGAGGCGCACGCCGCCGGCGAAGTAGCGCTCGAGCTCGGCCTGGTTCTCCGGCCGGTCGAACCACTCGCGCACGCTGCGCGCGACCTCGGGGCCGATGCCCTCGACGTGCTGGAGCTCGTCGAGCGAAGCAGCGCGCAACTCGTCGAGGGTCGCGAAGTGCAGCGCCAGCGCGCGCGCGGTCGCCGCGCCGACGTCGGAGATCGCGAGCGCGACCAGGAAGCGCTCGAAGGTCACGTCGCGGGCGCGCTCGATCTGGGCGAGCAGGCTGGCGACGCTCTTCTCGCCCCAGCGCTCGAGTTCGACGAGTCGCTCGCGCAGCGCGTCGAGGTGGAACAGGTCGGCGGTGGAGCGCAGGTGACCGGCGATGAAGAGCTGTTCGGCCATGCGTTCGCCCAAGCCGTCGATCTCCAGCGCGCCGCGGCGCGTGGCCATCAGCGTGCGACCGATCACTTGCGGCGCGCAGCCGTACACGTTGGGGCAGCGCCAGAACTTGCCCTCCTGCGCCAGCGCCGTACCGCAGGCCGGACAAGCGGCAGGAACGGAGAACTCGTCGCGCCAACCGCAGAGCACGCCGGCGCGCGGCGCTTCGCCTTCGAGCAACTCGGCCGGTCGGCGCGCGCGCCAGTCGGCCGGCTCGTCGCCCTCCGCGGCTTGCGCCACGGCGATGACCTGCGGAATCACGTCGCCGGCGCGCTCGAGGAATACGCGGTCGCCGATGCGCAGCCCCAGCGCGCGAACGTAGTCCGCGTTGTGCAGCGTGCTGTGGCGCACGACGACGCCGCCGATCTCGACCGGATCGACGTGCGCGCGCGGCGTGATGCGGCCGAGCGCTCCGACCTGGAACTCGATGGCGCGCAGCGTGCTGGTCGCCTCGTTGGCCGGGAACTTGTGCGCGAACTGCCAGCGCGTCGAGCGCGCCGTGGCGCCGAGTCGCTCGCGCAGGACGAGCGAGTCGAGCTTGGCGACGATGCCGTCGACGTCGAACGGGAGCTCGCCGCGGCGCGCGAGCATGCGCGCGTGGTAGTCGAAGCAACCCTCGAGACCGTTCACGCGCTCGGCCCAGGCGTTGTGCGGGAAACCCCAGTCGCGCAGCGCCTCGAGCCCTTCCCAGTGCGTCGTGAAGCTCGCGCCCGGCAGCCCTTCGACGCGCGCGATCGCCCAGGGATGGAACTGCAGCGGATAGCGCGCCACCTCAGCGGGATCGTTGCGTCGCAAGGCCCCCGCGGCGGCGTTGCGCGGATTGGCCAGCACCGGTCGACCTTCGCGAGCGCGCTCGGCGTTGAAGCGCGCGAAGGCCTCGCGCTCGATCAGGACCTCGCCGCGCACCTCGAGCAGCGCAGGCGCGGCGCGGCGCGCGTCGAACAGGCGCAGCGGCAGGTTGCGCACGGTGCGGAGGTTGGCCGAGATCTCCTCGCCGACCTCGCCGTCGCCGCGCGTCACGCCGGCGACGAAACGGCCGTGCTCGAAGATCAAGGACGTGCTCGCGCCGTCGAACTTGGGCTCGACCACCCAGACGAGCGGCGCGTCCTCGGCCAGCAGCAGGAAGCGACGGATGCGCTCGTCGAACTCGCGCACCTCGTCGGCGCTGAACAAGCTGTCGATCGAGAGCATCGGCAGCTCGTGGCGTCGCTTGGCGAAGCCCTGGCCTTCGGGGAGCGGCGCGCCGACGCGCTGCGTCGGGCTGTCGGGCGTGACCAGCTCGGGATGCTCGCGCTCGAGTTGCTCGAGTTCGCGGAACAGCCGGTCGTACTCGGCGTCGCTGACCTGGGGCTGCGCCTCGACGTAGTACAGGTAGTTGTGGCGTCGGAGCTGGGCGCGGAGCTCCTCGGCGCGCCGCGCGGCAGCGGAGTCGGACGAAGTCATGGCGAGGTCGGCGTCGTGCGCGACAGGCAGTTCGAGATTCGTGCGCGAGCGGCGGCTCAGGGCAGGTCCCGCGGCGAGAACGCGCGCGGCAGCAGTTCCGCGAGGCTGACGGTTTCGATCGGGCTCTTCGCGCCCTGCACGTGGATCCACAGCTTGGGAGCGAACTCGAGCAGCACCTGGCGGCACGCGCCACACGGCATGAAGGCCTGCGGCTGGTCCGTGGCAATGGCGATGGCTCGGAAGCGTCGCTCGCCGCTGGCGACCGCGCGCACGACGGCCGCGCGCTCGGCGCACAGCGTGAGCCCGTAGCTCGCGTTCTCGACGTTGCAGCCGGTGTACACCTGGCCGTCTTCGCCGAGCAGCGCAGCGCCGACGCGGACCTTGGAGTACGGGGCGTAGGCGAGCTGCGTCGCCGCGTGCGCCACGCGCATCAGGTCTTCCACGTCGTCGTTGGGGCCGGGACGGGAACGGTCGGCCGGAGGCTGGGGTTGCATGGGCTTGGGTCGCGCATGGTCTCGCCCGGGCCGCACGGGCGTCAATCACGCGCTCGATTCCTGTTCGTGCTCGCAGTGCGCGAGCCCGACCGCGCCCCGCGTTCAGCGCGCACGAGCCGCTGGCGGCGCCGACAGGCGCTAGAGGTTTCACAGCGCTCCCCACCATCGCGCTTCAGTCCTCGAACTCTTCGTCGAAGCCCGCCGGACTGCGTTCGGCGGCCGCGCGGCCGGTGCGACGCGAGCCCGAAGTCGCGCCTGACGTAGAGCCAGAAGCCGCGCCAGCACTCGCTCCAGGGTTCG
>CALKYE010000289.1 GCA_938003765.1 uncultured Planctomycetia bacterium
CACCTCGCGCGGATCGCGATCGTCGTACTCACCGAGCAACGGAACCTTGGGCTGCGCGTGCCCCTCGAAGCGCGGCGCACACGCGCGCACGAGCTCCCACTCGGTGAACCCGGGGTGGAAGCTCGCATCGCGCTCCGGGATGGGATGCCAGCCGGGATAGACGTACGCGGCGATGCGGGGCGCAAAAGTCATGGTCGCGAGCGCTGAAGCGTGACGCGCCGCGTGCATCCCAGCTAGTCGATCCCCGCATGAAGCACTCCAAGTTCCACATCGTGCCGCTCGCGCTGCTCGCGCTCGGCGAACAGATCTGCGCTCAAGGCGAAGTCGTGCGCTTGCCCGGCGGCCCGGGTCGCGGCGTCGCGATCGCCGACCTCGACGGCGACGGGCGCCGCGAGGTCCTGATCGACCAGACGCCGACGCCGTCGGCCCCCGCAGTGCGGATCCTGCGCGTGCCGGATGGCCAGGCGCTGCGCTCGCACCCTGCGCCTCCCAACGTCGAGTACGGCGCGGGCCTCGCCGGGCTGGACGATCTCGACGGCGACGGTGTCGAGGACTACGCCATCGCCGCGCCCGCCGCGAACTCGTGGCTCCCGTCGTTTGTCGAGTTCCGCTCCGGCGCGAGCGGCGCGCTGCTCTCGACCTTCGTGTCGCCCGGCCTGCCGCAGACGCTCGGCCTGGCGCTCGCGCGCATCGCGGATGTCGACCTCGACGGCGTCGACGACGTGCTCATCTCCGCGCGCACTCGCACTCCGGGCTCGCCCAGCCGCGTGTACGTCGTCTCCGGCGCGAGCGGCGCCGTGCTCCGCACGCACCTCGCCGGCCTGGGCAACGGCTACTTCTTCGGCAAGGCGCTGGCGCGCCTGGGCGACGTCGACGGCGACGGCCGGGACGACTACGCCATCACCGACACGGGCGCGTCCGATCCGGGCACGCTTCCGACCGTCGACGTGTTCAGCGCCGCGAGCGGCGCGCTCGTCTATCGCATCACCTCCGCCATCTGGGACGGCGCGGGTGAGTCGCTCGCGAACCTGGGCGGCGATCTCGACGGCGACGGCGTCGAGGACTTCGCCGTCGGCGTGCCCGGCCGCTTCCACGCGACGTTCCGCACCGGCGGCGTCGACGTGCGCTCCGGCGCGAGCGGCGCGCTGATCCGCTCGGTCGACTCCGGCTACGGCGTGATGTTCGGCAGCGCGGTCGTCGCTCCCGGCGACATCACCGGCGACGGCCTGCCCGACTTCGTGAGCAGCGTGCCGCTCGTGTGCTCCGGCGCCTGCTCCAACAAGGGCTACACGCACTTCTTCGACGGCGCGACCGGAGCCGATCTCGGCCGCTGCGCGCGCGGCGCAGACGGCGTGGTGAGCGCGCTGGGCGACATCAACTTCGACGGCCGCGGCGACGTGTTGATCGACGGCGCAGCGCCCATCGTCGCTCTCGGCGGCGTGCGCGCGCCCAAGTCCTACTGCTCGCCGTCCGGCGGCTCGCTGGGCTGCTACCCATTCGCCGTCATCGCAGGCTCGGCCAGCGCGACCATCGGCCCCGAGCTCGAACTCGTCGCGCCCAACCTGCGGGCGCAGCGCGCGGGCCTCTTCTTCTGGGGCACGGCCGCGACCTCAGTCCCCTTCGGCCCGGGCACGATGTGCGTCGCCGCGCCGCGCGTTCGCCTGCCGATCTCGAGCACCGGCGGCAGCACCGGCTGCTCGGGCGAGCTGCGCACCACTCTCTCGCGCACTTACCTCGCTGCGAATGGACTGCTCCCGGGCGCTGTGTTCTTCGCGCAAGCCTGGGCGCGCGACAACAGCTCGCCGTCGCAACCGACGCAGCTCACCGCGGCGGTCGAGGTGACTCTGTGGCCTTGATGCGCGCCAAGTGACTCGCGGCCTGCGCGGGCCGCGAGAACTCGGGCTCTCACACCGCACGACGCCTTTGCGCGTCGTGCGGTTGTTTCGTGCGGCGATGTCGCGCCTGCGACGCGGCACTAGAATCCCGCGCCTCCCGCACCCCACCGCTCGCAACATGGCCAAGTCCAAGCGCTCGAAGACGAAGCAGGGTCCCAAGAAGGTCTTCGTGATCTGGGACATGACGATCAAGGTCGGCAAGCTCACGCTTCAAGGCCTCGAGCGCACCGAGGGTTGGGACGTCAAGCTGCCAGGCACCGACATCGAAGCCGGTCAGATCTGGAAGGACATCGTCGAGCCGGGAATTTCGAACGCAGACTTCGTGCTCGCGCTCGTCGATACGCCGAACGCGAACGTGGGGTTCGAGATCGGCTACGCGTACGGCCGCGATCGTGTCCTGCAAGTCGCCAGATTCGGCGAAGATCTGCCGAAGTGGATGAAGCTCCCGCCGTTCCAACAGAGCTACTTCGTTCCCTCGTCGAGCAATGGAGAGAGCCTGCGTGAACTCATCAACGCGAACGTCGGCATCCCCGCGGTCGCAAAACCCGCGCACGGCAACAAGACTCTGCTGCTCTGTCCGCGCACATGCAGCGACGGCGCGGAGACGTGGAACGAGCTTCAGCGTCTGCGGCGAGGGTTCTGGACTGAGCTACCCAAGGCAGGTTGGACGCTTGAGGAGCTACCCAAGAAACTGAAGGGCGTGGGTCGAGTCGTGTGGGTCGTGCTCGGAACGCACGAGCCGCGCGACGGCGCGGAGAACACCTCGCTCGCGGTCGTCGCGGGTTATGCACTGGCATGCGGTCTCGACGTGCGCGTCTGGCGCTACGAGGGGCACCGCTCCATCGTCGACCAAGCGCACGAGACACAGACGTTCGACGATCTCGACGACCTCGCCCCGCTCGTCGCTTCGCTCGACGTCGCACCGGGCGCCACGGTCGAGATCGATGTGCTCGCCGCCTATCGCGCCTTCCTCCGCAAGCAGCACGAACTGGTCGTTCCCTTCTTCCCGCACGCACGACAGCGAGCCTTCGAGGACATCTACGTGCAACTCGACCTCTCGTTCGCGATGGACGAGAAGGGACACGCGCGCAACGAGCGCGTGCAACTCGAGCGCTTCGCACGCAGCACGACGCTCCGCGGACTGCTGGAAGCCGCGCGCGACAGCGACACACCGCTGCGCTGGGTGATCGCGGGCGATCCCGGCGCGGGCAAGTCGACGATGTGTCGGCGGCTCGCTTGGGAAGTCGGAGCGGAGGCTGACGGACCGCTCGTCGTGCTCGTGTCGCTCCCGCGGCTCCTGCGCGAGCGCAAGCACCCGTTCGACATCGCCGAGGCCGATCTGTGCGCGTCGTCGCCCGCACTGGGCAAGGTTGATCTCGCCGCGCAGCTCCGAGAGCGGGCCGCACAGCGCGCCGACGTATGGCTCCTCCTCGATGCGCTCGACGAGGTTGGCGCCGACTCGGTCCAAGAGCTGTGGAACCTGCTGCACCCGATCCTGGCGGAGCTGCCGAACGCGGCCGTGGTCATCACCAGCCGCAAGATAGGCCTGGAGAAGATCCCGAACTTCGAGCGCGCGGACGTGCAGCCGCTGAGCGCCAAGCGACGCGCCGAGCTGGTCGAGCACTGGCTCGTCGACAGGTCGAAGGCGAACGAAGTGCTCGCGCACGTCGATCGCTGCACGCAACTCGCGCAGCTCTCGACCAATCCGCTTCTGCTCACGCTGATGGTGGCTGTCACGCTGGAGAGCCCGAACGCACCGACCACAGCGCGCGGGCTGTACGAACGCGCGATCGAGCTGTTGCTGAAGCGCGGGGCGAGTCCCGATCGTCCCAAGCCCGTCGCTCACCCCACATCGGCGCAGAAGCTCCTCCCGCACCTCGCCTTGGCGCTCATGGACTCTGGGCGGCTCTCGTGGACCGAAAGCGAACTCGTCGACGCGCTCTACACCTTGACCAACAAGCGCAAGAACAAGGCCCACGCCGAACGCTTGCTGCAGTACCTGGCGAGCTGGGGCTCGCCCGACAAGCTGCTCGACGACTTGGGCGACAACTCGGGGCTGCTCGGCAAGTTCGACGGCGCCGGCGAGCCCTGGAAGTTCTGGCACCGCAGCCTGTGCGAGTTCCTCGCCGCGCAGCGCTTGGCCGAGCTGCCAACGCGTGAGCTGAAGTCTCGTCTCCAGAAGCTGGCGAAGGCGAACGACGACGGCGAGTCGATCCGCTTCTGGGGCCAGACCTACGGCATGGCCTGCGCGCTGGTCGGCGACTCGGCGCGGCTCGAGACGCTCAAGGCCGTACGCTCCGCGAGCCCCGCGCTGGCTCTGCGCGCTCTGCCGTTCGTCGACACACTCACCGCCGCGTCGGGCTTCGAGTTCCTGCTCGCCACCAAGGGCTGGGATGGCGACCACCTTCGCTCCCTTGCGAGCAGTTGGCAGCCCGCCGATGCTTCCAAGCTGATCCGCGGCGGACTCGGCGCGCTCGCGAAGCAGAGCCGGAGCGAGTTCGACCTGAAGCTGATCGCGCAGCTCATCTACGCCCTCGACCTCGTCGAACCTGGCGTCAATGTCGAGCCGCTTCTCACAGCCTTCGGAGTCGGCGCCCAGCCGCACCTCGACTTCGCCGAGATCCCGGCAGGCCGCTTCGTGATGGGCGACGCCAAGTCGTCGTTCGAGTGGGATCGCACGGAACACGAGGTCGCTCTGACAAGGCCATTCCGACTGGGACGCACCACCGTCACCGAAGCGCAGTTCGCGTCCCTCGACCTCGCGCGCAAGCCTGAGAAGTCCGAAGAGAACCTCCCGGTGCGCAGAGTCTCTTGGTTCCAGGCATGGCTCTTCTGCCGCTGGGTAGGCGGCGCTCTGCCGAGCGAGGCGCAATGGGAGTACGCGTGCCGCGCACAGCGAGACGGCGTGCGCGATCGGAGAGCGCGGACGGCCTTTTGGTCGGGCGACTCCGAGGAGGATCTGGCCCGAGTGGGTTGGTACGCGGCCAACAGCGAAGGCCGTCCACACCCGGTCGGCATGAAGCCCGCGAACCCGTGGGGCTTGCACGATACTCACGGCAACGTCTGGGAGTGGTGCTCGGATTGGTACGGTGAGTACTCGCAGGAGCGGCAGATCGATCCTCCCGGCCCTCTTGGCGGCACCAATCGCGTCGTCCGTGGCGGCGGCTTCAAGAACGGCCTCGAACGATGTTGCTCTGCGTATCGGTTCAGAGGTCCCCCCGATTATCAGAGAAGCTTTCTCGGCTTCCGTGTCGCGCTGCCCGCCGCCCCGAGCTCGCGCTAGAGGATCGATCTTCGATCTTAGAGGGTGTCCATTTCGCGGCAACGTCGGCAAGCGCGGCAAGAAGCGGCCGCGAAACGGGGTCCTCGGCAACCAGGCGGCAACCGCGCGGCAACGAGTTGCCGCGCTGCCGGTCAGCAGCCGAAGGAGATGTGCGCGGCGCTGGAAGCGAGGGAACGAGCGATTTCGGCGCGGCCGCCGCGCTCCTCCAGCTCAGCCCGCACGCGCGCGGTGAGGCGCTCGAACGGCTTGCGCGGCAGCGGCTCGATGCCTTCGCGCGTCACCCGATGGCCGAGCGCGTCGACGTGACCGCGGCTGGAGAGGATCCGCGCGTTGGGCGACTTGAGCCGCAGGTGGCGCTCGCGCATCAGCCACTCGGCGATCGCCGCCCGCCAGTGGCGCAGCTCTGCGCGTGAGTCGCCGAACAGGTGCAGGTCGTCGACGTAGCGCACGTAGCCCGGGACCTTCAACTCACGCTTCACGAAGTGGTCGAACGCACACAGATAGACCTGCGCGGCGAAGAGCTGGCTGGTGCGCGCGCCGATCGGCCGCCCGCGGCCGGGCGGCGGCCAGTCGGAGGACATGTGCGCGAAGCGGCGTACTCGGGGTGAGTCGAACAGTCCGGCGCCCGAGCGCAGGACGAGATCGATCAGATCGAGCACGGGTCGATCGAGAATCCGCCTAGTCAGAATCACGTCGCGTGCGGCAACAGCTCGGCAAGTCGTTGCCGCGCGGTTGCCGAGGACGGCGTCTCGCGGTCCGATCTTGCCGGGTTTGCCGACGTTGCCGCGAAATGGACACCCTCTAAGATCGAAGATCGATCCTCTAGCGCGAGCTCGGGGCAGCGGGCAGCGCGAC
>CALKYE010000290.1 GCA_938003765.1 uncultured Planctomycetia bacterium
CCGGGGCCGGCTCCGGGGCCGGCTCCGCCGCCGAGCTCTGTTCCGCCGCCAGGCGCGACGCCGCCGGGCCCTGCTCCGCCGCTGCGACCGGCTCGCTCGCCGCCGCGATCGCCGCCGCGATCACCGCCGCTGCGTCCTGCGGGTTCGCCGCCGGTCGGAGGAGCGCCCGCGGGAGCGGCGCCGTCGCGCGCGACGCCATCGGGCGCGCCGGGCGCTGCGACCGTCGACGTCTGCGGCGCGGGCGCGGGAGTGAAGCTCGCCGGCGCGCTGAGCAGCACCGACTCCCCGACGCTCAGACCTTCGAGGATCTCGACCCAGTTGGCGTTGTAGCGACCGGCCTTGACCTGGCGCTCCTCATGTCGCCCGCCAGGCTTGACCACGAAGGCGATGTTCTCGCCGCCCGAACGGAACACGGACTGGACCGGCACGTAGGTCGCGTCCGGAATGTCCTCGACCAGGATCTCGATCGAGCAGCTCATTCCCGGCCGCATGTCGGGATGACCCTCGAGGATCTGAACCTCGGTGCGGTACAGGCGAGCGTTGGGGTTGGCCCACCACGAGTTCTGATCGGGCAGCACCGCGACGAAGCTCACGCGGCCGCTGAACTCACGCGAGCCCAGCGCGTCGACCTTGATCACACAGCCCTGCCCCACGCTGACCTGCTTGAGCACGGACTCGTGCAAGCTCACCTGCGCAACCATGCCAGTGGCGCTGGGGATGGTGATGATGTCCTGGCGCTCGCGGACGCTGGTGCCTTCTTGAATGGGCTGGCTGCCGCCCATTCGGCCGGACTCCTGCTGCGCGTAGACGACCATGCCGGGGCGCGGCGCGTGCATCTTGGCCTTGGCGATCTGCTGCTCGAGCTTGACGTGCTTCTCGCGCTCGAGGTTGAACTGCGCCTCGCGCGTGCGCATGTCGGCCTCGAAGTCCACCAGCTTGGCGGCGGCCTGGAGCTTCACGCGGTCGAGTTCGCGGCGCGCTTCGTCGAGCTTGGCGACGAGTTCCGACTCGTCGCGCGGCAACTGGAAGCGCACGAGCAGGTCGCGGTCGCGCTTGGCCTGCTCGAGCTGGATCTCCGCGCGCGAGCGCGAGAGCCGGTCGGCTTCGAGCTCCGTCGTGGTGAGGAAGCCCTTGTCGTACAGGCGCTGGGACCAGTCGAACTTGTCCCGCGCGCGCGTGCCTTCCTCTTCGGCGAGCTTGATCTTCTCGTTGGCCTGCGCCTCCTTGGCGGCGCGGTCGCCCTCGCGGAACTTGTTGAGGTCGAGCTCCGCGAAGGCGAGCTGCTGTTCGGCGCGCTTGATGTCGCTGTCGTTCTGGCTCTTCTGGATCTCGTAGTTCTGCTTGGCCTTGACGAACGAGGCCTCGGCGTTGCGCATCGTGATCTCCTGGGCGACGCGTCGGTCGATCTGCTGCGTGGCGTCGAGCTCGCACACCAGATCGCCTTCCTTGACCATCGTGCCCTCGGGGATCAGGTACAGGATGGTCGTGTTGCCCTCGATCTCGCTCTTGAGCACCACGGCGTCGGCCGCCTTGAGGTTGCCGCGTTCGATCACGCTGATGCGCAGCGTTCCGCGCTGCACCGGAGCGCCGACGACCTCCGTGGTTTCCTCGGGCCGCAGCCAGCCGCTGCGCGCGATGGCGAACCAGGTCAGCCCACCGACGATGGCGAGGGTGAGGACGAGCGTGAGGAGCTTGAATCCGGCTCGTTGCTTGTTCATCGCTGAGGCTCCACGGGCGTGGGGATCGGCAGGGAATCTTCGGCTTCGCCCTCGGTCGGACCGGCGGGCTCGAGCAGTTGCTCGTCGGGGCGCACGCCCGATTCGTCGACGCGGAGCAGCTCCATGTCGCGCCACAGACTCAACCGCGCGAGATGGTAGTCGATGCGCGCCGTGATCAGCGCGTTGCGGGCCTGGCGCAGGGCTTCCTGCGCTTCGAGGTAGTCACGGGTCTCGGCGCGTCCGGCCTGTTGATTGAGCTGCGTGCTCTCGATGCGGCGTTCGGCCAGCGCGACCGCGTTCTCCTGGATGCGCAGCGTTTCGAGCTGCGTGCGAGCCTGGCGCAACTCGTCGCGCAGCGCGACGCGGATCGAGTCCGCGAGCTCGACCTCGGCGCGCTTGGCGCGCTCCAGCGTGATCAGCGTCTCGCGATAGGCGTTGCGCTGGGCGATGAGATCGATCGGCAGGTTGACCTCGAGGCCGATGTCCCAGTTGAGTCGGTCGCGGTCGTACTCGAGCGGCTTGCGCGGATCGCTCGCGGCGCGGATCGAGGACGTCACATCGACGCCCGCCATCAGCCGATTGGCGGCGATCGGGATCTTGCGCTCGGCGTCGGCGACGCTGTCGACCGCGGTCAGGTAGTCGAGGCGCTGCTCGAGCGCGAAGCTCACCGCGACGCTCTCGTCGACCTCGAGTCCGCCGCCGGCGTCCAGGTTCTCGACCTCGGCGGTGTCCAGCGCGATCGCGGTCTGGATCGGCAAGCCGAGGAACAACTTGAAGTTGTCCAGCGCGAGCTGCAGCCGCTGCTGCTGGTCGATCACGCGGATGCGCGAGCGCAACTCATCCTGCTGCGCTTGCGCCACCTGGACTTCGGAGAGCCGCCCCGCCGCGGAGAGCGCTTCGTTGCGCGCGCGCACCGTCTCGAGGTTCTTGACGTTCTCCTCTTCGTTGCGCAGTTGCAGCTCCTGCTGGAGGATCCGCAGGTAGCGCGACGTGACGTCGACCGCGAAGGTGCGACGGAAGCGCTCGAAGCTGCGCGCCTGGTAGACGACGTTGCGCTCGGCCTGGGTGAGCGGCTCCATCACGATGCGCCGACCGAAGCCGCGCAGGAGCGGCTGAGTCACCGTCAACCCCAGGTCGCTCTGCAGGCCGAACGAATCCCTGCGCGAGAGGCTGCGCGCGAACGAGAGGCCGATGTCGCCGATCCACAGCGCGCCCGAACCTAGCAGTCGGCGCAGCGCTGCGCCGCCGCCCATCGACGCGGACGTGGCCTCGTCGCCCGTGCCCTGCACCAGCGCGCCGAGTTGGCCGCTGCGCTGCGACTGGAAGGCGAAGCGCTCGAGGGTGAGGTCGAGCGCCGCCAGGTAGAGGTCTTCCTTGCGGCGCTGGAAGTCGCGGCTGTTCTCCGAGGCGACGGCCAGCGTCTGCACCAGTCCGAGGGCCCCGGGAGTCTCGCCCGCGAGCATGCGCTGGCGCAGGCTGTCGGCGGGCGGCTCGATGCTGAACTCGCCGCTCTCACCGAGTTCCTTGCGACGCTTGAGCAGGATCTCGTAGGCCGCCTTGTCCGCGTTGCGCAACTGCTCCGAGGGCGTGTAGCAGCCGCCCGTCAGGCACAGACTTGCGCCGAGGACGCACGCCAGCAGCCGTGAGCGCGCGGGCGATCCGGCGCGAGCCAGGGAGAAGACCGGTCGTGACAAAGGGGGCATCGAGGGGACGGCGTGGCGCGCGCCTGTGCAGCACGCGGCCCTGGAGTGAGGGGCCCGGCATGATCGGCTATGGCAGCGCGAGCGCCAAGCGTCAGGTGGCTGTACGCAGCTGCGAGCGCGCAAGATGCGCGTTCAGGCGCGTTCAGTTCGCCCCGGAATCTTGCGGCTGCATTAAGGGCGCGCGCGGATCAACGTTGATCGCGTGCAGCCTGCTCGCGTTCGAGCGTGGCGTACTCGTCGGCCCCGATGGCCTTCGCGCGCAGCGCGCCGGCCTGCCAGCGAAACTCGGCCAACACGTCGCCTTCGAAGCGGAACTCGCCGGCGCACGCTTGGAGCGCGTCGGTCAGGCGCACACGTCGGCTCTCGGGCGCATCGGACTCCGCGCGCAGGCTCAGCCTCTCCGCGCAGCGTCCGAGCGGATCGAAGCACAGCGCGGAGTCGATCGAAGCGCCGCCGCGCAGGGCCTCGAGCAAGTGCAGCGGCAGCCACACCGGGTCCGGCGTCGGCAGCGTGACGCGCAGCACTTCGGGTCGGCCCCACTCGACCAGCTCAAGCACGCCCGCCTCCGCGCGGACGCGCAGCGTGCGGCCGTGACCCGCGCGCCATTCGCGCCACACGAGCTCGCTCACGCTCGAGTCGACGGTCTCGACGTGCTGCACGCGCAGGTCCTCGTCGAACAGTCGCACCTCGAGTTCGACCTGCGAGCGCTCGCCGCCGCGCGCGCGCCAGCTCGCCAGTCCAACCGGCTTGGGAACGGAAGTCCGCTGCGCGGTCGAGCCCGGCGAGTCCAGGAGCAGCACGAAGTGCTCTTCGCGCTGCACGCCCGCGAGCAGCGGCTCACACGCGGGCGCCTTCGCCCGCGGCGCGAGCGGGAGCAGAGCGCACACGAGCAGCGCAGCCTGGGTCACTCGCTCGAGACGACGGCGCATGTCCGTCGCGTCGACGCATCGGGCGCGCCGCTTGAGCTCAGGCGCTCGCGACGACCCGACTACGGGAGCGCCCACACGGGAACGCCGTCCTCGATACCGAAGACCTTCCGCCCCCAGAGCGTGAACACTGCGGTGACGAGCACCACCCCGACGACATCCACCACCAGCCCCACGCGCGCCATGGTTCGGATCGGCACCAGGCCGCTGGAGAACACGACGGCGTTGGGCGGCGTTCCGACGGGCAACATGAAGCCGCACGAGGCCGCGACGGTGGCCGGCAGCATCACCAGCCGCGGGTCGTAGCCGCTCTCGACGGCCGCCGCGGCGAGCACGGGCATTGCGATCGCCGTCAGCGCGGTGTTCGACGCGATCTCGGACAAGAACGTCATGAAGGCCGCCACCAGCGCGATCACCAGCCATGCGGGGCGATCCGCCAGGAGCGGCGCGAGCGCCTGGCCCAGGACGCCGTCGAGCCCGGAGCTCTGGAAGGCGCGGGCGATCGCGAAGCCGCCGCCGAACAGCAGCAGCACGTCCCAGGGCAGCTTCCCCGCGCTCTCCCAGTCGAGCAGTCTCACTCCGCGCGCACGATCGACCGGCAAGGCGAAGCACACCAGGCTCATCGCGATCGCAACCGTCGCGTCGGTGACGAACGGCCTGAACTTCTCGGCGCTCGTCAAGCCCAGCGTGCGCGCCTGGAGCTCGGCCAACGCCTGCCCCCACCCGGGGATGGAGAACTCGCCGATGGCGAGCCCGCCTCGCGTGACCCACAGCAGCGCGGTGAGCGCGAACACGGCCGCCATCCAGCGCTCGCCGCGCGACATCGGGCCGAGCTTGGCGCGCTCGGCGGCGATCACATCGCGCGTGAGCACTCCGGCGCTGTCGACGCGCAACGCGACGCGCGTGAGGATCCACCACAAGATCACGAGGTAGACGGCGGCGAACGGAAGCCAGGCCGTCGCCCAGGTCGCGAAGGAGATTGCGGGCGCGCGCGGGAAGCTCGTGCGCAGCGCGCCGAGCAGCAGTTGATTCGGCGCCGTGCCGACGGGCGTCGCGACGCCGCCGATGGAAGCGGCGTAGCCGATGCCCAGCAGCATCGCCAGCGCGAACGGCGACGAGCGCTTGCCGCCCACGGTCGTGATCACGGCCAGCGCGATCGGGTACATCATCAGCGTCGCCGCGGTGTTGTTGATCCACAGCGAGACGAAGCCGGTGGCCACCACGAAGCCCAGCACGAGCCGCCGCGGCTCCACGCCGAACACCGACACGAGCGCGAGCGCCATGCGGCGGTGAACGCCCCAGCTCTCCAGTCCGCGCGCGACCATGAACGCGCCGAGGAACAGCAGCACGAGGTCGTCCATGTAGGCGCCGGAGACCTCGCGCGCGGGCAGCACGCCGAGCAACGGAAACAGCGCCGCGGGCACGAGCGACGCAGCCCCGAGCGGAACCGCCTGCGTGAGCCACAGCGTCGCCACCAGCGCCGTGACGGCGGCGGCGCGCCGTTGGAGCACGTCGAGCCCCGGCACGGGCAGCAACGCCAAACCGAGGAACAGCGCCGCGCCCAGCCACAGCCCCAGTCGCTGCGCGCGCGGATCCGCGCCATCCGCGCTGGCGGCGCTGCGCGCCCGCTCGAGTTCCTGGCTCACGGTTCCGGCCGCGTCAACGCGTCTGCTCGAGCAGCCACTCCAGGTAGCGCGGCGCCACGTGCTCGGGCGACATCACGACCCACTCCGGCGTGTCGTAGGGATGCAACTGGGCGTAGGCGCGCTCGAGTTCGGCGAGCCGCGAGGCGCTCGTCTTGATCACCAGCAGCACCTCGTCCGCTTCCTCGATCGCGCCCTTCCAGGCGTACACGCTGAGCGCCCCCGCGACCACGTTCACGCACGCCGCCAACCGGCGCTCGACCAGCTCGCGCGCCAGGGCGCGCGCCGCCGCGCGGTCGGCGTGGGTCGAGAGCACCACGCGGGCCTGCCCGGCTCGATCGCTTTGGTCGGCGTCCACAGCGTCGCGATCGTAGCGCGGGAGCGCAGCGAGAGCTCAGCGCGTCAGCAGCGCGAAGGAAAAGCTGCGCCGTGGCCTCTACAATCCTTCGCTCTCATGGCGCGTTTCGACGACCTGGTCCTCAACACTCTGCCCTACGTTCCGCGCGCGATCATGTGGCGCGTCGCCAAGCGCTACGTCGCCGGGGAGCGTCTGGAGGACGCCATCGCGGCGCTCAGCTCGCTGCGCGATCGTCAGCACCCGGGCATCATCGACGTGCTCGGCGAAGACGTCAGCGGCGAAGAGCAGTCGCGCGCCGTGGTCGAGGAGTACAAGCAGGCCGCCGACGCCGTGGTCGCGGCGCGCGTCGACGCCTACGTCTCCGTCAAGCCCACCCACCTCGGCCTGCGCACCTCCGAAGCGCTGTGCCTGCAGCTGTACCGCGAGCTCGCCGCGTACTGCGCCGCGCGCAAGCTGTTCCTGCGCGTGGAGATGGAGGACCACACCACGACCGACGGCACGCTGCGCGTGTTCGAGGCCCTGCGGCCGGACTTCGCCAACGTCGGAATCGTGCTGCAGTCACGCTTGAAGCGCACGCTCGCGGACATCCATCGCCTCGCGCCCGGCCCGCTGGACGTGCGCATGGTCAAGGGCATCTATCTCGAGCCGGCCGAGATCGCCCACACCGAGCCCGAGCCGATCCGCGCCGCGTACGTCGAGTGCGTGCGCGCGCTGTGGAGGCGCAACGCCTCGGTCTCGCTCGCGACGCACGACGAGCGCATGGCCTCGCAGTGCTTCGCGCTGCTCTCGGAGTTCGGCGAGCACAAGCCGCGCTACGAGCTCCAGGTGCTGATGGGCGTCATGGAGCACCTGTGGGCGCGCTGGAAGAACGGCGGCCACACGGTGCGCGTGTACGTGCCGTTCGGTCCGCAGTGGCAACCCTACAGCCTGCGCCGGCTGCGCAAGAACCCGCAGATGCTGCGCCACGTGATGCGCGCGGCGCTCGGCCTTTCGCG
>CALKYE010000291.1 GCA_938003765.1 uncultured Planctomycetia bacterium
GCGTGACGACCGTGCTCTACATCCCCGGTTCGGGCACGAACATCGGCGGCCAGGGGATGCTGATCAAGACCGGCCTCGACACCTTCGAGGAGCTCACGCTGCGCGAGCGCGGCTCGCTCAAGATCGCGCAGGGCGACAACCCGACGCGCTGGGGCTACGGGATGGGGCGGTCGATGATGAACTACCACATCCGCTCGACCGTGCGGCGCGGCCTCGCCTACGCCGAGCAGCGCGAGCGCGACCCGAACGCGCGCCCGTTCGATCCGCAGTTCGACGTGTTCCGCTCGCTCGCCGCGCACGAGACTCAGATCTCGACGCACACGCAGATGTACCAGCTCGTGCTCAACACGATCACGATGCTCAAGGGCGAGTTCGGACTCGACGTGTACATCGACCACGGCGAGTGGCGCGGCTTCCTCGCCGCCGAGCTGGCGCAGCGCGTCGGCGTGGCCGCGATCGTCGGCCCGCGCGAAGTGGACTGGCCGGGCGGTCGCAACGGCGATCCCGACGGCCGCGTGCTCTCGTGCGCTGGCGAATACCAGCGCCGCGGGCTCGAGCGCATCGGCTTCAACACCGACGCGCCAGTGGTTCCGGCCGAGGAACTGCCGGTCCAGGCTGCCGCGTCTGCTCGCCACGGCTTCGACACCAGCGCGATGCAAGCCGTGCGGGGCCTGACGATCATCCCAGCGCTCGTCGCCGGCGTGGACGATCGCGTGGGCAGCCTCGAGCCGGGCAAGCACGCTGACCTCGTCGTGTTGAGTGGAGACCCGGTCGATCCGCGCAGCGCCATCGAACGCGTCTTCATCCAAGGGCGCGCGGTCTACACGCGCGAGAATGGGGGACGGCCGTGGTGAGCGCCTCTTCGCGCGAACTGCGCGGCGGCGCCGTCGCCCGCACCTCGTTGCTCGCAGTCGCGCTCGCGACGCTCACGGCGGCGGCCTGCACGGCGAGCGGGCCGCGCTCGCAGCGCTCCGCTCACGCGGCGTCGCCGCAGTCGCGCGGCGAGATTCGCGCGCTCGAGGAAGGCGAGCAGGGCTTCGCGATCGTCGTCGGCAAGGTGCTGACCGCCGACGAACACGATCAAGTGTTCGAGCCGGGTCTGGTGGTCGTGCGCGATCGCAGCATCGACTACGTCGGCCCGCTGGTCGAAGTGCCGTCCGGCTACGAGCGCCTCGACGCGCCCGAGCTGTTCGCCGCGCCCGGCATGATCGACCTGCACTCGCACGTGCAGTCCGGCGGCTGGGGAGATCTCAACGACATGGTGATCTCGCTCAACCCCGAGTTCCGCAGCTCGCCGACGCTCGTTCCGGGCAACGAGAGCGTGCGTCGCGCCTGCGCCGGCGGTGTCACCACGCTGTTCGGCATCCCGGGCAGCGGCACGAACAACGGCGGCTTCGGCGTGCTCTACAAGACGCGCTGCGAGAGCACGTACGACGGCTGCGTGCTCGCCGATCCGGGCGGCATGAAGGTCGCGCAGGCCTACAACCCCGAGCGCGGCGCCGACCTCGGCGCGACGCGCGCGGGCATGGCTTGGAATCTCGCGCGGGCCAACGAGATCGCTCTCGCCGCGAACCGCGATGGCCGCGACGACTTCGCGCTGCGCAACCTGCAGAAGGTGCACAGCAAGGAACTGCCGCTCTTGATCCACACCGCCGGGCCGGCGTGCCACACGACGATCGACATGTGGGGCGAGCGCTACCCGGTGCGCGCCGTGCTGAGCCACGGCTGCTTCAACGGCTGGCGCTTCTCGCCCTACGCGGCGCAAGTCGGCATGCCCATGAACCTCGGACCGCGCACCTTCGACTGGTTCTCGTCGCGCGAGGGGCAGGTGATCGGCACGCCGCAGCGCTACGAACAGGCCGGCGCCGCGTTGATCTCGGTCAACACCGACGCGCCGGTCATGCCGCAGGAAGAGCTGGCGCTCCAGGGGGCGATGGGCGCGCGCCTGGGCGCGAGCTCGTACCTCATGCTCAAGGCCTGCACCTACAACCCGGCCAAGTCCTTCGGCATCGAGGACAAGGTCGGCAGCCTGTCTCCCGGCCGCCACGCCGACATCGTGCTGTGGCGCGGCGATCCGCTCGACCCGCGCGCGCGCGTGGAGCGCGTGTGGATCGAAGGCCGCCTCGAATACGACCGCGCGCGCGACGGACAGCGCTTCTAGCCCGACTCGACTCCGTTCGACTCGAACCCAACATGCTCCTCCGAACCTTCTTCTCGTCTCTGTTGCCGGCGGCGCTGGCCGCCAGCGCGCTGGCCGCGCCGGCCGATCTCCTCGCGATTCGCGTCGGACGCGCCGAGACCGTCTCGCACGGCGCCATCGAGCACGCGGTGATCCTCATCGAGGACGGGCGCATCGTCACGATCGGCGCCGACCTCCCCGTGGAGCGCGGCATCCCGGTGATCGAGCGCCCCGAGTGGACGGTGATGCCCGGTCTCGTGCTGCCCTACTCGCGCCTGGGGCTCGACGGCAGCGCCGGCTCGGAGTTCGCGCCCGACGTCAGTCCCGCGCCGGAAGTGCTGCCGCGCTTGAGCGACTACCGCGACGCGCTCGAGCTGGGCATCACCACGATCGGCCTGTACCCGCCGGGCAACGGCGTCCCCGGTCAAGCGATCGCGATTCGCCCCAAGGGCGACACGCTCGAGGAGATGCTGATCAAGGAGGGCGCGTACCTGAAGGTCTACTTCCGCGCCGACGCGCGCTCGAAGAAGATGATCAAGGACGCCTGGGCCAAGGTCGACGACTACGACGACAAGGTCAAGAAGGCCAAGGAGAAGTGGACCAAGGACCAGGAGAAGTCCAAGTCCTCCAAGAAGCCGGCCGAGGGCGAGAAGAAGGACGAGGAGAAGTCCGACAAGCCGGCGGAGAAGGCCAGCGACTCGGGCAAGGGCGCCGCGAAGAGCTTCGTTCCGCCGCCGCCCGACGACAAGGTTCGCCCGTTCCTGCGCGTGCGCGACGGCAAGCTGCTGCCGCTGGTCTCGATCTCGCAGTCGGCGGACTGGGCGCACTGGCTCGACGCCATCGGCGAGCGCAAGTTCGACTTCGCGCTGCGCGTGGTCATGCAGCGCGAGCTCGACCTGTACTACGTGCTCGAGGAAGTCGCCAAGCGCAAGTGCACGCTCGTGATGGAGCCCGAGATCACCTACCAGGTCGCGACCATGCGCCAGCGCAACTTGCCGGCGGAGTTCGCCAGCGCGGGCAATCGCATCGTGCTCATCCCGCGCGGTGAGGAACTCGACGCGCACGCGAGTTGGCGTGTCGACGTGGGAGACCTCGTGAAGAACGGCCTGGAGCGGAAGTCGGCGCTCGACGCGCTGACGCTCGCCGGCGCAGCGGTGATGGGGCTCGAGAAGGACTACGGCAGTCTCGAGAAGGGCAAGGTGGCGAACCTGCTGTTCCTCGACGGAGATCCGTTCGAGCCCGCGACCAAGGTCATGGCCGTCATGCTCGACGGCGAGTTCGTCCACGGCGAGGTGCGCCAGTGAGGCTCTCGATGAAAGCAAGCTTCGAAGGATCGGTGATGCGCTCCGCGGCCTGGTTGTTCGCACTGGCGCCGCTGCTCTCGGGCGGCGTGTTCGCGCAGGAAGGCGGCGAGTCTCAGGGCGGCGGCGAAGGTGAAGCGTCCAGCTCGGGCGACGAAGCCAAGGACGAGGGCGACTGGTTCGCCGTCGTCGGCGGCGACGTGCACACCGGCACGGGCGCGGTGCTGCGCGGAGCGACGGTGCTCGCGCGCGGCGGCGTGATCCGCGAGATCGGCCACGAGGTCGACATCCCCGCGGACGCCAAGCTGCTCGACGCCACCGGTCTGCGGGTCTACCCGGGACTGGTCGCGCTCAACGTGCGCGGCGTCGCGAATCGCTTCGGCTCGGGCGACTACGCCGACAGCTTCGATCCCTACAGCCAGAACCTGGTGCTCGCGCTGGCCGCCGGAATCACGACCGTTTCCGAGGGCAGCGTCGCGCTCAAGCTCAAGCGCCGCGAGGTCAAGGGCGTCGTGATGCGCGAGCGTTTCCTCTCGACGCTGAACTACAGCACCAGCGCGCCGCGCTCTAAGGGCGAGCTCGAGCAGAAGTTCGACGCTGCTGCGGCCTACCTGCGTCGCTATCGCGAGTGGGAGGAACAGAAGAAGTCCAACAAGGACCTCAAGGAACCGCCCGCGCGCGGGGTCGATCCCTCGATCCGCGCGATCCTCGAGAACCGCACGCTCGCGCGCTTCAACTCGACGTCGCGCACCGACTTGCTGGGCATCGCGCGCCTGGCGCAGAAGCACAAGTTCCGGCCCGTGGTCGAGGGCGCGGTCGAGGCCTGGACCGTGGCCGATGAACTCGGCCGCGCCGGCGCCTACGCCGTGGTCGTGCCGCGCACGCGCCGCGACAAGAGCGAAGAGCTCGTGCGCGCCGGCGGTTCGAGCATCGAGAACGCTGCGATCCTGCATCGCAGCGGCGTGCAGGTGGCGATCCAGGCCAGCTCGACCTTCGTCGACCTGGGCGGCATCGCCGGTCGCGACATCCTGCACCTGCCGATCGAGGCGGGCTTCGCGGTGCGCGGCGGCTTGCCCGAGCAGGCGGCGCTCGATGGCATCACCATCGTCCCCGCGCGCATCCTCGGCGTCGACCACCGCGTGGGAAGCCTCGAAGTCGGCAAGGACTGCGACCTGATCCTGCTCGACGGCGACCTGCTGCACTACCAGTCGCTCGTTCAGTACACCGTCGTCGACGGCAAGCTCGTCTACGAGAAGGACAAGGAGCTGTACTACGCGCACATCCGCCCGCGTCCCGTGGCTCAGGCCGCAGACGCGCCCCAAGCGCGGCGCGACAAGGGCGAAGACGCGGCGAGCGCGTCGGACTCCGATGGCGACGGCGAAGGCAAGCCCGAAGACAAGCCTGAGGAGAAGCCGGAAGAGAAGCCCGAGGAAAAGCCCGAGGAGAAGCCGGGCGACGGCGCCTCCGATGGCGACTCGGATGGCCGCGCGGACTGATTGCGAGCCTCGGCGACTCGTTCGCCGACGCCGAGGCCTCTCTCGCTGATGCCGCTCGAGTCGTTCGACCACGCTTTCGCCGCGCTCTGCTTCGTCGCCCTGCCAGCGCACGGGTACTTGAAGCGCAATCAGCTCGCGCGCGAGGTCGCCGCAGGTCACCCGGACGCGCGTCTGCGCGAGTACCGCAAGGTCCTGGGCCTGCTCGTGTGCGGCTCGTTGCTGCTGATCGGGTGGTGGGGCTACGCCGATCGACCCGTCGCGCTGCTGCGCATCGCGCTCCCCGTCACGTCCGCCTCGGTCGCGCTCGTGCTCGCGTCGCTCGGCGCCGCGGGGTTCCTCGTGCGACGGCTCGTGCTCGCTCGGCGCGACCCCGCGCGGATGAAGGACGTGCTCGAATTGCTGAGCAGTGCGGCAGGCGCCGAGCCGCTCATCCCGCGCAGCGAGCGTGAACGCGCTCTCTTCCGCTGGGTCAGCCTGGCCGCCGGCGTCGGCGAGGAACTGATCTTCCGCGGCTTCGGCCTGTGGTACGTGGCGCAGTTCTCGTCGCCCTGGGTCGCGGTGATCGTCACCACGCTGGCGTTCGCGGCCGGGCACGCCTACCAGGGTCTCGGCGGCGTCCTGCGCACCGGGGTCTTCGCGCTGGGGTTCGGCGCGGCGGCCGTGTCGTCCGGCACGATCCTGCCGTTGATGGTGCTCCACACCGTGGTGGATCTGGTGAACGGCGAGTTGCTCTCGCACGCGCTCGAGTGGCGCGATCGCGCGGCGCTCCCCACGACGGGACACGCGGGCGAGCCCAATGGCTCGGCGGGCTGACCCAGGCCGTGAGTGGCGCCACGACATTCCGCGTCGCGCCCCGTAAGCTGTCCGGCCTCCCCCGATGATCCTGCGCGATCTCCTGCGACTGCTCGGGTCCGCCAAGCGCGACGGGCGCAATCTGACGCACGACGAGGCCTATCGAGCGTTCGAGCTGATCCTCTCCGAGTCGCGCAGCGACATCCAGGTCGGCGCGTTCCTGATCGCCTTGCGCTGGAAGGGCGTGACCGTCGAGGAGCTCACCGCCTTCGCCGAAGCCGCGCGCGCGCACGCCACCATCCCCTGTCGCGGGATGCAGGACTTGGTCTGCGTCTGCCCGCCGCAGGACGGGCTCGAATCGAACGCGCCGCTCGAGGTGGCAGCGGGACTGATCGCCGCGGCGGCGGGTCTGCGCGTGCTGATCATCACCGACCGCTGCGTGCCGCCCAAGCGCGGGCTCACGGCGGCCAACGTCCTCGACGCGCTGGGCCTCGACATGACCTGGGATCCGGCCGAGGCCGAGGACTGGGTCGCGCGCGCGCGCTTCGCGGTGGCCTCGGCGTCGGGGCTGTTGCCCGCGCTGATGGGGCTGCGCCGCGTGCGAGCCGAGATCGGCGTGCGCACGCCGATCGCGACGGTCGAGAAGCTGATCGCGCCCCGCAACGCGTCGATCGTGATCGGCGCGCAGGCCGGCCCGGTGCTCGGCATGGCCGTCGAGGTGCTGCAGGCGCTCGGCCATCCGCGCGGCGTTGCGATCCAGGGCGCCGAGGGCGGCGTGATCCCGTCGGTCGTGCGGCGCTCGCGCGGGATCGAGCTCTCCGGCGGCTTCCAGACGCCGCTGACCGTCGAGCCCGGTGACGTCGGTATGTCCGCCGGCGCCGAGCCCGACCTGCCGATGTTCGGCCCGCCCGACGACGGCTACGGCTCGGGCGACAACCCCGCGCTGACCAAGGCCTGCGGCGAGCTCACGCAAGCGGTGCTCGCGGGTCAGCACGGCGCCGCGCGCAACGCAGCCCTGCTCGGCGCGGCGCTGATCCTCAAGGCTGGCGGCAAGGCGCTCACGCTCGCCGACGGCGTCTCGGCGGCCACCGAGGCGCTCGACAGCGGGGCCGCGCGCGAGCTGGTCGCGCGGCTCAAGAGCCTGAAGTAGCTCGTCCCCAGGCCCCTGCGCGGCCACCCCAGGCCCGATCCTGCGCGCCGCGCCGCCCGATGTCGTAGAACCAGCGCTGATGTCCAGCTTCGACCCGTTCCGCGAGAGCAACTGGTCCGCGGCCCCGATCCGCGACCTGGGGCTCACGATCGAGGGCACGCGCCTCGAGCCGGTGATCGCGGAGTTCGAGCTCGAGCGCGAACGCCTGGGGCTGCGCGTCAAGCCGCGCTACTACCTCTCGACCGACTGGGGCGTCGTCACCGACACCGTCGCGATCGCGATTCCGTTCTACCTCGCGCGTCCCGAGCTCTCGGAACTGCACGCGCAGCACGTCGGCATGATCGAAGGCGAGGGTCGGCGCGCGCTGCTCGGCTACCTGCGCCACGAGTTCGGGCACGTCGTCAACTACGCCTACAAGCT
>CALKYE010000292.1 GCA_938003765.1 uncultured Planctomycetia bacterium
CGACTGGGACCTGCGGCGCGACATGCCGTACATGTGCTACGACGAGATCTGGCGCTCCGGCGCCTTCAAGATCCCGATCGCGCGCGGCGAAATGGGCGCCCTCGGCGACTGCTGGGACCGCTCGTGGGTGCGCGTGATGGAGATGATCGAGTCCATCAAAATCGTGCGCTGGTGCCTCGACCACATGGTCGAAGGCCCGGTCATCGCCGACATCCCCAAGACGCTCAAGGTTCCCACGGGCGAGGCCTACGTCGGCATCGAGAACCCGCGCGGTGAGCTGGGGCACTACGTGGTGAGCGACGGCGGCAAGGTCTCGATCCGCACGCGCGTGCGCGGCCCGAGCTTCTGCAACCTGGCCGTGCTCGAAGACATCCTGCCGGGATCGCTGGTCGGCGACGCCATCGCGATCATCGGCTCGACGGACATCGTCGTGGGAGAGACGGACCGATGAACTTCTTCCTCGAGGGCATCTACCAGACCGTCGGCGAGTACTTGCCGATGTGGCTGATGATGCTGATCGCAGCCCTCACGGGCATTGCGGTCGTGCTCGGCCTGGTGTCGCTGATCGCGATGTTCTCGGTGTGGCTCGAGCGCAAGGTCTCCGGCCACATCCAGTGCCGCTACGGCCCGATGTACGTCGGCTGGCACGGCTGGCTGCAGTCGATCGCGGACGGCGTGAAGCTGCTCCTCAAGGAGGACATGATCCCGCGCGACGCCGACCGCGTGCTGTTCATGCTCGCGCCGGGATTGGTGCTCGCTGCGATCCTCGGCGCGTTCGCGGCCTACCCGCTCACTCCGGGCGTGTGGTTCGGAGACATCGACCTCGGCGTGTTCATGATCATCGCCTTCTCGTCGATGACCACGATCGGCGTCGTGATGGCCGGCTGGGCCTCGAACTCCAAGTGGACGATCTACGGCTCGATGCGCGAGGCCGCGCAGGTGGTCGCCTACGAGATCCCGCTCGGCGTGTCGCTGCTGGTGCCGGTGATGGTCGCGGGCACCTTCAACCTGCGCGAAGCCAGCGCGCTGCAGGCCGACTGGTTCGGCATGAAGTGGTTCCTGTTCACCAACCCCTTCATGCTGCCGGCCTTCGTGCTGTTCTTCATCGCTGCGCTGGCTGAGACCAAGCGCGCGCCGTTCGACCTGCCCGAGGCCGAGTCCGAACTCGTCGCGGGCTTCATGACCGAGTACTCGGGCATCCGCTGGTCGTTCTTCTTCATGGAGGAGTACGCCGCGATGTTCCTCATGAGCGCGCTCGGCGCGGTGTTCTTCCTCGGCGGCTTCGAGAGCCCGCTGACGCACTTCGCCGGCGAGCTGTTCGGCAAGGATCTCGTGGTGCTCGGCGCGAGCGGCGCGAAGGAGCTCAACTTCGCCGCGATTCCCTACCACCTCGTGGCGGCGGTGACGCTCATCGCCAAGTGCTTCTTCGGCGTGTTCCTGATGATGTGGCTGCGCTGGACGCTGCCGCGCGTGCGCATCGATCAGGTCATGACCATGGGATACAAGTACCTCACTCCGCTGTCGCTCTTGTGCGTTCTGGGCGCGGCGCTGTGGGAAGCCGGCAAGCACGCCATTTTCGCGAGCTAGGGACCCATGCAAGTCCAACCGCCCGAGACCCCCGCGCGCTACTTCAAGAACATCGTCGACAGCGTCAAGACGACGCTGGTGGGGATGAAGATCACCTGGCGCTACATGCTCCAGAAGCCGATCACCGTCCAGTACCCCGACGAGCGCATGCCGATCCCGGATCGGTACCGCGGCATCCACTACCTCGAGCAGGAGAAGTGCATCAACTGCCTCGCCTGCGCGCGCGCCTGCCCGATCGACTGCATCGAGATGGAAGCGGTGCGCCACGGCAAGGAGCTGGAGTGGATCAGCTTCACGCTCGACTACCAGAAGTGCATGTTCTGCGAGTTGTGCGTCTATCCGTGCCCCAAGGACTGCATTCACATGGGCACCGAGTACGCCTTCGTCACGTTCGACCGCTCGGAGTTCAAGCACGACCTGCTGTCCTTCAAGGGCATGGCGCGTGAGGCCCGCATCCGCATGAAGGAAGCGGAGGCGAAGAAGGCGGCCAAGGAAGCGGCCAAGGCCAAGGGCGGCGCTGCGGTGGCCGAGGCCGACGAGGAGAAGGACGCGGAGTAGATGGAGCTCACCGATCGAATCTTCTATTGGCTCGTCGCCGCGATCGCGCCGCTCGCGATCGGCGCTGGCGCGTTGGCGGCCGGCGGGCCCGGCGCGGCCTTCGCGTTGTTCGCGTGGCTCGTGCTCGGCGGATCCCTGGTCTGCCTGTGGGAACGCTCCGTCGTGCGCAGCGCGTTCGCACTGCTCGGCACCTTCGGCGGCACCGCCGGCCTGTTCCTGCTGCTGGGCTCCGACTTCCTGGCGATGAGCCAGATCCTGATCTACGTCGGCGGCATCCTCGCGCTGATCCTGTTCGGCGTGATGCTCACTCCGCCGGACCTGACTGAACGCAAGCTGCCGCGCGTCGCCACCGGACTCGTCGCCGTCGGCGCCGGCGTCGCGTTCATCGCCGCCAAGGTCGCCATGACGGCCGACTGGGTGCAGGCGGCCGAGTTGGCGGAGCCCAAGAGCGCGACGCGCGAGATCGGCGTGGGCTTCGTGGCGGCCGAGGAATACGTCATCGCGTTCGAACTCGCCGCGGTCGTGCTGACCGTGGCGCTCGTGGCCGCCGTGTACGTGGCGCGCCGTCGTGTGGTCGACCTCGCGCCGGCGCCGAGCGGAGAGCAGAGCTGATGCAGCAGGGCATCGCATCGCTGGCGCCGCTGGTGCTGTGGGTGGTCGGACTCGGTCTGGTGGGTGTCGCCGCCGTGGGCGTGTACCTGATCACGCGCAAGGGCCCGGCGGACTCGAACGGAAAGGCGGACGGCTGATGGGACTGGGCGCATACATCGCGGTGTCCGCGGCGCTGTTCGCGCTGGGCATCGTCGCCATCTTGGTGCGGCGCAACGTGCTCTACGTGCTGATGGGGATCGAGATGATCCTCAACGCCGCCAACATCAACTTCGTGGCCTTCGACCGCTTCAACCAGAGCGCGAGCGGCGGGGGCGGACTCGAGGGCCGGATGTTCGCGATCTTCGTGATCATCCTGGCCGCCGCCGAGGCCGCCGTGGCGCTGGCGATCGTGCTCAACGTGTTCCACCTCTTCAACTCGGTCAAGCCGAGCGAAGCGGACCTGCTGCGCGAGTAGCGCGAGCGCTCTCCGGGTCCCACACCCCATGCACTTCCTCGACTTCAACCCGCAGCAGGACTTCCACCTGCTCTTCCTGAGCTTCGTGTTGCCGCTGGTCGGCTACACGATCCAGATCTTCTTCGGGAAGAAGCTCCCGCGGCGCGGCGACTGGCTGCTGACGAGCTTCATGTTCGTCGCCATGAGCATCACGGTGCTCATGTTCGCCAAGTCGCTGTGGGCCGCGTACCACGGACAGGAGTTCCGCCACCACTCCGGTCACGAGGCCGGGCTGTGGTTCCACTGGCTCTACTCGTCGGACGCCGCCGCCGGGGGCACGCCCAACGTCTCGGCCGCGATCTACTACGACTCGCTCGGCGCCGCGATGTACGCGGTGGTCGGCGTGGTCTCGTTCTGCGTGCACCTGTTCTCGATCGGGTACATGGCGCAGGACAAGCGCTACCACATCTTCTTCGCGAACATCTCGCTGTTCACGTTCGCGATGCTCGGCCTGGTGCTGAGCGACAACATCCTCTTCCTGTTCATCTTCTGGGAGCTGATGGGCCTGATGAGCTACCTGCTCATCGGCCACTTCAGCCACGACCCCAGCCAGTCGTACTTCCACCGCTGGGCCACGCAGGCCTGCAAGAAGGCCTTCCTCACCACGCGCGTCGGAGACACCTGCCTCCTGATCGGCATGGTGATCTTCTACCAGCACTTCGGGACCTTCAACTTCACCGAGCTGTGGCGCCTCGCGCAGGAAGAGGTCGCTCGCAACGGCGGCGAGTACCCGACCTGGATGACGGTCGCAGGCTTGTTCGTCTTCGGCGGCACGGTCGGCAAGTCGGCGCAGTTCCCGCTGCACATCTGGTTGCCCGACGCGATGGCCGGCCCGACGCCGGTGAGCGCGATGATCCACGCCGCGACGATGGTCGCGGCCGGCGTGTTCCTGCTCGGCCGCACCTACCCGCTGATGAGCCCGGAAGTGCTCTCGGTGGTCGCCGCGACGGGCACGTTCACGGCGCTCTTCGCAGCCTCGATCGGCACCACCGCCAACGACCTCAAGGCGGTGCTCGCGTGGTCGACCATCTCGCAACTCGGCTTCATGGTCGCGGCGGTCGGCCTCGGCGGCGTGGTCGCGGGCATGTTCCACATGGTCACGCACGCCTTCTTCAAGGCCTGCCTGTTCCTCTCCGCCGGCTCCGTGATCCACGGCTGCCACCACGAGCAGGACATGCGGAACATGGGCGGCGTGCGCAAGTACATGCCGGTGACCTTCGCCTGCATGCTGGCGTCGACGATCGCCATCGCGGGGATCCCGTTCTTCTCGGGCTTCTACTCGAAGGACATGATCATCCTGCGCGCGTGGGAGAACGTGCTCGGCGGCCACTTCGACGGCGCGAGCTTCTTCGCCGCTGTCGCGCTGCCGGTCGCGGCCTGCTTGACCGCGTTCTACATGTTCCGGCTGATCTTCATGACCTTCTTCGGCGAGTACCGGCCGGGGACCGTTCCCAGCCCGTTCGCGCACCACGGCGGTCACGACGATCACGGCCACGATGCGCACGCGTCGCACGAGCACGCGGAGCACGGTCACGGTCATGCGCACGGTCACGGCGATGAACACGGCCACGCCAAGCACGCTCCGGCCGCGCACGCGCACGCCGCGGTTGCTCACGGCGGTCACGGTCATGACTCGCATGGGCACGCCGCTCACGGCCACGATGCGCACGGACATGGCGGCCACGAGGAGCACGCCACTCCGCACGAGTCGCCGCTCCCGATGCTGATCGCGCTGTGCGTGCTCGCCACGCTCGGAGTCTTCGGCGGTCACTTCTGGCCGGCCGACCTGGGCCACAGCCTGGCCTTCTGGCATCACGCGCACACCTGGTTCGAGACCAGCGTCACCCTCGAGTCGCTCTACGGCGCGTCCGCGCCGGTCGAGCGCGAGCTGCTCGGTCACGCGGGTCACACCGCGCACATCGTGGCGCTGAGCGTGTCGCTCACCGTCGCGTCGCTCGGCATCCTCATCGCGTACCTGATCTACGGCCGCGGCTGGGAGCGCTCGCAGCGCATCGCCGGCAAGATCACCAGCGCGCTGGGCGACCTGTACGGCGTGATCAAGAACAAGTACTACGTCGACGAGGCCGTGGGCTGCGCGATCGTGGTCGACCTCGAGGCCACGCAGAACAAGCGCTACGAGCCCGACGTGAGCGTCATCGGCGGCTCCGTCGCGCTCGGCCGCGCGCTGTCCTGGGTCGACAAGAACATCGTCGACGGCATCGTCAACCTCGTCGGCCGCACGGGCCGCGCGATCGGCGTCGTCTCGTCGCACTTCGACCGCACCGTCGTCGACGGCGCCGTCAACGGAGTCGGCCTGATCACGCAGACCTTCGGCTCGGTCGTGCGGCTCCTGCAGAGCGGCCGCGTCCAGCAGTACGCCACGTTCGCAGTCTTCGGCGGCCTGTTCCTCGCCGCCTGGCTCATCCTCCTCTAACGCCGCCCCCCGCCAGCGCACGGCGCGTCAGTCCCACATCCCCATGCAAGACCAGATCCTGACCTGGATCACGTTCCTCCCGCTCCTGGGGATGGGCCTGATCCTCTTGATCCCCAAGACCTCGCTGAACCTGATCAAGGGCGTCAGCCTGGCGGCGACCTTCGTGCCGATGGTGCTGTCGACCTGGCTGTACTTCGGCGGGTTCAAGCACCTCACGCCCGGCGACTTCGATCAGGCGCGCGTGGCCGGCGACATCCTCGCCAGCCAGTTCGTGCAACGCCTGCCGTGGATCGATTCGATCGGCGTCGAGTACTACGTCGGCGTCGACGGGCTCTCCATCGCCCTGGTGTGGCTGACGACGATCCTCCTGTTCATCGGAGTGATCGCCAGCTTCGGCATGGAGAAGGCCGGCAAGGCCTACTACGCGCTGCTGCTCATGCTGGAGGTCGGCATCTCGGGCGTGTTCGTCAGCCTCGACCTGTTCCTGTTCTACGTGTTCTGGGAAATCATGCTCCTGCCGATGTACTTCCTCATCGGCATCTGGGGCGGCCCGCGGCGCGAGTACGCGGCGATCAAGTTCTTCCTCTACACGCTGGCCGGCTCGGTCCTGATGCTGATCGCGATCGTCGCGCTGCGCTTGGACAGCGGCACGTTCTCGATCCCCAAGCTCACCGAGCTCGCCGCCCAGGGCAAGCTGCTCGGCGCGAACCTGCCCGCGGCCGGCGCGCTGCTCGGGATGAAGTTCTCGACCTGGGTGTTCTGGTTCCTGTTCGTGGGCTTCGCGATCAAGGTGCCGGTGTTCCCGTTCCACACCTGGCTGCCCGACGCGCACGTCGAAGCGCCCACGCCGATCTCGGTCATCCTGGCCGGCATCCTGCTGAAGCTCGGCGGCTACGGCATGCTGCGCGCGTGCTTCCCGTTCGCGCCGGACGCGTTCCACGAGTTCGCGTACGTGCTCGCGATCCTCGGCGTGATCAGCATCGTCTACGGCGCGTTCGTCGCGCTCGGTCAGACGGACTTCAAGAAGATGGTGGCCTACAGCTCGGTCAGCCACATGGGCTACGTGCTGCTGGGCATGGGCGCGTTCACCGTGTGGGGGATGGAAGGCGCCGTGCTCCAGATGTTCAACCACGGCACCTCCAGCGCCGCGCTGTTCCTCATCGTGGGCGTGATCTACGACCGCGCGCACCACCGCGACCTCAACGCCTTCGGCGGGATGAGCCAGATCATGCCGCGCTACTGGGCGCTCACCACGCTGGGCTTCTTCGCGGCGCTCGGCCTGCCGGGCCTCGCGGGGTTCGTCTCGGAAGCGCTGACGCTGATCGGCGCTTACCAGGCCGGCGACGCCCGCTTCCGCACGCTCGTGTTCATCTCGCTGCTCGGCGTCGTGTTCACCGCGGCGTTCCTCCTGTGGGCGATGCAGCGCGTGTTCCTCGGCCAGAAGAACCCCAAGTACCTCGACTTCGAGGAGATCAACTTCCGCGAGCTGGTCTGCCAGGCGCCGCTGCTGTTCCTGTGCATCCTGTTCGGAATCCTGCCGGCCTATCTGCTCGACTGGATGCACCCCAGCGTCGAGAACCTGCTCGCCATCCTCGGCGGCAAGGCCTGATCGCCAGCGGAGCGCGCGCCACGTGAACCCCTACCTCGACGGACTGCGCGGCATCCAGCCGGAGATCGTGATGACGATCACCGCGCTGGCGGCGCTGGTGTTCGATCTCGTGCTCAAGGGCCGCGAGTCGCGTCGCGTCGGCTACCTGACGCTGACCGGACTGGCGCTGACGAGCTGGTTCCTGCTCGGTCAGTGGAGCGAGGCCGCGCCGCGCACCGTGTTCGGCATGGTCGCGATCGACCAGTTCGGGAACTTCTTCAAGCTCTTCACTGTCGCCGCGCTGGCCATGGTCGTGCTGTTCGTGATGCACGATCACCGCGAGCGCGAGCACGGCGTCGGCGAGTACTACTTCCTCCTGCTCGGCGCTTCGCTCGGCATCTTCTTCATGGTCAGCACCAACAACCTGCTGCTCATGGTGCTGGGCTTCGAGCTGCTCTCGCTGGCGTCCTACTCGCTCGCAGGCTTCCACAAGGGCGACCGCAAGTCGGCGGAAGCCGCGATGAAGTACGTGATCTTCGGCGGCCTCGCCACGGGGATCATGCTGTACGGGATCAGCCTCCTGTACGGCCTCACCGGGACGATCGACCTCGCCAAGATGGGCACGTCGACCGGGGGACTCGTCACGCAGCTCGCGCAGAGCCCCGTGCCCGTCGGCATCGCGATGGTGCTGATCCTCGCGGGCTTCGCGTACAAGGTCTCCGTCGCGCCCTTCCACTTCTGGACGCCCGACGTCTACGAGGGCGCGCCCACTCCCGTCACGACGTTCCTCGCCGTGGGCTCGAAGGCCGCCGGCTTCGGCGTGATGCTGCGCTTCCTCGGCGCGATCTTCCTGCGCCCCGGCGTGGCCGACAGCGTGGCCGCGTACGGCGATCGCATCGGTCTGCTGCTGGCGATCCTGGCCGCGATCACGATGACGCTCGGCAACTTCGCGGCCCTGCGCCAGTCGAGCCTCAAGCGCATGCTGGCCTACTCGTCGATCGCGCACGCGGGCTACGTGCTCATCGGCGTCTCGTGCATGACCGAGGCCGGTTTCAGCGCCGCGCTGTACTACCTCGCCGCGTACTACTTCATGAACCTGGGCGCGTTCGGGTTCCTGCTCTACTTCGAAGGCGTCAACGGCAACGACTCGGTCGACAGCCTCAAGGGCATGGGCTTCAAGGCCCCGCTCATCTCGATCGTGATGGTGGCCTTCCTGGTCAGCCTCACCGGACTGCCGCCGACGGTGGGCTTCTACGGCAAGTACCTGCTCTTCGTCGAAGGCGTCAGCCAGGGTCTCTACTGGCTGGTGGTCGTGGCCGCGCTCAACAGCGTCGTGAGCCTCTTCTACTACCTGCGCGTGGCCAAGGCGTTGTTCCTCTCCAAGCCCGCGGATCGCGAAGCCGAGCCCGCGCCGGTGCTCACCGGCTTCGTGACCGCCTTCGGCGTCGCGACCGTCGTCCTGGGCATCTACATCACTCCGCTGCGCGCCTGGGCTGAGCGCAGCCTCGACGTGTTGCGCGGCTGAGCCCGCGCGGAGCTCGCACAGTGGCCGTCGGCACGTTCAGCCTGATCGAGCTGCTGCTCATCGCCGCCGCCGCCGGCGCAGCGTTCGCGATCGTGCTCGCGATGTCGCGCAACAAGGGCTGACGCCGCTAGTTCGCGCGCCCCGTGCGGGCGCGGAGCTGGCGAGCACCGTCGGGCATCGACGTCGGCGAGGTTCGACGACGAACTTCGACTGCCCGCAGAGCTTCCGGGTCAGTAAACCCGCGCCCGGAACACGTCGCGGCCGAACAGGCACGTCGGGCTGCACTTGAGCTTGTCCGCGACGCCGTTGTCGTCGCCGGGGTGCAGCAGGTTCGACTCGCTCATGAAGGCGAGGAAGCGGCCGTCGGCCGAGAGGTCGCAGTTGCCGCCCGAGCGCGCGTTGGCCTGGACTCCGGTGGGAGTGGTGCTCATGCGGCGCGTGCAGATGTCGCCGGGCTCGTCGAACACGCCGTCGCCCGCGACGTCGCGGTCGTGCACGAAGCAGTCGAGGAAGCCGCGCGTCGTGTCGCCGGGGACGAGGTTGCGTGCGGAGCTCGAGAAGGCGACGAAGCGGCCGTCGTACGAGAGCGCCGCGTAGCCGGAAGTCCCATTGGCCTGTCCGCCGCTCGACGAGACGCTGACGCGCACGGTGAGTCCCTGCTGGAGGTCGCGCACGAACACGTCGGACTGGTTGTTGGTGTCGAGGCCGGGCGCGATGAGGTCGCTGGCCGTCCCCTCGAAAGCGATGAAGCGCCCGTTGCCGCTGACCTGCGGCTTGCGACTCACGCCGTCGGCGGGCTGCTGGCTGCCGAAGGCCGCGCTGACGAGGAGCAACCCGCCTTCCTCGCGCGCGAAGGCGTAGATGTCGAGCTTCGACTCGCTGCCGTCCGAGCCGAGCGGCGTGGAGCTGCTCGTGAACGCCACCACGCTTCCATCCGCGCTGATCACGGGCTGCGAGGCCTCGGGCGGGTTCGCCTCGTCGCCCAGGCCGCGGTCGAGCCACTCGAAGCGCCGCGTCGCGCGTTCGGTGAGGTACAGGCGCATGCGGCGGCCGGCGGGGCCGGCGATCGGAGTCTCGCCGCCCGGCGCGAACAGCGGCGCCAAGTTGCCGGCGGAGCTCACGAACACGATCCAGCGTCCGTCCTCGGAGACCGTCGGATCGGCGCTGTCGCCGTCGAGCTCGGCGCCGTCCGAACGCTCGCTCACGCGCTCGAGCGTGCGCGCCTCGAGGTTGGCCGCAAACACGTCGGCGAAGCCGCCGCGGTCGCTGTCGACGAGGTTGGAGGCGGTGCTCGCGAACACCACCGTTTGTCCATCGCCCGAGAGGTCGGGGAAGCCCGCGTTGGCGTTGGCGAACGTCGTCGTTCCTCCGCTCGTGCGCCCGCTGACGAGCAGCGTCCGGCCGCGCACGATGTCGCGCAGGTAGATCTGCGCCACGCCCGAGGGCGGGTCGCCGTCGCCGGTCATACCGGGCGCGTCGCTGTCGAACGCCACGCGCGTTCCGTCGAACGAGATCGAGGGGTGCGAGGCGTTCTTGCAGGGCGGTCGCGAGGCCTGGCACGTGCGCCCCAGCGCGCCCGCGTCGGTGAAGCTCACGAGCTCGAGCGCGACCGGTCCGCGCGCCGGATCGCACGGCCCGTGCGCATCGGCGGCGGCCGAGGCCTCGACCGACACTCGCCGGACGCTCGAGGCCGGCTGCGCGCGCTCCTGAGGCTGCGCGCACGCGCCGAGCAGCGCCGCGGCGATGCAGATCGTCGTGCGCCTCACGACAGCTTGGCCTTGTGAGCGCGGATCCACAGCGATCCCGCGTCGCGCACGGACTTCCAGGTCGACCAGTCCGGGTAGCAGCGACTGGGCT
>CALKYE010000293.1 GCA_938003765.1 uncultured Planctomycetia bacterium
GAGCTCTCGAGCGCTCTGCGCGCCGGCGACGACGAACTGGCGCGCTCGATCCTCGCCTACGCGTCCGCGCGCGGGCCCCGCGGCGCTGCGCTGGAGATCGCCGAGCGCTTCGCTCGCCGACTCGAGGCGCGCGCGCGCGTCGCGCGGTTGGAGCTGACGCTCGAGGAGTCGCCGAGCGGCGCGGCCGATGGCATCAAGGTCGAACTCGTCGCGCGCAACCTGGGCGAGGAGCGAGCGGAGCTGCGCTCGCCGGGCGCGGCCCTCGATCACCGCATCGTCGGACTCACTCCTGACGGCGTGGAGCAACGGCGCGGTCAGCGACTGTTCGTCGACGCGCTGGATCGACTGGTGCTCCGCGGCGGCGAGGAGCGTCGGATCTCGCTCGGCAGCTTTCCCGCGCCGATGGCGGGCTACATCGCGCTGCGCGGCGAATGGCGCCTGTCCGCGGCGACGGGGCTCGTGCGCATCGACGGGCTCGAACTGCAGGCCGACGAGCTGCGCATCGCGCCGCTCGAGTCCACGCGCCTCGACCCGCGCCTGCCGGCCGCGCCCATCGAACCGCGCAACCTGGTCGAGTACGTCCGGCGCGGCGCGCCGTCGATGCCCTCGTTCCTCGAGCGAGCGGTGCGCATCGCCCCGGAGCGACGCGCGGAAGCGTTGGACCTGCTGGCGCCGGCGCTGCTCGAGCGACCGCAACTGGAGCTGGCGCGCGCTGCGCCCGTGCTGCGTTGGCTGTCGGGCGAGAGCGTGGGCGACGGCTTCGGCGAAGACGCGCAACGCTGGCGCGCGTGGCTGATCGAGCGCGGCGCGCCGGTGGAAACGTCGCCGGCGACGGAGTTGGAACTGCCTGCGGAGCGCGAAGGCGAGGGCGAGCTTCGCGGCGCGTCGCGAGCTAGTGTGGAGCGCCGATGAACTCGTTCGACGTCTTCCAGCGCAACTCGGTCGACCTGATCGAGTCCGCTCAATTGCGCGAGCGGCTCACCAAGGCGCAGGCCGCGGGCAAGCCGTTGCGGATCAAGTTCGGCATGGACCCCAGCTCGCCGGACCTGCACGTCGGGCACGCCATCCCGCTGCTCAAGCTGCGCGCGCTGCAGGAGCTCGGACACACGATCGTGCTGATCGTGGGCGACTCGACCGCGATGGTGGGGGATCCCTCCGGCCGCAACAAACTGCGCCCGCAGCTCACGCGCGAAGAGGTCGAGAAGAACCTCGTCACGTACACCACCCAGGCCGGCCGCATCCTCGACATGGCGCGCACGGAGGTGCACCGCAACTCCGAGTGGTTCGACGCGATGCGCTTCGAGGACGTGTTGCGGCTGGCGGGCAAGGCGACGGTCGCGCGCATGCTCGAGCGAGACACCTTCGAGAAGCGCATGGCCGCGGCCGAGCCGATCGGCGTGCACGAGTTCCTCTACCCGCTCATGCAGGGCTGGGACAGCGTGATGATCCGCTGCGACGTCGAGATCGGCGGCTCGGACCAGCTCTTCAACCTGCTGGTCGGCCGCGAGCTGCAGGAGCGCGAGGGACAGCCGGGCCAGGTGTGCATCACGTTCCCGCTCATCAACGGCCTCGACGGGCGCAAGATGAGCAAGAGCTACGGCAACGCGATCCTCCTCGAGGACAGCGCGGAGCAGATGTTCGGCAAGGTCATGGCCCTGCCCGACGACGTCATGGCGATCTGGTTCCGCTCGCTGACGCGCCTGGACGAGGCCGAGATCGGCGCGCTGCTCGCCGGCCACCCGCGCGAAGCCAAGGCGCGTCTGGGACAGGAGATCGCCGGCTTCTTCCACGGCGCCGACGCTGCGGCGAGCGCTCGCGAGGCGTTCGATCGGCAGTTCCGCGACAAGCAGGCGCCGACCGACATCCCCGAGATCGCGCACGCGTGGCCGGAGGGCTCGGTGCCCTTGATGGTGCTCCTGCGCGACATCGGGCTGGCGCCGAGTTCGGGCGAAGCCAAGCGCACGATCGAGCAGGGCGGCGTGAAGCTCGACGGCCAGGTCGTCACCGACCCCAAGCTCGCGCTGGCGAAGCCTGCCACGCCGATCCTCGTGCAGTTCGGCAAGCGCAAGTACGCGCGCTTGTCGTAGCAGCGCGAGCGCGGAGGAGCGTGAGCGCAGACTGACGTAGGCGGCGCGCGTTCGCGTCAGCCGCGCAGGCCGTTGTGGATTCGGCCCGCGTCCATGCGCGCCACGCGTTCGCAGCGCGCGGCGAGACGCTCGTCGTGCGTGACCAAGAGCAGCGACAGTTGCCGGCGCGCCTGCTCCTCGAAGAGCAGCTCGAGCACCTTCTCACCGGTCTCGCGATCGAGGTTGCCGGTGGGCTCGTCGGCGATGAGGATCGGCGGATCGTGGAACAGCGCGCGCGCCAGAGCGACGCGTTGACGCTCGCCGCCCGAAAGCTGCGGCGGGCGGTGCTTCAGGCGCTCCTGCAGTCCGAAGCGGCCGAGCAATCCGCGCGCGCGCTCCTGCAACTCCGCCTTCTTCGAATCGAACGTGAAGCTGTTCCAGCGGATCATCGCGGGCAGCAGCACGTTCTCGAGCGCCGTGAGCTCCGCCACCAGGTGGTAGAACTGGAACACGAAGCCCAGGCGCTCGTTGCGCAGGCGCGCACGGCCCTCGAGGGGCAGGCGCCAAGCGTCGTCGCCGTCGATCTCGACGCTGCCGGCGGTGGGGCGGTCGAGCAGCCCGAGCACGTGCAGGAAGGTCGACTTGCCCGCGCCCGACGGGCCCATCAGCGCCAGGCGTTCGCCGCGCGCGAGCTCGAGGTCGCAGCCGTGCAGGATCGGCAGCTCGCGGCGCGCGATGCGGTACGACTTCTTGACGTCGCGCGCGCGCAGGACGATCTCGGACGAGGTCATGGCTTGACGGCTGGGGGGGGCGCTACTCGTTGCGCAGCGCGTCGACGGGGTCGAGGCTCGCCGCGCGCCAGGCGGGGATCGCGGCGAACAGCAGCGTGCACAGGAACGCGCCCAGCACGATCGCGGTCACCGGCAACACTTCGACGACGCTGGGGATGGTGTCGAAGATGTAGACGGCGCGATTGAAGATCTGCACGTCCAGCGCGTCGCTGAGCCAGCGCTCGATACCGTCGATCTTGATCGCCAGGACCACGCCCGTGCAGGCGCCGAGGATCGCGCCGATCAGCGCGTCCCAGAAGCCGATGGCGAGGAACACCAGCAGGCTCAGGCGCGGCGTGGCGCCGAGCGCGGTGAGGATGCCGATGTCGCGCCGCTTCTCGCTGACCATCATCGAGAGGATCGCGAACACCGTGAAGCACGCCACCAGCAGCACCAGGCTCAGCATGATGCCGAGCAGCACGCGCTCGTTCTCGATCGCGCCGAGCAGCGAGCCGCGGAACTGCTCCCAGGTGACGAGCAGGCAGTTGCCGTCCACGACGCCGCTGTCGCGCAGCTTGTCGAGTAGTTCCTCGGCCGTCGCGTCGCCATCGCGCTCGTAGTCGTGCAGCTTGATCAGCACCTGGCTCACGCTCGTAGCCTTCGCCGGCAGCGGGTCGTCCTCGTTGGCGCCCGCCATGAAGCGCGCGAGCTGACCGCGGTCGAGGTACACGCGCTCGAGGTCCATCTCGTTCTCGCTCGAGCGGAACGAGCCGGCCACGACGAATTCGCGCTCCTTGGCGGCGAAGCCGTACTCCGACTGCTCGTCGCGCACGGGGATGATCAGCGTGATGAAGTCGCCGCGCCGCAGCCGGTGCGCGTCGAAGAGCTGGTCTCCGACGATCACGCTGGCGCGCGGCATGCCGACGGTGGCGTCGTACTCCGGCGGCGGCGCGAACGGATTGCGCGGGTCGGCCACGCTCTCGCCGTAGATCGGCGGGCGCACGAGCGAGGCGTGGAACTCCGTGGCGCTCTTCTCGTCGTCGACGTCGATGCCCGCGAGCTGCACGAACGCGTTGCGGCTGAGCTGCGGGTCGGACAGCATGAACATCGAGTTGCCGCCCTGACGCGTGATGAAGCACGGCCAGCTCAAGTGCGCTGACGCGGCCGCGACGCGCGGGTCGGCGCGCACGACCTCGAGGATCTTCTCGGCGTCGAAGGGCCGACGGCGGTCGCTCGCGCGCAGGATCAGCATCAGGTCCGAGAGACTGCCGCGCATCGACTTGCGCGTCTGGTCCAGGAACCCGGTCATGATCGAGAGGATCATGATCAGCGCGCCGACGCCGAGGAAAATGCCGACCACGCCGATCAGGTTCGTGGGGCGGTGGATCAGGTAGCGCCACGAGAGGAAGCGCACCACGGCGGGCGCCGGCACGGCCAGGAACAGCACGCGCATGATCAGGTAGGCGAGGCCCACGACCAGCGCGGCGAACAGCGCGAATCCGCCGAGCGCCAGCGCCAGTTCGAGCAACGCCTCGGGCCGCATGCCCGCGCCGAACTCGCCCGTCTCGTTCATGCGGGCTCGGTCGCCTCGCCTTCGACGACGTTGCGTTGCGGGCGGAGCGCGGGGAACAGCAGCACGTCGCGGATCGAATCCTTGCCGGTGAGCACCATCACCAGGCGGTCGATGCCGATGCCCAGTCCGCCGGTCGGCGGCATGCCGTACTCGAGCGCCTGCACGTAGTCGACGTCGACTTCGCCGGGCGCTTCGGGATCCTTGGTCGCGACCTGCTCGACGAAGCGCTGCTCCTGGTCCTGCGGATCGTTGAGCTCGGTGAACGCGTTGCCCAGCTCCATGCCGCCGAGGAACAGCTCGAAGCGCTCCGCGAGGCGCGGATCTTCGGGCTTCTTCTTCGCCAGCGGGCAGATCGGCACGGGGTAGTCGACGCAGAACACCGGGCCGGTGAGCAGCTTCTCGCAGGTCGCCTCGAACACGTCGTTCATCAGCTTCCAGTAGCCCGCCGACTCGTCGAGCCCGAGCTCCTTGGCGCGCTTGCGCACCGCAGGCTGATCGTCGAACTCGCAGCCGTTCTGCTCGCGGAAGAGCTGCGTGTAGCTCACGCGCGCGAACGGCGCCTTCAGGTCGTACTCGACGCCGCGGAAGGTCACCTTCGTCGTGCCGTTCACCTCGCGCGCGATCGACTCGAGCATTTGCTCGGAGATCTCCATCATGCGCCGGTAGTCGGCCTGCGCCTCGTACAGCTCGAGCATCGAGAACTCGGGGTTGTGGCGCGTCGAAATGCCCTCGTTGCGGAAGTTGCGCGCGATCTCGAACACGCGCTCCATCCCGCCGACGATCAGGCGCTTCAAGTACAGCTCGGGCGCGATGCGCAGGTAGAAGTCGGCGTCGAGCGCGTTGTGGTGCGTCACGAACGGCCGCGCGGTCGCTCCGCCGAAGATCGGGTGCAGCGTCGGCGTTTCGACTTCGAGGTAGCCCTGCGCCTCGAGGAAGCGCCGCACGCTCGAGACGATCTTGCTGCGCTTGACGAAGGTCTCGAGCACGCCTTCCGTGGCCCACAGATCGACGTAGCGGCGTCGGTAGCGCGCCTCGACATCGACCAGTCCGTGCCACTTCTCCGGCGGCGAGGCGAGCGCCTTGGCGAGCAACTGCACCTCGCTGGCCCACACGGTGAGCTCGCCCTTCTGCGTGAAGCCGACTTCGCCACTGACGCCGACCAGGTCGCCGGCGTCGAGCCACTTGCGCTGCGGCCACCACTCGCTCAGTGCGTCGCGCTTCAAGCCGACCTGGATGCGACCGGTGCGGTCGCTGAGCGGCGCGAAGATCAGCTTGCCGAAGTCGCGCGGCATCGCGAGGCGGCCCGCGATGGTCACGCGCTGCCCGACCATCGCGCCCGGGTTCGCGCTGTCGCCGGCGTGCGCAGCGATCGAGGCGATCGGCGTGGCTTCGACGCCGCGCGCGGGGAACGGATCGACGCCAGCGGCGCGCATCGCCTGCGCCTTGGCGAGTCGGTCGGGTTGCACCAGATCGGTCATGGGCGGGGGAGGATACGCACTGTCCGGGTCCGCGGCACGCGCGCTACGCAGCGCGAACGGTGCGCGTTGCGCCGCGGAGTGAACGCGCACGTCGCGATCGACGCTCGCGCCGCACGCAGCTCGACGCTCGCCCGCGACGACTCGCAGACGCTGCGCGAACGAAAAAAGCCGCGGTCCCCAGGTGCGGGGCCCGCGGCTCTTGTGCGGTGGTGGAGGATAGGGGATTCGAACCCCTGGCCTCTACAATGCCATTGTAGCGCTCTACCAACTGAGCTAATCCCCCGCGTTGTCAGCGCCCGAGCTCGTAGGGCCGCGCGGGCCGCACCGAGCACGAGGGGCGGAGACTATGACGGCCGCCGCGCGGCGCGTCAACTGCCTCGGGCGAGCCTGTTTCGCAGCGTGCGCGAGCTCCGTGCGTCACCCCGCGGCGCGCCCTATTCTGGCCCGCTCGAATCCGCGCCGCGCCCGACGCGCGCGCACTCTCTCGCCAGGATCCACCGCCCGTGAGCAACGTCTACGACCCGGCCGCGATCGAACCTCGCTGGCAGGCCTTCTGGGACGCCCGACACTCGTTCCGCAGCGTCGACCCCCAAGCGCCCGACTTCGACCCCGCGCGCCCCAAGTACTACGTGCTCGACATGTTCCCGTACCCGTCGGGCTCCGGGCTCCACGTCGGGCACGCGGTGGGCTACGTCGGCACGGACATCGTCGCGCGTCGCAAGCGCATGCAGGGCTTCAACGTGCTCCACCCGATGGGCTGGGACGCGTTCGGATTGCCCGCCGAGCAGTACGCGATCCAGACCGGCGTCCAGCCCGCCGAGGCGACGCGCGTCAACACCGACAACTTCCGCCGCCAGCTCAAGCGGATCGGTCTGTCCTACGACTGGTCGCGCGAGGTGAACACCTCCGACCCGCGCTACTACCGCTGGACGCAGTGGATCTTCAAGCGCCTGTTCGAGAAGGGACTCGCCTATCAGGCCGAGGCCTCGGTGTGGTGGTGCGAGGAGCTCAAGACCGTGCTCGCCAACGAAGAGGTGATCAACGGTCGCAGCGAGCGCGGCAATCACCCCTGCGTGCGCCGACCGCTCAAGCAGTGGATGCTCAAGATCACGGCTTACGCCGAGCGCCTGCTCGACGATCTCGACGGGCTCGACTGGCCCGAGTCGATCAAGATCCAGCAGCGCGAGTGGATCGGCCGCTCGGAGGGCGCGGAGATCGAGTTCGCCGTGCACGGCGCGGGCGAGAAGCTCGTCGTGTTCACCACGCGACCCGACACGCTGTGGGGCGCGACCTTCATGGTCGTGGCGCCGGAGCACAAGCTGCTCGCGCAGGTTCCTGCTTCGCACCGCGCCGCTGTCGACGCCTACATCGCCGCCGCGGCGGCGAAGAGCGAGTTGGAGCGCACGGAACTCGCCAAGGACAAGTCCGGCGTGTTCACGGGCCTGTACGCGCACAACCCGGCCTTCGACGCGGGCGATCCGCGCGGGCGCATCCCGATCTGGGTCGCGGACTACGTGCTGATCAGCTACGGCACGGGCGCGATCATGTCGGTGCCCGGCCACGACGAGCGCGACTTCGAGTTCGCGCGCAAGTTCGGGCTCGAGGTGCGCGAGGTCGTGCGGCCGACGCAAGGTGAGAAGGGGCTCGCCGACGGCGCGTGCTTCACCGGCGACGGCGCCGCGGTGAACTCCGGCCCGCTGGACGGGCTGGCGACGGCGCAGGCGAAGAGGAAGGCCATCGAGCTGCTCGAGTCGCGCGGCGTCGGCCGCTCGCGCATCACCTACAAGCTGCGCGACTGGTTGTTCTCGCGTCAGCGCTACTGGGGCGAGCCGTTTCCGCTCGTGCACCTCGAAGACGGTCGCACGCTCGCCGTCGACGACGACGCGCTGCCGGTCACGCTGCCGTTCATGGAGGACTTCAAGCCTTCGCCCGATGGCTCGGCGCCGCTCGCGCGCGCGAGCGATTGGGTGCGCACCAGCTACCGCGGTCAGCCCGCGCGACGCGACACCGACACGATGCCCGGCTGGGCGGGCTCGTGCTGGTACTGGCTGCGCTTCATGGATCCGCACAACGACACGGCGCCGTGGTCGAAGGCCGCCGAGCAGTACTGGGGCCCCGTCGACCTGTACGTCGGCGGCGCGGCGCACGCCGTGATGCACCTCTTGTACGCGCGCTTCTGGCACAAGGTGCTGTTCGATCTGGAGCTCGTGCACACCTCAGAGCCGTTCCAGAAGCTGTTCAACCAAGGCCTCATCACCGCGTTCGCCTACCAGGACGCGACCGGGCGCCTCGTCGCGAGCGATGAAGTCGAGGCGCGCGGCAACGCCTTCGTCCGCGCGGCGAACGGCGAGAGCGTGCAGCAGATCGTCACCAAGATGGCGAAGTCGCTGAAGAACGTCGTCAATCCCGACGACGTGATCGCCGAGCACGGCGCCGACACGCTGCGCGTGTACGAGAGCTTCATGGGGCCGCTGGCCGACTCCAAGCCGTGGAATCCGCGCGACATCACGGGCTCGCGGCGCTTCCTCGAGCGCGTCTGGAGGCTGTTCGTCGATCCCGAAGGCGCCGATCCGGTGCGGCCCAACCTGCGCATCGACCAGCAGGCGGAGATCGCCGGCGACACCGAGCAGATCGAGCGCGCGCTCAACCGCGCCATCGCGCGCGTCGACGACTCGTTCAAGGTGTTCAACTTCAACACCGCGATCGCGGCGATGATGGAGCTCGTGAACGTGATCTCGAAGGTCCCGCAGGCCTTCACGCGCGGCCAGGCCGAGCGTTTCGCGCTGCTGCTCGCGCCCTTCGCGCCGCACATGGCCGAGGAGCTGTGGACGCGCCTGGGCAACGCCGACTCGCTCTCGAATGGACCGTGGCCGACGCCGATCGCGCGCTACCTCGAGGACGACGTGATCGAGATCGTCGTGCAGGTCAGCGGGAAGATGCGCGGCAAGGTCAGCGTGGCCAAGACCGCTGGCCAGGCCGATGTCGAGCGCGCGGCGCGCGAAGCGGCGGGCGCGTGGCTCGAGGGCCGCGAGGTCGCCAAGGCGGTGTACGTGCCGGGCCGCTTGATCAACCTGATCGCCAAGTGACGGCGCGGTCCGCGTGAACTCCGAGCACGCCGCCTCCACCGAGCGCAGCGCCTGGCGGCGCTCACTCGCGTTCGCGGTGCTGCTCGCACTGGCGCTGCGGATCGCGGCGATCTTCGTGCTCGGCGCGCTTCAACTCGCCGAGCGCGGCGACGTGTGGCGCTGGGGGCACGAGCCCGCCTGCCTCGCGCAGGCGCTGCTCGATGGCCGCGGTTTCTCCGACCCGTGGGGCAAGGGAACGGGCGCGAGTTCCTGGCTCACGCCGCCGTACCCGCTGCTCCTCGCCGCGCTGATGAAGAGCTTCGGCGGAGTCAACGCGGCGAGCGCGCTCGCGCTGCACGCGTTCCACGCCGCTGTCTCCGCGCTCAACTGCATCTTGCTCGCCGACTTGGGCCGGCGCTGGTGTTCGCCGCGCGTCGGGCTCGTCGCTGCGTGGGTGTTCGCGCTCTACCCGATCGCGATCTCGAACGCGGCGCAGCTCGTGTGGGACACGACGCTCGTGGCCTGCGCCCTCACCGGCGTGCTGTGCGTGCTCGCGCGCGACGACGGCTCGCGGCGCTGGGCCGCGGTGAGCGGAGCGAGCTTCGGCGCGCTGCTGTTGCTCAACCCGGCCCCGATGTCGCTCGCGCCGCTGGCCGCACTCTGGCTGGCGCGCAGCGCGAGTTCTCCTCGCGAGCGCGCGCAGCGCGTGGTGATCTTCGCGCTCACCGCGTTCGCGCTCATCGCGCCGTGGATGGCGCGCAATCAAGCCGTGCTCGGCTCGTTCACGCTGCGGCCCAACCTCGGCGTGGAGCTGCGCATCGGCAACCACAGCGAGGCCAACGGCCGTCCGATCGCATTCCGCTACCACCCTTCGCACGTGCCGGAGGAACTCGCGCTGTACCGGCGACTGGGCGAAGTCGAGTACTCGCGGGAGAACTTCTCTCGCGCGCGCGATTGGATCTCCGCGCACCCGGGGGACTTCGCGGCGCTCACGGCCAAGCGCGCCGTGTTGTTCTGGGTCGGGGAGTCGCCGCTGAGCGATCCGCGTCGCTCCGACGGGCTCTCGCCGCGCGGAGATCCTTCGAGTTGGATCAAGTTCGCGAGCTACCTCGCGGGCGGAGTGCTCGCCTGGATCGCGCTCGCGCGCTGGCGTGGCGCGCGCGACGTGCGCTGGTTCTGCGCCGCGGCGCTGCTGCTGTACGGCGCGCCGTACTATGTGACGCACGTGTCCGAGCGCTACCGCTTCCCGATCGATCCTCTGATCGTGCTGCTCTCGACCTGCGCGCTGGTCGGGGGTCGCGAGACGGCTACCGGAGCGCGGAACGAGGCGCGCGCGTGAGCGGCAAAGGCAAATCGGACGGTCGCGGGAACGAGCCTCAGCCGTTCAACCCGAGCGGGTTGAAGAGCTTCAAGGACCTCGCGCGTCTCAAGGGCGTCGAGCCCAGCGCCGCTTCCGAGCCGGACGCCAAGTTCAAGTTCGTCACGGACACCACCGGTCGCAAGATCGACGACATCAAGGAAGCCGACGCGCGCGAGCGCATCTCGCGTCGACCGGCCGCGTTCGGGCCGATGAGCACGGGGCCGGCCGTCTATCGCGACGCCGAATCGGAAGAGATGGCGATCCTGGCCTCGTTCCGCGTGCGGACCTTCTTCCCCGAGGACGTGACGCGCGAGGTCGAGAACCTGCCGCAGGATCCGACCGAGGCCGACAAGCAAGGGCGTCTCGACCTGCGCGGGCAGACGATCTTCACGATCGACGGCGACGACGCGCGCGACTACGACGACGCGATCTC
>CALKYE010000294.1 GCA_938003765.1 uncultured Planctomycetia bacterium
GGTGGTGACCCCAAGGGGATTTGAACCCCTGTCGCCAGGATGAAAACCTGGTGTCCTAGGCCGGGCTAGACGATGGGGCCAGCCGATGAAACTGGCGTCGACGGGCTCGCCGTCGCCTGCTCCGCCCCGTCTGGGGCGTTGCAAGGGGCGCGGAAGATAGCTGCGCGCTCGGGGGGTGTCAACCGGCCCGCCAGCCGGCGCGCGCGAGCAGGTCGATCACGTGGCGGTACTCGCGCTCCAGCCCGTCCACCAGCGCCCCTGGCCCGCGCGCGGCGTCGGGGAGGACGGACCAGGTGTAGGTCTCGAGCTCGACGTGCAGTTCGCCGCGCAGCCATCGCTCCGGCCGCTCCAGGGCGCGTTCGAGGAGCTCGTCCGCGTAGCGCGAAGTCACCTCGAGCCCCAGCTCCGCGAGCTCGGCGAGGTCGACCGGGACGTGGAAGTGGCAGCGCCATTCGCTCGCTTCGCGCAGCTCCGCGTCGCCGTCCTCGAACGCGCGCCGCGCGGCGCCGATGTCCTCGCGCAGGGCGACGGCGCCGTCGCGACCCTTCGCCGCGAGCTGGTGCAGGTAGCGCGGCTCGTCGAGCGCGAAGAGCGCCTCGCGGCCCGCCGCGCGTGACCCGGGCTCGGGCAACGCCAGAGCGCTGGTGAACTGGAGCTTGACGAGACCGGCGCCGAACGCGAGCGCGCGCTCGACGCTGGCATCGGGATCCTCGAAGAGCACCGCGCTGTGACAGGCGTCCAGGCAGGCGCCGATGGTGCCCGCGTCCGCGGACAAGCTCGAGCGCGCGGCCTCGAGCTCGGCCATGCTTCCGATCAGCGCGTCGGGCTCGGGCTCGAGCGCCACGAACACGCGCGAGAGTCGGTCGGCGGCGAGCTGCGCGTCGAGCTCACGCCACGCCGACGCGCAGTCGGCCAGCGCTCGCTCGCGGGTGCGCCCGCCCAGCGCTGCGGAGTGCGCGCCGGTGTGCGTCGAGATCGACAGCAGCCCGGGCTCGGGACGCAGGCGGTCGGCGATGTGCGCGACGTCGAGCGTGAACTGCGTGCGCTCGCGCTCCCACCAGGTCGGCTCGAACACGCGCCGCTTCAGTCCGCTCTCGCCGAAGCCCGCGAACGGAAAGGCGTTGTAGGTGAACGCGTCGAGCCCCTCGCGCTCCAGCTTCGCGCGAAGTCGCTCGAGCGCTCGTTCGTCGGTGCGCAGCGCGCGCGCGAGCTCGGCTGGCAGGTACATCCCGACGCCGAACTCGCGGCCATCCGCGACGCGTTGGCGCAACGGGAGCGTGATGAGCTCGAGCGAGCGCTCGAACGCGGCGAGGTCGCGCGCGGGATGGACGTTGAGGCAGTACGCCAGCCGCACGCAGCGACCGGGGTGGGACGGATGCACGAAGCGCATCGGTTGGGCCGAGCAACGGGCGCGCGTCGGCGCCGCTGGCGCTCGCGCGGTGACGCGCGGGCGGAGCGCGCGTCAGGCGAGCGGCAGACCTTCGTCGGCGAGCAGCACGGGGATGCCGTCGCGAATCGGGTAGGCGAGCTTGCGGTCCTCGCGCACGAGCGCCTCGCTGAGCTTGTCGGCCACCGGCTTGCCGGCGACGTTGCGCTGCGAACCCGCGCTGATCGCGGCGTTGAGGCGCGCGAGCGTCGCTTCGTCGGCCATCGACAGCGACTGGTGCGTCTGGGGACAGGCGAGGATTTCCAGCAGTTCCTTGTCGATCACGTCGCAGACCTGTCGGGGGGTGTTGAGCCGGGCTCTCCGGCGCGGCGTCGAAGCAGACCACGCCTCGCGCGCAGCGCAAGCGCTCGCATCCGCGGCGTTGCGCAGGCCTTGGCAGGCGGCCACGATAGCGCCTCGCGTGCCGTTCCTCCTTCTCGCCTCGCTCGCACTTGCGTCGAGCCCCGCACAACCGCCGTCGCAGGGCGCGACCGGCGCAACTCAGGAGCAAGTCGCGCCCGCGGATGCGGCCCAGTCGGATGCGCTGCGCTTCGAGCTGCCGCCGGGCCCCGCCGGCGCCGCGTGGGCGTCCGTCGCCGCCAACACCGCGCCCGCGACGCTGGCGCAGGGCGTGCGCGAGTGGGCGCGACCGCAAGCGTGGGATCAGGAAACCTCGTGGCGCGCGTGGGCGCAGCACGTGCTCTCCGCGCGAACGGAGCCATCGAAGCGGGGCGAGCTCGCCGCCGCGGCGTTGGGCCACGGTCGCGACGAGGACGCGTGGGAGCACTTCGCGCGCACCCCGGACGCCGCGCAACGACGCGCGCTCCTGCCGTTGTTCGTTCCGGGTGTCGAACCCGACCAACTCGCGCTCGGCGAGTCCTCGAACCGACTGCGCTTGCCGGATGGCGCGGCTCTGACTCCGAGGCTGCCGCCGCTCGCTCGGCCTGTCGGCGAACGCCTGCTCGGAACGGGACGCCTGGAGCGACGCGAGATGAAGGTGCTGGGCCTGGAGCTCGGCGCCGCGCGCGTCGACGTCCGCATCGCGATGGAACCCGAGGGCGTCCAGGTGGACTTCGACAACGTGCGCGGCGGGCCGGCGCGCTGCACGGTGGCGCTGCCCGAGCCGCTCGACTTCGAACTCGTCAGCGCGTACCTCGACTGGGAGCGGCTCGAGCGCGACGCGCGGGCGCCGATCGAGGTGCGGTTGAGCCCCGGCGCGCCGACCGTGTCGCTGTACGGCCGGCTCGCTCCGCGACACGTGCGCTGGCCATCGACTCTGCCGCGCGAGCTGGAGCCACGCGCTCAACGCCACGGCTTCGCGCTGATCTGCGCGCCGCATTCAGCGCTGTGCGCGCGCACCCAGGGTTTCGCCGCGGCGCTCGCAACACTGTGTCAGTTGCCCAGCCGATGTGAGCAGCTCGGGCTGGGCGAGCGCGGCGAACACCCGCAGGCCACGCGTCTGGACTTCTCGCCGGCGCCGGACGTCGAACGCAAGTTCAGGGCGCTCGTGAGCCGGGCCGAAGCGTGGGCGCTCGAACGCTGAGCGGGCGCCGCTCGCGGTAGGCTCTTGGCGACATGCTGACTCGCAACGGCGCCGATCGACTCGCCCCCTACATCGCGCGACGCGCGCGCGTGCTCGAGGCCCTGAGCCGACGCGGCGCCGCCGCTCTGCTCCTCAGCGCGCGCCCCAAGGTGCGCAACGCGGACACGGAGCACCGCTATCGCCCCGACAGCGACCTGTGGCGCTTGACTGGACTCGGCGAACCGCACTGTGCGCTGGTGCTGCTGCCGGCCGTGGCGGGACGCGCCGCGCGGAGCGTGCTCTTCCTGCGCGAGCGCAACGCTGAGCAGGAGTTGTGGAGCGGCCGCCGCCTGGGAATCGCCGGTGCGACGCAACACCTCGGTGTCGACGACGCTCGGCCGATCGAGACCCTGTGGACCGACCTGCCCGGCCTGCTCGAGGGCTGCGCGCAGTTGTGCTACCGCACCGGCGTCGACACCCACAACGACGTCGCCGTGCTGGAGGTGCTCGCGCGCTTGCGGGCGAAGACTCGCTCGGCCGCGACGCTGCCGCACGAGTTGATCGACGCGGCGCCGGTGCTCCACGAGCTGCGGCTGTTCAAGGACGAGGCCGAGTTGCGCGCGATGTCGCGCGCGGCCCAGATCACCTGCGAGGCGCACCTCAGCGCCATGCGCAGCGCGCGGCCGGGCATGCGCGAGAACGAGATCGAAGCGTTGATCGAGTACGAGTTCCGCCGTCGCGGAGCCGACGCTCCGGCGTACAACACGATCGTCGCCGGCGGCGCCAACGCGTGCATCCTCCACTACATCGACAACGTCGACGTGCTGCGCGAGGACCAGTTGCTGCTGATCGACGCGGGCGCCGAGTTCGAGCACTACGCCGCCGACGTCACGCGCACGTTCCCCGTCGGCGCACGCTTCGGCGCGGCGCAGCGCGAGCTGTACGAGGTCGTGTTGCGCGCGCAGTTGGCCGCAATCGAACTGGCGCGCCCTGGCCGACGCTTCGACGAACCGCACGCAGCCGCGGTGCGCGTGCTGGTCGAGGGACTGTGCGACCTGGGCCTGCTGAGCGAGAGCGTTCCGACCGCGCTCGAGAGCGGGTCGTACAAGCGCTTCTACATGCACCGCACCAGCCACTGGCTGGGCCTCGACGTCCACGACGCCGGCAGCTACGTGCGCGACGGCGCGTCGAGGGAACTCGCGCCCGGGATGGTGCTCACGATCGAGCCGGGGCTGTACGTGGCGGAAGACGAGCCGAGCGTCGACGCGCGTTGGCGCGGCATCGGAATTCGCATCGAGGACGACGTGGTCGTGACCGATGCCGGGCCGAGGGTTCTCACCGCGGGTGTTCCCAAGGCGCTCGACGAGATCGAAGAGTTGCGAGCGCAGGCGCTGGCCGGCTAGCGCGGCGATCGACGCGCGCTGATGCTCCAAGCGCTGTTCCGCGCGCTGTTCCGTGGGGCGCGCGTCGCGAGCTGCCCACGCGCCACGAAAAAACGCCGAGGGGCGCTCGTATCGCGCCCACTCGGCGTCGAGTGGTGCCCTCACAAGGGCTCGAACCTTGGACCCGCTGATTAAGAGTCAGCTGCTCTACCAACTGAGCTATGAGGGCGTTCCGAGGCGCGGGCGAGGCCCAGGCCGTCGGTGAACGGGGCGGAGAGAATAGCGCGCCGCTGCGCAGAGTAAAGGCCCGTGACGAGCGAGATGCGGGTGAGCGCAGTAGGACTCGAACCTACGACCCGCTGGTTAAAAGCCAGCTGCTCTACCGACTGAGCTATGCGCCCGTTGACCCGCTCGTGACTGCAGCGCCCGCGCCCGCAACGGGACCGCGCGCGCCGCTCCGCTCAGACCTCGGTGATTTCCTTGGTCTTCGCGGCCTGGACCCCGTCGAGCTTCTTCTCGAAGTCCTTCAGGAGTTCCTGGACCTTGTCGAGGAGCCGCTTGTGCTCGTCCTCGGTGAGCCCGCCGCCCTTGAGTTCGGCGTCCGCGTGCTTGTTCGCGTCGCGCCGCGCGTTGCGCATGGCGACGCGCGCCTCCTCGCACATCTCCTTGACCTTGGCGGCGTACTTCTGCCGCTGCTCGCCCGAGAGCGCCGGCATCTGCAGCCGCAGCAACTTGCCGTCGGACTGCGGCGTGATGCCCAGGTCGCTCTTGAGGATCGCCTTGGAGATCTCGTTCAACACCGACATGTCGAACGGCTTGATCATGATCTGGCGCGCCTCGGGGATCGAGATCGCGGCCAGTTGGTTCAGCGGCGTCATCGCGCCGTAGTAGTCGACGCGGATGTTGTCGACGAGCGCCGACGAAGCGCGCCCGGTGCGTACGCCCTTGAGCAGTTCCTGGAGGTGGTGCAGCGCCTTCTCGAGGGCGGCGGTGACTTCCTGTTGAACCTTGGTGGCGGCCTGGGTGCTCATGAGTTGCTCCGAATGATCGTGCCGATCGGTTGACCGCGCACGACGCGCTCGATGTTGCCTTCCTGGAAGACGTCGAAGACCACGATGGGAAGGTTGGACTCCTGCGCCAGGCTGACGGCGGTGGCGTCGAGCACGCGCAGCTGCAGGTCGAGGAACTGCTGGTGCGTGAGCGTGGGGATGCGCGTCGCCTTGGGGTCGAGCACAGGATCGGCGGTGTAGACGCCGTCGACCTTGGTCGCCTTGAGCAGCGCATCGCACGACAACTCGCGCGCCCGCAGCGAGGCCGCCGTGTCCGTGGAGAAGAACGGGTTGCCCGTGCCGGCGGCGAGGATCACGACGCGCCCCTTGCTCAGGTGCGCGAGCGCGCGCCGGCGGACGAAGGGCTCGGCCACCTTCGCGATCTCGATCGCCGTGAGCACGCGCGTCTCGAGCTTCATCGCTTCGAGCGCGTCGGACAGCGCCAGCGCGTTGATCACCGTGCCCAGCATGCCCATGTAGTCGGCGCTCGCGCGCGCGGGCGAGCGTCCGGCGACCTTGGCGCCGCGCAGGATGTTCCCCCCGCCGACGACGATCGCGATCTCCACGCCCAAGCGCGCGACGTTGACCACCTGGCGCGCCACGGCGGCCGTGGCGTCGGGGTCGAGTCCGCCGCCGACCGAACGGTCGGCGAAAGACTCGCCAGAGAGCTTGAGCAGGATGCGCTGGTAGCTCATCGCGCGGGAGCTTACGCGTCGCGGCGGGCGCTGCCTACGCTCCCACCACGAACAACGCGAAGCCTTCGACCTTGGCGTCGGCGCCGAGCGCTTCGGCCAGCTTGCGCTTGACCGTGCTCTTGTCGTCCTTGAACCAGGGCTGCTCGAGCAACGCGACGCTGCCGAAGAACTTCTCCAGCTTGCCTTCGACGATCTTCGCGCGGCGGTCCTCAGGCTTGCTCTGCACTTCGTCGCTGCCCACGTAGACCGCGCGCTCGCGCTCGATCGCGTCGGCGGGGATCTGCGAACGATCCAGCGCCTGCGGGCGACTGAACACGATGTGCATGCCGAGGTCCTTGAGGAACTCTTGGACCTTGTCAGCCGGCGCGCTGGTCGTGATCGCGGCGAAGCCAGCGGTCTTGAGGTCGTGGTGGATGTAGCCGCCCACCGCGCCCTGCGCGACTTCGAGGAACGCCAGGGTCGGCGCCTCGACGTTCTCGCCGCACTTCCCGGTGAGCGCCTTCAGCGCCTCGCTCACCGGAGCGCCGCCGAGATCTTGCTCGAGCAACGCGCCGGCGCTCGTGATCTTGCGCTCGAACGCGACCTTGGTCAGGCGCTCGAGGAGCGACTTGAAGTCGTCGGTCGGCGGCACGAAGTCGGTCTCGCTGGTCATCAGCAGCATCGCGCCGCGCTTGCCGTCCGGCGACACGATCGAGTGAACCCGGCCAGCGCCGGCCTTCCGACCCGCGCGCTTGTCGGCGTTCTTCAGGCCCTTCTTGCGGAGGTTGTCCACCGCGGCCTCGATGTCGCCATTCGCTTCCTGGAGGGCGCGCTTGCAGTCCATCAGCGCGGCGCCGGTCATCTCGCGCAGCTTGCCAACTAGCTTGGAATCGATCACGGTCATGGGAGTCAACGAGTCGGTTGAGGGTTCGAGAGCTCGAAGCGAAGGCCTTGGAGCGAGTGCTTGACGGCAGGTCCAATTCGTCGCGCGCCGCGAACGCGATGGCGGCGGCGCACGGGCGCGCGCGTCCGCCAACCCGAGCGGCGGAGCAGCGCAACAGAAGTCGACGGCAGCGCCGCGCGGAGCAGCGTCGGACACGGGGCGGCGCGCTTGATCAGCGAGCCGCCCACGCGCTCTACGACACGGTCACTCGGCCGCGTTCGCGCCGGGCGCCTCAGCGGGCTCGCCGGCGGTCGTCGGGGCCGGTGCGGGCGCAGCCGGAGCGCGGCGCGGACGCAGGTCCTGCGCGCGCTGGCCACGCGTGGGCCGCGGCTCGTCGCCCGACGCTTGCGCGTCGTCGCCGCCGCGCCCGCCACTCGAGGTGGCGACTTGCTCGCGACGGTTGGCGCAACCTTCCTCGACCGACGAGACCAGCGCGTCGATCAGGAGTCGCACCGACTTGAGCGCGTCGTCGTTGCCGGGGATGACGATGTCGACCACGGTCGGGTCGCAATCGGTGTCGAGCACGCCGACGACCGGAACGCCGAGGCGACGCGCTTCCTTGATCGCGTTCATCTCGCGCGCCGGATCGATCACGACCATCGCGCCGGGGATCTGCGTCATTTCGCGGATGCCGCCGAGGTTGCGCTCGATCTTGCGGAGCTCGCGGCGCAGCGTGGACGCCATCTTCTTCGACTCGATCTCGAGCGTGCCGGCTTCCTGCATCGACTCGAGTTCCTCGAGGCGGCGCAGACGGCTGCGAATGACCGAGAAGTTCGTGAGGGTGCCGCCGATCCAGCGCTCGATCACGACGGGCATGCCCGTGCGCTGACCGGCGTCCTGGATGACGCCCTTGACCTGCCGCTTGGTGCCGACGAACAGGATCTGGTGGCCTTCGGCCGCGACGTGGTAGAGGAAGTTCTGCGCGCGCAGCAGGCCGCGCAGGGTCTGGCGCAGATCCATGATGTGGATCAGGTTGCGCCGGCCGTAGATGAACGGCGCCATCTTCGGATTCCACCGCGACACGCGGCATCCGAAATGCACACCGGCTTCGATGAGTTGTTGAACGGTGACGGATTGCATGGAAAGGGGTGAGGAGTGTCGAGGCGGAGCAGGTCCGCACCGAGGCGCGCGCGAGGCGAGCTCCGAGGCCGGGCCGACGACCGTTCGACGGTTGGACGCCGAGGCCCACGCGGGCCGCTGACGCCGGGACGCACGCACCGCGCGACGCCTCGAGCGGAGCGACGCGCGCGCTGCGCGTGGCGGGCTCGCAGAGGCCTGCGATGAGAGCGACAAAAGGGCGAGGAGTTTAGCGGCGCGCGGCTCGCGCGTCCAAGGTCGTCGAAGGCGGCGCCGCTCGTCCGAGCGCGCCTTGCGTGAGACCGCGCGGAAAAATGCCGCCCCCGAGTGCGCTTGGATCTGCGGATTCCCCTGTGCTCGGCGCAAGTTCGAACTCCCCACGCTGAGTCGCGCGCGGTCACGCTGCGCCGGACAGGCCGTTCAGTGCTCCTGCGTCGCCCGATGGCGCCCACGCGACTGACGTCCGATCCGAGCCGTGTGAACGAGCGCGGGATCGCCCCGGCAGAGCGTTCCCCACGCTCACTCGCGCGGGTCAGCTCCGCGGGTGCGGCGCCGGGCGGGCGAGACGCAGGCCACTGCGGCTCGCCATTCCAGTCCGGTCCGCACCCGTCCGACCGCAGCTCCCCCGCTCACACCAGTGGGCCAACCGTTCGCCCGAACCGCCCATCCGTCGCGTGACCGAACAAAGCGCATTCCTAAATTCACCCATTGAGGCCATACTTTCAGCCTTCATGGACACGCCGCCTGCGAGCCGACGAGGCCGCGCACTCGGCGCCCACCGCACCATGCCCGACAGCTCGAGTGATCCGGCGCCGGCGGCCCCCGAAGCCGCGCGGGAGAACGACGCCCCCCCGCCCACCACCCCCGTCGTGCTCTGGTGCGACCACCGCGGCGCGGGTTGGTCCGAGCGCTCGCGCGCGCTCGGAGAGCGCGGGTGGAGCATGCACGTCTCCTCGTCGCTCGCCGACAGCGCGCGCTTCGCCAGCAGCACCCAGGCCACGGTGGCGGTGGTCGATCGACTCTCGCACCACAGCGGCCGCGAGTTGGAAGCGCTGATCCAGGCCGCAGGCCATCCGCTGGGAGTGCTCGCGGTGCTCGACGACGTCGGACCCGCATCGCCGTGGGAGCTGGGCCAGAGCTGGCCGGCCTCGCCGTGGGATGTCGTGCGGCGCGGCGCGACGCTCGACGAGTTGGCGCTGCGCATCGAGTTGCTTCACCGCCAGGTCGCGTCCCATCGCGAGGCGGCGCGACTGCGCCACCTGGCGACCCACGACGACCGCACCGACCTGCTGCGCCCGCACGTGTTCCAAGGCCAACTGCGCGCGCACTTCTCCGCGTCGCAGCGCCATCACCTGCACATGGCGTTCTTGCTGATCGACCTCGACGAGTTCGGCAGCATCAACAAGCTCTACAACCACACCATCGGCGACGAGATCATCAGCCGGGTGGGTCAGGCGATCCGCGCCACGCTGCGCGCGGAGGACGTCGCGGCGCGCCTCGGCGGCGACGAGTTCGGCGTGCTGCTCCCGTACACGCGCAAGGTGGACGCTGCGAGCGTCGTGCTGCGCCTGCTCGAAGCGATCGGCGCGCTCTCGACCAACGCTCCCAGCTCGGACAGCGTCGTCCGCGTCACCGCGAGCATCGGCTTCGAGACCTTCGGCGGAGCGGACCTGCGCTCGGTCGAGGAGTTGCGCCTGCACGCCGAAGAGTCGTTGCGACAGGCCAAGCGCGCAGGGGGCGACCGCGGCGTCTATTACCGCTCGCTAGAAGCGCCGATCCGACGCGACGGCTGACCGGCGCGGCTCGCGCGCTGCGGCGCTCAGCGAACCAGGCGAAGGTCCAACCAGTTGAGTCGATCGGCGACGTACAAGCGCTCGTCCATGTCGACTTCGAGCGCGACGCGACGCACTCCGCTGAGGTCGATCTCTCCGAGAGGCACGGGAGCTCCGCCGCCTTCGATGCGTCCGCTTCGCCAGATCGGCGCCTCGGCGCCGTCGAGGTACACGGCGCAGCGAACGCTGCCTCGGTAGGCGAGCAGTTCCACTGAATCGTCGATCGCCACGGAACCCAGCAGTCGCTTCCAACTGCCGTCGAGTTCCCATTCGATACGACTGGGAGCGTGCACGCCGATTCCGCGCGGCCAGACGCGACCGCCTGCGCGCAACGGCCCGCCCACCACCGAGCGGTCGACTTGGAATGGCCAACGCATCCCCGAGTCGTCGCCAGCGGGCCATCCCTCGACGACGCGAGCGGGCGCGAGCGCGCCGAGATGGCCGACGCTGCCGTCGTCGAGGACCAGCTGCTCGACGCGGTCGAGGGCGAGCTCGAGTTCGCGCCCCGCACGCCAGCGCAGTCGCACGCGCCCCGCGTCGATCGACACCAACTCGGCTCGCAGTCGACCGGCGGGCGCCAGATCGACCTCGACGCGCGCGCCGGCGCTCGCGACGGCCGCAGGCGCGCTGAGCGGCTCGATCACCAACGCGCCGACCTCGCTCCAGGGGAACGTCTTCACGCCGAGCGCGCTCTCGAACACCACTCCGCCGTCCGCAAACTCCTGAAACGCGCCGTCGACGCGGTCCACGCCCTTGGGTCGGAGCCAGTACAGGCGGTCGCCGCTGGCAGCGGGCGACACTTCGACTCCGGCCAATCGACCCGGCGCGGTGATGGAGAGCACGTCGTCGATCGAGAGCTCTAGCGGCGCGCCGGCGCCGAGTTCGACCCGCAATCCTTCGCCCTGGGCGCTGACCAGCCGCGCGCGGATCCACTCGCCCGCCCCGAGCTGGAGTTCGATCGCGTCCGCGGCTCGCGCGGCGCGGCCGCGGGCCTCGTCCGACTCGAAGCGGATCGCGATCGCGTCGAGCTTCGCGAAGCTCTCGAGTCGGAACTCTGCAGCCGGCGTGCGGGTCCACTCGCCGCTGCGGGACTGGACCTGCACCCATTTCGTCGAGGGGGCAGCCGGAGCGCTCGCCGCCTGACGCGCCGACGCGACGCCGCCCGCGCCGAGCGAAACCAGAGCAACGAGCAGAGCGCGGGAGAGCGTGGAGCGCATGAGCGAACTCTAGCGAGCGGAGGAGGCGCCGCGGCGGACCGATGCCTGGCGCGCCCCTCGGCTGCCGCGATCGGCGCCGCGCTGCCACGCTGGCAGCGGCGCCGCGGGAGCGCCGCCGTTGCTGCCATTTCGACAGCGCACGCGGGCCCGCGCGGGGGCTCGCACCGCCGCGGACGCGCGCGGCGACGCCCGAAAAGCGCCGTCGAGGCCGCCACGCCCCACTCGGCGCGCTTCTTGCGTTCGCGCGCCGCCGTCCGTGCCGGGCAACAGTCCTCGCACGGACGGCGCACGTCGAGGCCTCGTGAGTCGCGCCTCCCCCACACCGCGGGAAGCGACACGCGAGCCGCGCGCGGCCGCAGCCAAGTCTGCGATCCCTTGCGCGCGCTGGACCTCGTCCACCTGCACGGCTGCGAACACGTTCCCTTCCGAATCCCTACCGCTCGAAGGCGAGCACAACTCTCCCCATGGCTGCGAAGCAATTGGTTTTTGAGGCGGAGGCGCGCGAAGCGATCCGCCGCGGCGTCGAGAAACTGGCCAAGGCCGTCACGAGCACGCTCGGACCCCGCGGGCGCAACGCCGTCCTCGACAAGGGCTGGGGCGCCCCGACGATCACGAAGGACGGCGTGACCGTGGCCGAGGAGGTCCAGCTCACCGACCCCTACGAAGACCTCGGCGCGAAGCTCGTCAAGGAAGTCGCCAGCAAGACCAGCGACGTCGCTGGCGACGGCACGACGACCGCCACGCTGCTGACCGAGTCGATCTTCTCGCACGGCCTGCGCGCCATCACCGCCGGCGCGAGCCACGCGCGTCTGGTCGCGGGCCTGAGCGACGGCCGCAACACGGTGATCGAAGCGCTCGACAAGGCCGCCAAGAAGGTCTCGAGCAACGACGAGGTCCGCCAGGTCGGCACGATCTCCGCCAACAACGACCCGCGCGTCGGCAAGATCATCGGCGACGCGATGGACAAGGTCGGCAAGGACGGCG
>CALKYE010000295.1 GCA_938003765.1 uncultured Planctomycetia bacterium
CCGCGCTCGCGCAGGTAGGCCACCGAGCGATCGATCGCCTCGTCCTGGCCTTCGATCTCGACCGCGACCAGCGCGAGCGTGTCGGTGATGCTCGCGGCGCGGATGTTCGGGATCACGCCGAACTTGGCGCCGAGCGTGTAGCTCACGATCGGCTCGCTGATCAGGTGCTGAGGGAAGGTGCAGAAGTACTTGCGGGTCGCCATGGCGGTGTAGCGCGCCTCACGTCGACGGTTCGGAACTGCGAACGCGCCGGGCCAGCGCCCAACTCGCGTATCCCACCAAAAGGCAAAGCGGCCCTGCAAGCTCGCCGCGCCAGGCGACGCGCTCGAGGCGATCGGTTTGCGCCGCGTCGTAGACCAGCGGCGTCCGCATCCAGTCGAGACCGGCGCACTCCGCGACGAGCGTGAGCGGCGAGAGATCGAGCCACAACGCGGTGACGTCGGGAGACCATGGCGCGCCCGCGCGGCCCGGCGCCCAGGCTGCGCTGGCGAGCGCGAGCGAGGCGAGGGCCGCGACGTAGGTCGGCTTCAAATCGCGGCGCGCCCACAGTTGCGCGCCGGCGGCGCCGAGCGCGAACAGCCCCATCCAAGCTGCGGCGCCCCACAGCGGCGTGGGAACGATGCGCGGCGACGCGGCGGCGCACCACACCAGGCCCAGCACCCAGGACGAAGGCGCGGCGGCGCCCCAGGGCAAGGGCGAGAGCTGAAGGTGTACGGCGAATGCGCCGGCGACCGGCGCGAGCAGCGCGACCCAGGCCAGGAATGCCGCCGGATCTCCGGCCCCGGAACTCAGGGACGGCAGAGCGCCCAGTCCGCCCAGCGCGCTGAGTGCGAGCGTCGCGAGGAGCGGCCGCGAGCTCGAGTGAGCTCCGCGCTCGTCGCTCGCTCCTAGTTCACCGCTGTTCACGCCTTTCGATGCTCCCCGGCGCTGTTGTAACGTGAGCGAGGTGATGATCCGAGCCTCCTCGCGCGCCGACGAGCCGCACGGCCCGCGCTGCTCACACCGACGATGAGTTCGAGTTCAGGCTGGCTCGCGCGTGCGCGCGCGTCGTCGTCGGGCAAGTTCCAGCGCGACGCGCTGTGGAACTTCGGCAGCGTCGCGGTGCTCGGCGTCTGCGGCTACGGCCTGAACTTCCTGATCGGCCGCTTCTGGGGCTCGGCGCCCCTGGGCGTGTTCAACCAGGTCATGGCGGCGTACGTGTTCTTCTCGCAGGCGGCCGTCGGCGGCGTGAACCTGTCGGTCCTGCGCGCGATGAGCGAGCACCGCGCCGATCGCTCGAAGGTCGCGTCGATCATCGCCGGCGCGCTGCCGCCGACGCTGGCGCTCGCGAGCGCCTTCACGCTGCTGTTCTACCTCTCGCGGCACGCGGTGGCCGATCTGCTGGACAGTCCGGGCGTGGCCGAGGGCATGGCCATGGCGACGCCGGGCCTGTTCCTGTTCGCGCTCAACAAGGTCGGCATGTCGGTCGTGAACGGCGCCCAGCGCATGCGCGCGTTCGCGATCTACACCTCGCTGCGCTACGTCGCGATGGTCGCGGGCCTGGGGCTCGCCGCGTGGCGCGACATGAGCGCCGATCACATCGCGGTGCTGTTCAGCGTCGCCGAGGGCGTGCTGTTCGTGCCGCTGGCGTTCGAGGTCGCGCGGCAGATGTCGGCGCCGATCCGCGACTGGCGTCCGTGGCAGCGCGAGCACCTGGTCTACGGCGTGAAGAGCGCCGGCGCCGGCATGTTGATGGAGCTCAACTCGCGCGTCGACGTGCTCATGCTGGGCTACTTCCTCAGCGACGGTCCGGTCGGCGTGTACAGCTTCGCGGCGCTGGTCGCCGAGGGCGTGTTCCAGCTCCTGATCGTGCTGCAGAACAACTACAACCCGATCCTGGCCGAGCACATCGCGGCGCGGCGCCAGGCCGAACTCCAGCCGATCATCGCCAAGGGCAAGCGCGTGACCTACGCGCTGATGGCCGTCGTCGGCGCGGCGACGCTGGCCGTGTTCCCGCTTTTCCTGTGGATCCTCGACCGCGAGGAGTTCGCCGCAGGCTGGACGCCGCTGGCGGTGCTGGTCGGCGGCATCGTCGTCATCAGCGGCTTCATGCCGTTCCAACACGCGCTGCTGATGGGCAATCGCCCGGCGTGGCACACGCGCATGATGGCGAGCGTCGTGATCCTCAACGTGTTCCTCAACGCGCTGCTCATCCCGTTCTTCGGGCTGGCGGGCGCCTCCGCGGCCACGGCTGCGGCCATGATCTGGTCGGTGGCCGCGCTGCGCGTGCTCGCGCGACGAGAGGTGGGGCTGCAACTGTGAGCGAGAACGTCAAGCAACCCGCGCCCGCAGCGCCTCCGCGACCGGCCGCGCGTTCGCGCGCGCTGACCTGGCTGTTGTGCATCGGCCTCGCGTCGCTCGCGCTGGCGCTGCGGCTGCCGGGCATCGGCCACGGCTTGCCGATGACGCTCGAGCCCGACTGCAAGATCCCCCACCAGGTCGAGGTGCTCCGCCGCGGCGACGACTCGTGGAGGACGGACCGCGAAGTGCGCTGGTATCCGCTCCTGCTCGCGCACCTCGCGCGACAGTTGCCGGCCCCGCGCAGCGTGTTGCCCGACGCGCCGCTCGAGCAGCACCTCGTGGCGGCGGCGGCCCCGCAGATCCAGGTGCGACTGACGATCGCGCTGCTCGCGGCTCTCATGGCGCCCGCGGCGTACCTGCTCGCCGCGCTGTTCCTCGAGCGGCGCTGGGCGCTCGTCGCCGGACTCGCGTGCGCGTTCAGCCTCCTGTCCGTCAACTTCTCGCAGCAGTCGCGGCCGCACGCCGCCGCCGCCGCGATCTTCGCCTGGACGTTGCTCGCGTTGGTGCGACTGCGACGGCGCTCCGACGTGCTCACGCGCGGCCTCGCCGGCGGCGCCCTGGGGCTCGCGCTGGGCTGCCTGCAGAGCGCGCTGGCGTTGCTCCCCGCACTCGTCGTCGCGGAGCTCGGCCGCCGCACGCACCGCCGCCGCTGGCTCGACCCGCGGCTGCTCGTGCTGCTGGCCCCGGCTGCGTCGAGCGTGCTGTTCTTCTATCCCTACGAGTTCGCGGGCAAGCCGCTCCCGCCGCAGTCGGGCGCGCAGGCGAGCGGCGTCGACCAGGGCGGCCACCTGCTGTTCCTCGAGGCGTTCGACTTCGGCGGCGTGCGCACGGTGGCGCGCGCGCTGTGGTCGTACGAGCCTGCGCTGCTCATCGCGACGCTCATCGGGATCGCGCTGTGGCTTCTGGCGCGGGTGCGCGCTCGCGGCAAGGCCGCGCAGGAAGACGACTTCACGCGCCGCCGCGATCTGTGGGTCCTGCTCGCCTTCGCGCTGCCGTACGCGCTGGTGCTGCTCCTCTACAACCGCACCTACGAGCGCTTCCTCCTGCCGCTCGTGCCGTTGATGGCCTGCGCGGCCGCCTACGCGCTGCGCGAACTCGCCCGGCGCATCCCCACGCGCACAGCGGCGGCTGGATTCGCTGTGTGGATCGCTTGCGGCGCTCTGCTCCTCGCTCCGGGCGCGTGGCTGTGCGCGCGCCTCGTCTCGATCCGCTCGCAGCCGCACACCACCGAACTGGCCGCGCGCTGGCTCGAGGAGCGCGCCGACGAGTTGCGCGGCGCGGACATCGTGCTCACGCCGCAGCTCGACCTGCCGCTCGCACGCGAGCGCGAGGGCTTCGCCAACTGGATGCCCGGCGGGATCGAAGCGCAGTTCGCGTGGGTGTGGAGTCGCTATCAGGCCACGCTTCCCGGCGGCGTGATCGACGGTCCGCGCTGGCGCCTGCGCTGGTGGCGTCCCAAGCCGGTGCTGATGAGCGAATCGCCCGAGCGCTACGTCGCCGAACAAGGCGGCGAGTGGCTCGTGTCCGAGGTCTTCGCCGACAACCGCGTCTCGCCCGCCGCCACGGCGCTGCGCCAGTGGCTGCTCGAACACGCGCAGCTCGAGGCGCGCATCTCGCCCGACGCCGATCCGCAGCACTCCGATCACCCCTTCGGCTACCAGGAGGAAACCAGCGTTGCGCCCGGCATTTTCTTCCGTCGACTGGCGCAGGCGCAGCGCACGGGACCCGTGATCGAGATCTTCCGACTGCCGGCGCCTTAGGCTCGATCGACGCTCGCCGATGCAGCCAGCCCACGCGCGCTTGTTGACGCGGCCTCGCGCCGCGGCAGAGTAGTCGCACCCCCCATGGACGCAGCCGACCTCGCACGCCACCGCATCGGAGTGGTCATCCCGGCCTACCGCGTGGCGCGCCACATCGAGGCGGTCGTGCGCGGCATTCCGGCGTTCGTCGAGCGCATCGTGGTGGTCGTGGACGCCAGCCCCGACGACACCTTCGAGCGCGTGCAGCGCATGGCGGATCCGCGCGTGGTCCTGCTGCGCCACGAGGTGAACCAGGGCGTCGGCGGCGCGATGCAGACCGGCTTCGCCAAGGCGCTCGAGCTGGGGCTCGACGTCGTGGTCAAAGTCGACGGCGACGGCCAGATGGATCCGGCGCACATGCCGGCGCTGCTCACGCCGCTGATCCGCGGCGAGGCCGACGTCACCAAGGGCAATCGCTACGAGCACGTCTCCGCGCTGAAGACGATGCCGCTGGTGCGCGTGATCGGCAACGCCGGACTGACCTTCCTGGTCAAGCTCGCCTCGGGCTACTGGAACCTGTTCGATCCGGCCAACGGCTACGTCGCCGTGCGCACCGACCTGCTGCGGCGCCTCGAGCTCTCGAAGCTGCACAAGCGCTACTTCTTCGAGTCGGGCTTCCTGATCCAACTGGGCATCCTGCGCGCCGTGGTGCGCGACGTCGCCATGCCGGCGCGCTACGGCGACGAGCAGAGCGGCCTGTCGGTCACGCGCACGCTGTTCGGCTTCCCGCCCAAGCTCATGTGGGGCTTCGTGCGGCGCGTGTTCTGGCGGCACTTCGTGTACGACTTCACGGCCGTGTCGCTCTACCTCGTGCTCGGTCTGCCGGCGCTCGCCTGGGGCATCGGCTACGGGCTGGTGGTGTGGCGCGAAGTGCTCGAGACGCGCGTCGACGCGACCGCTGGCCAGGTGATGTTCGCTGCGATGCCGATCATCCTGGGCGTCCAGTTCCTGACGCAGTGCCTCGCGCTCGACATCGAAGGCGTGCCGCGCAAGCCGCTGTGCGCTCCGCTCGCGCCGCGCGCGTGATCGGGAGGTCTTGGGGTCCGCAGAGCTGCGCCGCAGCTTGCGCCTCATTGCGTAGCGCGCGCTTCTCGGCCCAGCGCTCCAATGGCTCTCGCCGCGATCGGAGGGCGGCGACCATGGCGCGCAAGTCCGGCTACAAGCTGACGACCCGACTGGTGCACGGCCCCGAGCACTCGGCCAAGTGGGACTTCTCGCACCACGTGACGCCGCCGCTGTCCTCGTCCACGACGTACCGGCTCGATTCGGCGCGGCGCGGCGCGCGCGGCTTCGGCGAGTTCGGCCAGCTCGTGCGCGACGTCGGCGAAGCGCCGATCTACATCTACGACCGCCTCGACGAGCCCACGCGCTCGATCCTCGAGGGCGAACTCGCGGACGTGGAAAGCGGTGAAGCGTGCGTGAGTTTCGCGAGCGGAATGGCGGCCATTTCCGCGGCGCTGTGCGCGACGCTGCGCGCGGGAGACGAGCTGATCGCGCATCCGGTGCTGTACGGGTGCACGCATTCGCTGCTCACGCGCTGGCTGCCGCGACAGAACATCCAGGCGCAACGCGTCGACCTGAACGACCTGGCCGCCGTGCGCGCGGCGGTGAACGAGCGCACGCGCGTGCTGTACCTCGAAACGCCGGTCAACCCGACGCTGGAGCTGATCGACGTGCGCGCCCTGCGCCGGCTGTGCGACGAGCTCAACCTCGACCGCGCGCCGCAGCGCAAGCTCCTGCTGTTCGTCGACAACACCTTCGCCACGCCCTTCGGCCAGCGCCCGCTCCAACTCGGCGCGGACGTCGTGCTGCACTCGCTGACCAAGAACCTCGGAGGCTTCGGCACGGAGATCGGCGGCGCCGTGATCTGCCCGCGCGAGCTGCACTCCGAGCTGCTCTCGTACCGCAAGGACTTCGGCGCGATCCTCAGCTCGAAGTCGGCCTGGGCCATCATGGTCTACGGACTCCCCACGCTCGCGCTGCGGCTCAAGCGCCAGCAGTTCACCGCGCGCAAGGTCGCGCAGTGGCTCGAAGCGCAGGACGAGGTCGCGCGGGTCGTGTACCCGGGCCTCGAGAGCTTCCCGCAGCGCGAGCTGGCGCGCGCGCAACTGATCGACTTCGACGGCGACTTCGCGCCGGGCAACATGCTGTACTTCGAGCTCGAGTCGGCGCTCGCGTCGGCCGAGGAGTTCGTCGACGAGATCGCGCGTTCGGCCTACTCGGTGACGCTGGCGGTCTCGCTGGGCCACACCAAGACGCTGATCGAGCTGCCCGCGAGCATGACGCACAGCTCGTACGGCTCGAGCGGCGGCGGCGTGCGCCTCTCGATCGGGCTGGAGAGCCCCAGCGACATCATCGCGGACCTCGGCGCGGCGCTGCGCACGGTGTCGCGGGCGACGCCGCCGCGCGGTCAACGCGCTCGACGCGTCAGTGCGCCCAAGCGCGCGCGGCGAACGTAATCGCGCGCCGCACGCTCAGAACTTCACGCGCAAGTCCCTGAAGCCCGCGCTGCCGTCCTGGATCACGACTCCGACGCGGCCCGCCGTCTCGCCGCTCGCGACGGGACGGCGCAGCAGCTCTTTCCCTCTGACGAAGAACACGCACTCCTGCGGCGCGACTTCGATGGCGAGTTCGAGCTCCTCGAACGCATCGGGCGGCAGCAGGCCGATGGTCTCGATCGTCTCCCACTTCTTGCGCAGCCGCCCGACCTCCAGCAAGCCCGAGTCGCCGAACCCGAAGTAGCACAGGCCCGCTTCGCGCTCGCCGAAGGTCAAGGCCACGAAGCCGCCCTCGTCCAGATCCACGCTGCGCAGCGTCACCTCGACGCGAAAGCTCTCGGGGGCCTCAGCGCGCCACTTGGCGAAGCTGACCTTGGAGCTCTTCCCGAAGAGCGCCTCGTCGTCGCGCTTGAAGCTCGGCCCGGCCTCCCAGTTCGTCAGCTCGTTGTCGATCACGGGCCGTCGCCAGCGGCGCACGTCGGTCCCCGATTCGTCCGTCAGGCGCCGCGCGAGTTCGCGCAGTTGCGCCGCGTCGCCGCTGGCCGCTCGCGCGCGGTCGAGCAGGCGCAAGCCAACCTGCGGGAACTCCTTCTCGAAGTAGGCCGAGCAGCTCTGCTCGCACGCGGCGAACAGCTTCTCGTCCGCCGCGCGCAGCAGCTTCGAGAGCGACTCGTCGAGCTTGCTCGCACCGGCCGCGGCGCGCGCTGCGCCCGGGGTCTCGTCCGCAGAAGCGCGTCGCTCCGCCACCAGCGCGTTGCGGTAGTAGTACAGGGCCGCATCGGTCGCCTTCCGCGAGCGGAGCAACTCGCCCAGCTCGAGCTGGGCCACCGCGTCGCCAGGACGCTTGCGCAGCGCCCAGCGATAGCTCTCCTCGGCGGCTTCGCTCTGACCGTTCGCCAACTGCCGCCGCGCGCGCTCGATCAGCACATCCGCCTTGGACGCATCGCCGAAGTGGAGCGCGTGCAGCTCTTCGATCCAAGCCTTCCAGCGCGCCTCGAACTGCTCGAACGTCGTCACGCCCGGCTGCTTGGCCTTGGTGACGAAGTACTCGACGAAGCGCCCGACGACGTCGTGCTTGCCGCCCGAACCGTAGGCCGCCATGTAGTCCTGGTAGAGCGGCGCGTACACGCGCGTCGAGCGTTCGTCCTCGTAGTTGAGGAAGAAGTACACCAGTCCCCAGCCGAAGGGGTAGTACTCGCCGTCGTAGGAGCCGGGCTGGTAGTAGCTCACCACGTCCTTCAGCGTCGGCTGGCCGCGGTCGAGCGACCGCTTGAGGTACAGCAGGCGCTCGTCGGGGATGAGGTTGGTCTCCACCGTGCCGTTCGGCAGCAGCCGCGCGCCTTCGAAGTACGACGCCGTGCCTTCGTTGAGCCAGCCGGGGATCAGGTCCGCCGACACCAGATGGGTGAACTGGTGCGAGGCCTCGTGGAACAGCGTCGACCACAGCTCGCCGATGGCGTACCCGTGCTCGCGCAGGTCGTAAGCGGCCACGCGATTCTGCCCGGGCACGAAGAACGCCAGCACGTTCTTGTCCTCTTCGTCGAGCTTCTCGATCCGGTCGAACTCCTCGCGCGACTTGTAGACGTTCACGGTCACGCGCGCGGTGTTGCCGCCGCGCTCGCGCACCTTGAACACCTTGCGATAGAAGCGGTTGACCTGCTCCATCGCGGACGAGATCGACTCGGCCATCTGCGCGCCCATGTTGGTGCGCACGGTGTAGTTGTCGCCCTTGATCTCGTAGGCGTTGTCCCACTCGCGCCGCGCCGCGTCCTCCTTGGCGATCGCCTCGGCGGACTTCTTCGACTTCTTCGCGCGCAGCGGCACGTCCAGTCCGGTCGCGAGCAGCGCGGCCACCGCCTGCTTGTTCTCGTAGATCTTCGCCAGCTCGCTCTCGGCGGCGCCGGCGCCCAGCGCTCGGGCGCGCGTGAGCAGATCGACGGCGTTGACGTACAGCTTGCGCTTGGAAGCAGCGCGACCGGCCTCGAGCAGCGCGGTGCGGTACTCGGCGAGGATCTTCTCGCCCGTCCGTTCGAGCGGGTCGAGCACCGTCAACTCGCCGAGGATCTCCGCGGGCTCGGGCGGCGGCGTCTTGGCGGTCGGATCGACGCTCTCGCTCCACTGCTCCAGCGCCAGTTCGCCGTACCACAGCGCCAGCGCGCGTTCGCCGCTCTCGAGCGCCGCGCGGAACGCCTGCGTGGTCAGCCGCGCATCGTCCGGATGGAACTCGAGCGCGCGCTGCGCGAGCTCGAACGCTTCGTCGTATTCTCCGGCGGCGAGCTTCTCGCCCACGGCTTCCGCCCAGCGTTCGGCGCTGCTGGAAGCGTCCTGGCGCGTCGCCGCGGGCGCTGCGGCCGCGCGTGCGGTGGCGTGGAGCGGAGCGAACGGCGGCGCGGCGAGGAGCGCGCCGACGAACATCGAGCGAGCGAGGGCAAGCATGCCTCGCATTGTCCGGAGCCCGGCTCGAGTCGCAAGTCGCGCCGCTGCGGGGCGCTCAGTTGAACAGCGACCAGCGCACGATGGCCCACAGCGCGATGAACGCGTCCTTCAGGCCGATCTTCTTGCCCTCGGAGTAGTCGCGCCCCGCGTACGTGATCGGCACCTCGTACACGCGCACGCGCATCTTGGCGACCTTGGCCGTGATCTCCGGTTCGACGGCGAACGTGCGCGAGCGGATGTCGAGCTTGTCCGCAACCTCGCGCTTGAAGACCTTGTAGCAGGTCTCCATGTCGGTGAGGTTGAGGTTGGTGAAGCAGTTCGAGGCCAGGGTCAGCATGCGATTGCCGACGTAGTGCCAGAACAGGTGGACGCGCGCGTAGGCGCCGCCCAGGAAGCGGCTGCCGAACACGACGTCCGCCTTCCCCTCGAGGATCGGGCGCAGGAGCGCGGGATAGTCCGCCGGGTCGTACTCGAGGTCGGCGTCCTGGATCAGCACGACGTCGCCGCTGACCTTCGAGAAGCCCGTCGCCAGCGCGCCGCCCTTGCCCTGGTTGGTCTCGTGGCGGAAGGTGCGGACGTTGTCGTAGCGCTGCGCGAGCTCAGCCATGATGCGCGGCGTGCCGTCGCGCGAGCAGTCGTCGACCAGCACCAGTTCCTTGTCGTACGGAACCTGCTGGACGCGGCGCACGATCTCTTCGAGGGTGCGTTCCTCGTTGTAGACGGGGATGACAATCGAGAGCTTCATCGTGCGAGCGGTTCGGCGCCGGCGGGACGCCTCAGCCGACGGGATCCTTGTCGATCAGGGTCAGTCCCGCGAACAGCTCGTCGACACCGAACAGCGCGGTCGCGCCGGCGAAGAGCTGCTGGTACTGCGGGTCTTTCTCGATGCACCACATCGGGCGCAGGAACAGGCGGAAGATCTCCGCGTCGTTGCGCTTGCGGCGCGACTGTACCTCCGCCCGACGACGCATCCAATGCTCCCAGTTCGAGAGCAGGTCGTTGACCGCGATCAGGTCGGCGACCCCGATGCGCGTGATGGGCGCGATGCCGTGCTTGGCCGGCGCCTTCAGGCGCAGCTTGCCGAGCAGCTTGTCGAACTTGGTCGCGTCGGCGCCGGGCTCCGCCGGACGCGCGTGCTCGATGCGGTAAGGCTGATCGCTCGGGATGCCCGACACGATCAAAGTGCGACGGAACGCGAGCGCCAGCGCCACGGGCAGCACCTTGCGCAGGTTGTCGTCGTCGTAGTTCTTGAAGCACGACAGCAGCGGATTGCGCACCTGGATCAGGCGCACCGTCTCGAGCGGCAAGCGCTTCGACGTGCCGTGGTGATGGTGCCAGCACACCGAATTCGGCGCGTAGTGCACCTCGTGGCCCATCACCCAGGTGCGCCAACCCAGGTCGACGTCCTCGTAGTAGGCGAAGAACTCGTTGTCGAAGCCGCCGAGCCGATCGTAGAGCTTGGCGTCCATCGCCATCGCTCCGCCGCACGCGAACAGCGTCTTGCGCGGCTTGTCGTAGTCGTGGTGCGGCGGATCCTTGTAGCCGTACTGCAGGCCGAACCCGTGGAAGTTCATCCCGCCGCCGGCCGAGTCGAGCGTCTTTCCGTCCCACGACATCATCTTCGAGGTCGCGGCCACGCACTCCCCGCGCACCAGCGGCGCGACCAGCTCGCGCAGCCAGGCCTTGTCGACGCGCATGTCGTTGTTGAGGAACGCCAGCACGCTCGACTCGCCGCGCAGGCTCGCGCCAATGTTGCAGCCGGGCGCGAAGCCGACGTTGCGCGAGTTCACGTGCAGGCGCACCTGCGGCCACTTGCGGCGGATGAGCTCGACGCTGCCGTCGTCGGAAGCGTTGTCGACGAGCACCACGTCGAGCCTTTCGCTCGGGTAGTCCATCGCGAACAGGCTGTTGAGGCACAGCTCGAGATGGTGTTTGCCGTTGAGGTTCAGGATCACCACGGTGACCCGCGGCAACTGAGCGTCGGCCACGGCCTTGCCGGGCTTGACGTACAGGTCGGCCAGGCTGGGCTTGGACTTGGACATGCTGGCGATCGCGAAGTGGACGGGGTGCGCGAGCGACAGGTCAGTGGCCGGGGACGTGGGCCGGTGCGTGCGACGGACGGTGCGCAGTCGACGGCGCGGCGCGGGAAGCGCTCACGCGTGCGATGCGCAGGTGTGCGTGCGGCCGCGCCGGATCGGCGGCGATCCGCAGACGACGGGCCGGAGTGGAGAGCTCGAGGAGCAACGTTTGAGCATGACGCTCGTCGTGCGCGCCGGCGTGCACGGGTCCGATGCGCCCGACCTCGCGGCCGTCGATCGAAACCACGCCGGCCAGCTCGACCGAGCTCTCGCCGCCGAGCGTCTGCAGATCGATCTTCAACTCGACGGCGCCGGGACCGAGCGTCGCGGCGTCGTACTCGACCCAGGCGCCAGGTCGGAGCAGCGCGAGGTCGGCGCGCTGTTGCTCGACGGCGCCGTGGCGCTCGAGCGCGGCGAGGCCCGGCTTGTCGAGGAGGACCGTGGCGCTGCTGGTGCGCACGACGCACGACAGCCCGCGGTAGCGCGACTCCATCTCCTCCGCGTCCTCGACCATGGTCTTGATGCGCGGGAAGTTCGCGCACAGGCGCTCGTACAACCCGGGCTCGTCGCACAGCCGCTGGATCTTGCGCGCGAGGTCCGCCGCATCGCCGACCGCGAAGTGCAACCCGTCGACTTCGTCGCGCACGAGCTCCGCCATGCCGCCGATGTTGCTGACCAGTTGCGGCGTGCGGAACAGGAACGACTCGTGGATCGTGATGGGCGAGTTCTCGAACCAGGTGGACGGCGTGCAGAGCACGTCAATTTGCTCGTAGACCCCGGCGATGTTCTGGTTGTCGAAGCGGCCGTGGAAACGCACGTTGCCCGCACCCTTGGCGGCGAGCTCGCGCAACTGGGCGTGGTAAGGCTCGCTGTCGGGCTTGTACTCGCCGAACACGTGCAGTTCCGCCTTCGTCGGCGCGACGCGCGCCATGGCGCGCACGAGCACGTCGACGCCCTTGTACCAGAGCAGCGATCCGACGAACCCGATGCGCAGTCGCCCGCTCGGGTCGGGCTTGCGCTCGATCGGCCGCACGTTGTCGGTGAGCGTGCCGTAGTCCGAGTACAGCACCTTGTGCGGATCGAACTTGCCCGTCGCGAGCAGCTTGCCGCGCAGGAAGCGACTGGGAGCGATGAGGAGATCCGCGCCGTCGTAGCCCGCGAGCACCGTGTCGTGCCGCGCGCGCAGGTCCTCGAACTCGTGCGCGTAGCGCGCCGCAGCCGCGAGTCCCGGCGTCGCGCCCGACTGCTTGAGCAAGCCCATCAGCGGCGCGATCGCGCCGAGCGTGCTGCGCGTCGCAGGGATCTGCTTGGGATCCTTGTCCTTGACGCACGTCAGGCAGCCCATGCCCTGGTTCTCTTCGCAGCGCACGCCGTCGGGGCGGATCAACTGCACCCGCGCGCACACGGCCCAGTAGTCGTTGACCGTGATGACGCTGGCGACGCCGTGCTCGCGCGCGACCGCCGGCAGCGTGCACGAGAGGTGGATCAGGTGCTGGAAGTGCGCGATGTCCGGGCGGAAGCGCAGCAGCACGTCGCGGAACGCGGCCTCGGCCTTGGGCTGGTGATAGCTCTCGCGCAGGGAGCCGTGCTGCAGCCGGTGCGTCATGCGCCACACCTTCAGGCCGCGGAACTCACCTTCGTGCAAGCTGAAGTCGAGGGGGCCGCCCTGCTCCACGCTCTGCGCCGCCGGCGCGCGCGTCAGGATCGCGACCTCGTGACCGCGGCGCTGCATCTCGAGCGCGAGGCCGAGCGTGTACACCTCGGTGCCGGCCCAGGTGTCCGGCGGGAAGCCGTGCACGACGTACAGCACGCGCAGTCGCTCTCGCGCGAGCAAGCGCGTCGTCGGGTAGCGCCGCTGCGACAGTCCGCCCTCGTACAGCCCGACGAACGCCGCGCGACGCAAGGGCTCGGCCTGCGCGAGCTGTTGCTCGAGCTGCGAACCGGTGAACCCCGCCGCGCTCAGCGCCTCGCGGTCGCGGACCAACTGGCGACGAGTGAGCTCCTCGGCGTCGTCGCGCGACGCGACGCAGATGCGGTCGAGGTGCTCGGCGTTGAAGCGCCCGTCGATGCGGCAGCGCTTGCGCATCTCCTCGGGCCCGTAGTCGTGGCTGTGCTCGACCACCGCGACGTCGTCGTAGACGACCGTCCAACCGGCTTCGAGCAGAGCGCGCGCGAGCAACACGTCCTCGCCGAACCAGGTCCGCGGGAACGGATGGCGCTCCCACAGCTCGCGCCGCACGGCCGACGCGACGTCGTTGAAGTTGTAGAGCAGGCGCCGCTCGTGGGCGTCGAGCTGCGCGTAGTTCGCCGGCAGGCGCGTCTCGCGTCGACCCGCGGTGTAGCCCGGGTCGTTCTCACTGAACACGCGCGTCAAGAGCTGCGCGTCCGGTCGCGGCACGTTGCGGCAGTAGGCCGCGCCGACCGCGGGATCCTCGAAGTTGCGCGCCAGCGTGGCGAGCCAGTGCTTGGAACCGGGGATCGCGTCCTGAGTGAGAAACACGAGCAGGTCGCCGCGTGCGCGTGCCGCGAGCAGGTTGCGCGTGTCGCCGTGGTCGAAGGCGCTCTGATGGATGCTCTCGACGGTCAGCGGGACGCCCAAGCGCTCGCGCCAGCTCTCGAGGATCGCCAGCGTCCGATCGGTCGAGCCCGAATCGACGACGCGCAACTCCCAGCGCAGCGGGCACTCCTGGGCGGCCAGCGCCGCGAGTACGCGCTCGAGGAACTCCTCCCCCTGCCAGGTCGGCATCAGCACCGAGACGGAGCCGATGGCGCGCGTGGCCGCGACGCCAGCGCTCATGCCGCACGCTCCGTCGGGCGCGCGGCGCTCACGGGCGAGGGGCGGATCAAGGCGCACAAGCGGGAGACGTCCGGCATTGGGGTTATGGGGAGTGCAACGAGCTGCGTGCCGAGCCAAGAAGTCTAGGCGGGGGCTCCCGCGCGCGCGAGAGCGCACTTCGTCCGCGACCGCGGCGGCGATTTAGCGCGCCTCGGAATCCCCGGGCAGCCGCCACAGCTCCAACACGCGGCCGATCGAGCGCGCGCGCAGGAGCCGCAGTGCAAAGTGCGGGTGAAGCAGGTGAGCGTCTGAGTTGAAGTGATCGGAGAGCTGGAAAAAAAGTTCCAGTTCAGTGGCCTGCGGATCGGGGTCGGGCGAGAACGTCGCCACGCATTGGGCCCGCGCCTCCAGAGCGCGCCGCAACGCGATCATCGCGGCGTGATCGCGACGCTCGACGACGCGTTCGACCAGCACGAGTCCCGGACCGAGTTCGTCGAGGTGCGCGCCCGGGTCCGCGCGCTGTGCGAGCTTGGGCATCAGCCAGCGCACGTCGAAGCGCGTCAGCGATGGCGCCTGAGCGTCGATCAAGGTCTGCCAACTCGCCCAGGGCGTGAAGCCCTCGAGCGCCCGCGGCGTGCGGCCGCGCAGCTGAAGGCCACGCGACTCGCGCACGAGCGGCAGATCGAGCGGCGGCGCCACCCACAACGTCTCGCGCGCTCCGCTCTCGACGTACCACTGCGCGGCGCGGTCGAGCGTGTCGGGCTGGGAACGCAGCCAGGCGAGCTTCCCGGCGACCGCAGAGGGAAACAGGAGGGCCGCGACGAGCAGCGCGGCGAGCGCGCGACGCGCTCCGACGCTGGCGAGCGCTCCGAGGGCCCGCTCCGCGCTCCACGCGACGAGCACCGCGAGGACGGGCAGGAGCGGCAACGCAAAGCGCTCGTAGGTCAACCCGTACAGCCCGCACACGAGCGCGTACGGCGCCGCGAACGCGAGGAGCACGCGTGCGCCGTCGCTCGACGCGCGCAGACGCCAACGCGCGATGGCCAAGACCAGCGCCGCGAGCGCGAGCACGCTCAGGAGCGGGTCGTAGTTCCACAGCGACTGGGCCAGCACCGCGAAGCCGCGCCCGTTGAACTCCTCGAGCGCGATGGCGTGCTCGCCGGAGCGCAACGCCCCTTCGTCCACGACGCGCGCCGGGTCCTGAACCGCGGCGCTGCCGTCGAAGTAGTACGGGTAGAACAGCGGCAGCGCGGCGGCGACGAGTGCGATCGGGAGCGCGATCTGCACCCAGCGCGCGCGCCCACGCGCCACGGCGATCCAAGTCGCGGCCAGGCCGGCGAGGAGCACGGCGACACCGCTCTGCAGCGTCGCGATCGTCAGCGCGCTCGCGAGCCCCGCGTGCGCGAACTCACGCCATCCGCCGCGCTGCGCGAGACGCAGGTTCGCGAGCAGGGCCCACGCGAAGAACGTCGCCGCCGCGCCGTGCGGACGCGCTTGTTGCGCAAAGTGCTGATGCAGGAGGCTCGTCGCGACGAGCCCGGCGGCGAACAGCGCCCAGCCCGCCGACGCGAAGCGACGCGCGATGAGGAACGTGAGTGGGACGAGCAAGCTCGCGAGCACTGCCACGAGCGTGCGCACCTGCACGTGCGTCCAAGCCGCGGCGCGCAGATGGCCGTTCAAATCCTGTGGCGCGCCTTCGCCGCTCGCCGGCGGCCGCGGCGGCGCAAGGCTCGCGAGGCGCGCGATCAAGTGCGGGTACTGCTGCTCGGGAGACGTCACCCGCGCGAGCACCGGATCGCCGCGCAACTGATCCACGTGGCCGACAATGTCGGGGTCGGGCTCCTCCCACACCGGGACGCCGTAGCCGATCCCCCACAGCCGCAGTCCCAGCGCCGCCAGCGTCAACGCCAGCAGCGCGAACCACGTCCAACGACTCGTCGGGGCCGGCTCCATCGCGTGACCTCAGTCTGCCGTCCGCCGCGCGCCGCGAACACTGCGCACGCGCGCGAACACGGCTTGGGACTCAGCGCTCGACGAGCACCTTCACGAGCCGTCCTTGGAGGTCGACCCACACCAGATCGCCGTCCGCGCGCACGAACACGTAGCCGCGCGAGCCGACTCGGTGCGCAGGCGCCTGGTCGATGGCGCGTTCGACATCGAACCCCACGCCGCTGTCCAGATCGACGATGCGACTCGAAGCGTTCGCAACCCCGACAGGGTGAAGCTGCACGACTCGCGCAGCGTCGCCGCCATCGATCCACGACACCGCCCAGCGCTCCCGTAACCACGGCTCGTGCAACGGCGCGCCGGTGGCGGCATCCAGGACCACGTGCGCTTCGGGCGTGCTCACCAGCACTCCGGCTCCGGTGGGCGACGGCCACATCGCGCCGCTCGACGGTCGCGGGAACACGAACGTCTCCGCGCCACTCTCCATATGGTGGTGCATCAGCCCTTGTTCGCGGAGCACGAGCACTCGACCCGCGACCGATGTCGGCAACGCGCCGCGCAGTGGAACCGCGTTCTCGAAGCTCGTCGCGAAGTCGCGTTCACGCCAGCGCACGATCGTGGCGCCCGCGCCGCTCGGTTCGCGTCGCCGGGCCACGCTCGCCCACTCCGGGACTGCGCGCGTCGAGAGCCACGACGTCAACACGTCCGCGTCCGCAGGTTGCCGGCTCACTTCCCAGGTTGCTTCGCCCGCGGTCACTTCGAGCAGCCCCACGAGTTCGCGTTGCGACAACGAACTGAGTTCGAGCGCGCGGAGCGGCGTTCGCAAGTCCCACGGCAGCGAGAAGTGCAGGTAGCGGTCGTCGAGGAGCTCTCCCGGTCGCGCCAGCACTTCGCGCGCGTCGCTGTCCAGATCGAGCAGCCACAGGTTGGGAGGCGGCGCTCCGGCGCCTCTGAAGTCGTGCGCGACCTCCAGCGCGAGGAATCTGCCGTCCGACGAGGCGCTGGCGCGTCGAATCCGCGCCTGCGGATCGTCGAGTTCGACGGCGAGTCGACGGCGATGCTCGGCGGCCGTTGCGACGCCCGCAGCGAGCAGCACCGCACCGATGGGCCAGGCGGCGTGGAACACCCGCACTCGGCGCGCGCCGAGTCGACGTTGGCCTCGCGCAAACGAGTGCGCGCCCAGCGCGAGCAGCAACAGAGCCAACAGCGCCGCGCCGAGTTCGGCCTGCTCTACCGAAGGCCGGAGGTCGACTCCAGCGACGGCGAGAACGCGCGTCAGCGGCGCGAGCAACGCCGCGAAGCCGCCTAGCAGCAACAGCGAGCCGACCATCGCCGCCAGCGCGCTCTCGACGACCAGCGAAGCGAGCATCGCCGCGCTCGCGAGCACGGGAAGCGCGAACGCCCACGGCGCGTAGCTGCGCAGAGCGTCGTCGAAATGCTCGAGCGAGCGCACGTCGCCGAACGCGAACTGCGCCCCGTAGCCGACAGCGATCGCCCAGACGATCTGCGCGAGCGATGCGAGAGCGACGAAGCCCAATCGCGAGGCCCACAACGCCCGCGTGGAGATCGGCAGAGTGCTCAGCGTCGCGAGGCGCCCGCTCGCGGAGTCTCCCGCGAACGAGTCCGAGGCGAAGTAAAGCGTCCACAGCGCGCTCAACACGCTGATCGCGAGCGCCGACGCCTCGGACACCGCCGCGGGCCCGGGAAACCAGGCGTGCACGGCGCCGATCGTCGCGCTGGTCGCGAGCGCGGCCACGGCCAGCGAGAGGCGCGCCTCACGAAGCTGTCGCCTGGTCAGTGCGAAAACGTGGTTCACGGACAACTCTCCTGTTCGATGCCCAGCAGCGCAGCTTCGAGGTCGAGCCCGCGCCGCCCGTGAGCTGCGAAGGCTTCGATGTCGTCGTGGCGAACGATCCGACCGGCTTCGAGCAGCGCCACGCGGTCGGCGACGCGCTCGAGGTCGGTCGTGGAGTGGCTCACGAGCAGCACCGTGCGCCCGGCGTCGCGCAAGTGGCCGAGCACGGCGCTCGCAACGGCGCGGCGCGAGGCGACGTCGAGACCCGAGAAGGGCTCGTCCAAGAGGAGCAACTCGGGCTCGTGCGCGAGCGCGGCGACGAGCGCGAGCTTGGCGCGCGCGCCCTTGGAGAGCTCGGCGACGCGCTGCGCGACATCGAGCGCCGTGAGCTCGCACACCCGCTGCTGTTCACTGCGACTCCAGGTCGGATAGAAGCGCGCGACGAACTCGAGCCACTCGCGAGCCGTTGTGCGCTCGGACACCTCGAACCGATCCGGGACGTAGCCGACCCGCGCGCGCACCCGCGCTCCCTCGCGCGCCGGATCGAGCCCCAGCACACGCGTCGAGCCCGCGTCGGGCGCAAGCGCGCCGACGAGCACGCGCAGGAGCGTGGACTTGCCGACGCCGTTCGAGCCCACGAGCGCCGTGACGCTGCCGCGCACGAGCTCGAGATCGAGCCGCTCGAGCACTCGGCGACGTCCGAAGCGCACACCCAGCCCGCGAACGACGACCACGGCCTCCGAAGCACTCATCGCTGACCTCCAGTTCGCTGAGTCACGCTGCGTGCGCGAGCTAGCCGCTCGAACAACTCCGTGACTTGATCGCTCGAGAGGCCCGCGCGACGCGCGTCGGCGAGCCATACGCGCAGGCGCTCGCTCAACTCGAGGTCGCGCGCGGCGCGACAGCGCGACAGGGCGCCGCTCGCGACGAACACTCCGTCGCCGGGGCGCGTCTCCAGCACGCCCTCGCGCTCTAGCTCGCGCCAGACCTTGCCCACCGTGTTGGGATTGACCAGCGCGTCCACGGCGAGCTGGCGCACCGACGGCAAGCGCTCACCGGGCGCGAGCACGCCCGACGCGATCGCGAAGCGCACTTGCGAGGCGAGCTGTTCGCTGGGCGTGCTGTCGCCCTTGGGATCGACCGAGATGCTGAGCTTGGGCCCCATGTCTGTGGAGCTGTCCTATCGTGCTAGGACGGCGCCACACTTGAGGCTCGCGCTACGGAACGCGGTAGATCTCGACCACCGGGCCGACGCAGCGCGCGCCGAGCACGCGCCGCACGACGTTGGGCCAACCTTCGATCTGCTCGTCCTCGTACGGCAGCGACCAACCGCGGCCGAAGTCGTCGTCGTTGGGCTCGAAGCGCGCGACGCGCTCGCCGCCGAGTTCGGTCAAGAGCCGCGGCAGGTCGGTGAACAGCGGCCGCGCCGGCATGCGCGACGCGTCGATGACGTAGTAGCCGGCGCCGAGCGCGCGCAAGAATCCTTGCGGATCGCTCTCGAGCTTGGCGAACGGGTAGCCCAGGTCCGGCCGCGGCGCGATGTAGCGCACGTCCCAGCGGGGCACGGGCAGCACGCCGGGGCCCAGTTGCGTCTGGTACACGCCCCAGCGCGAATGGCGGCCCGGCGGACGCTTGTCGCTCGGAAACAGACTGTCGTCGCTGCGCGCGAGCGGCAGGTCCATGGTCGGCACGCAGTACACGCGATCGGAGTTCGGATCGAGCTGCGAGGTGATCCACTGCGCCGCGAGTTCGAGCGAGTCGGGCTGCGCGCGCAGCCACGCCAGTCGAGTGACGCTGATCGCGCTGAAGAGCAACGCCGCGGCGGCGACGGCGCTGGCGAGCTTGCGCGCTCCTGCGCCGCGTCCGGCCAAGTGCGCCAGTCCCCAGCTCGCGAACACGGCGAAGTAGGGAACCAGCGGCAGCACAAAGCGTTCGTACGTGCGCGCGAACAGCGCGATCAACAGCAGGTACGGGCCCGCGAAGGCGAACGCGACCCAGAAGTCCGACCAGCGCTCGTACGGGCGGTAGATCGGGAGTTTGCGCGCCACCGCGACGGCGACAGCGAGCGCGAGCAACACGAGCAGCGCGGGGTCGTTGAACCACAGCGTGCGCAGCACGATCAGCGAGCCCCCGCCGGCGAAGTCCACCAGTCCGACGCGGTGGTCGCCCCACACCAGGTGCGTGCCGTCGAACACGACGCGGTCGAAGTCCGTGTCGGTGCGGTCGCGGAACAGGTAGCGGTAGAACAGCGGGAACGCGAGCGCGCAGGTGAGCGCGGCGAGCACCGGCGCCGCCAGGAGTCGGCGGTACAGGCGCGAAGCGGGCTCGTGAACGACGTACAGCGCTGCGAACAAGCAAGCGACGACGAGCGGAGCGAGCGTCGCGAGGCCGCTGTGGAGCGAGCCGATCGCCAGCGCGCACGCGCTCGTCGCGAGGGCGTACGAGAACAGCGTGGGCCGCTTGGCCAGGCGCATGCACGCGAGCACGGCGGCGAGGTAGATCGCGCTCACCGCGGCGTGCGGCCGGGCCTGCTGCGCGAAGTACTGCGTCAGGAAGCTCGAGGCCATCAGGCCCGCTGCGAGCAGCGCCCAGGCGTTGGACATGAAGCTGCGCGCGAGCGCGAAGGTCAGCGCGATCGCGGACACCGACACGAGCGCCATCTCGATCCGCGACTGCACGAACAGCGCGCTGGCCGCGTCCAAGTGCTCGTCGAGCGAGGCCGAAGGCGCGGCGGGCGCCGGACCTGGCGTCAGCGACAGGACCCAGGGCAAGAGGCTCGGGTACTGGTTGTCGTTGTTGTGCGGATCGGGCGGCTGATAGCCCTCGCGCAGGAGCTGCGCGTGGTAGGCCATGTGCGCGTCGCGCTCGCGCGTGTGCGGCTGGCCGTGGTCGATCCCCCACAGGCGCAGAGCCGCGCCCGCGCACAACAGCGCCGCCAGGAGGATCCAGTGGATGGCGCGCAGCGGCTCGCTGGGCTGCGCTGTCAGGGATGTCGGCGGCATCGAAGGCCCCCAGCGTACAGCGCCGCGGGCGTGCTCAATGAGCCTTGGTGTCGGCGCGCGCGTCGTCGAGTTCCTCGACCCGCACCTCGCCGCCGCTCGCGATCAGCCGGCGCCGCGCGCCCTCGACGCGCGTCTCGAGCACCGCGCCCGCGCGCCAGAGTTCATCCACGCGTCGCAGGGTTTCTCTCGCGCGCTCGAGTTGCAGGTCGCGGCCGTCGTGGCGGTGCTCCAGATGCAATTGACCGCCCACGTCGACGCCGACGAGCTCGATGCGCGGCAGCCCGCCCCAGGAAAGCTGCGTCAGCAACTTGTCCTTGATGGCGCGCGCATCGCGGCCTTCGACCTCGGCCTTGCCCGAGCGCGCGTTGCGGCCGTACACGAACATCTTCTGGCTGGCCACGAACTCGTCGTCCACGAGCTCGTCGATCAACGACGCGTCGTCGTGCACGCGGCGCAGCCGCCACAGGTCCTCGCCGCGTTGATCGGCGTAGCGCCACAGCTCGATGCCGAGCTTGTACGGGTTCAAGCGCCCCGGGGCCACGGCCGTCGCGCCGCTGTGGCAGTCGGCGAACTCCACGATCTCGGAGGCGTCGAGCACGCCGCCGGTCAGGATGCGACTGTGCCAGAACGTGGCCCAGCCCTCGTTCATGATCTTGGTCATGCGCTGGGGCTGGAAGTAGTAGGCCTCGTCGCGCACGAGCGAGAGCAGCTCGCGCTGCCAATCGTCGAGCGGCGCGTGCGCGCACAGGTAGCCGAGCACGTCGAAGGTCGGCGTCGAACTCTCGCTCGCGGGCGGAGCACCGCGCCGCTCGGCGCCGTCGCGCAGGCGCTGGCGCAGCGGCAGGTACGGATCGAGCAGGTTTTCGAGGCTCAACGCGAGGTCGAGGAAGCGCTCGACGCGCTCCAGTCCGATGCGGTCGACGAGACGGCGCACGAGCGTGGCGTGCGACGCCATGCGGTCGAGCATGTGGCGCTCGGTGCTCGCGAACCAGCAGTTGTGCCGGAAGAAGTCGGCGTGGCCGAACACGTGCGCCATCACGAGCTTCTGCTCGAGCGTCGAGTTGGAGCGCACCAGGTAGGCGATCACCGGATCGTTGTTGATCACCAGCTCGTAGATCTTCGAGAGCCCCCAGTGGTAGCCCTTCTCGAGCCGCTCGAACTCCATGCCGAAGCGCCACGAGGGGTAGCGCACCGGGAAGCCGCCGTATGCGGCGAGTCCGTTGACGTCGCTCGCGTCGAGCAACTCGAACTGCACCGGGAAGAAGTCCAGTCCGCGGTCGCGCGCGGCGCGCTCGATCAGCGCCGCCCAGCCGGCCAACTCACCTGAGAGCCGTGAACTCGCTCGCGCGGGCGCACCCATCGCTAGCGCCCCTTGCCGAGGAAGGCGCGGATCGCGCGCTGGATGTCGGTGCGCTCGGACACGCTCACCGTGACCACGCGCTCGTCGGCGCCCAGCGCGTCGTCGAGGTCCTTCTTGAACTGCCCCGAGCCGTAGGCGCTCTTGACCTGCCCGTAGCAGAACTGATTGACGCGCGGGAGCAACTCGTCGCGCAGGAGCGCGATGCACTTCTCGGTGTCGCGCGCCGACCAGTTGTCCCCGTCGGAGTAGTGGAACGGGTAGATGTTCCAGTCCTCCGGACGGTGCTTCTCGCGGATCAACTGCAGGCACAGCTCGTAGGCCGAGCTGATCTTCGTTCCGCCCGACTCGCGCAGGTGGAAGAACGAGTCGTGGTCGACCACCTTCGCGGCCGCATCGTGAACGATGTAGACCACCTCGAGGTTGTGGTATTGGCTGCGCAGCCAGGTGTCGATCCAGAAGGCCTCGATGCGCACGATCTCCTTCTGCTCGCGCCCCATCGAGCCCGACACGTCCATCATGTGGATCACGACCGCCGAGGACTCTGGCGTGGGCGTGACGCGCCGCGCGCGGTAGCGGAAGTCTTCGCGCGTGGGCTCGACGCGCGGCGCCGCGGGGTCCCACTTCCCCGCCGCGATCGTGCGCTTGAGCGCCTGGCGATAGCTGCGCCGGAAGTGCCGCAGCGAGTCGGGACCCGAGTGACTGACGTCGCTGTAGCGGCCGCCATCGCTCATCAGGAGCCGCTTGCCCTTGGGTTCGATGCGCGGGAGCTCGAGCTCGCGCCCCAGCATCTCCGCCAACTCGTCGAGTTCGACGTCGACCTCGAGCAGGTGCTGGCCCAGCCCGTCACCGGCGGCGCCCACGCCGTCCTGACCGGCGCCGTCGCCCTCGAGTTCCTCGCCGCGCTCGCCCGGCCCTTGCCCGACGCCGCCCTTGTCGTTCTCGCCGAAGCAGAACTGCGGGAGCTCGATCTGCGGCACGGGCACCGAGACCGCGTGCGCGCCCTGGCGCGCGATGAGCTCGGAGGTCGAGAGGTACTTCGAGAGGTCCGAGCGGATCTTCCCGCGCACGATCTCGCGGAAGCGCGCGCGGTCGGCGTCGATGCGGAACACGGAGCGCCCCCGATCTCGGGCGGCCTCAGGCCGCCTCGAGTCCTTCGAGCTTGGCTTCGCCGCGCGCGAACAGGCCGGCCACGTGCGCCAGGACCTCTTCCGCCGCGGCCTGGTCGTAACCGAACTGCCGCATGAGTCGGTCGCGGATGAGCGCGATCTTGGCCGAGGTGTCGGGGTCGACCACGCTCGACATCGAGCTCACCAGTTGGATCGAATCGCGCCGGTCCTCGAAGGCCTTGAGCTCCAGCGCGCGCGCAAGGCGCTTGCTCGAGCGCCAGTCGAACTGCCGGCCGTCGGTGTGCGCCTGCGCGACGAAGTTCATCAGCTCCAGGCGGAAGTCGTCCTTGCGCGCTTCGGCGATCTCGACCTTCTCCTCGATCGAGCGCATCAACCGCTCGTCGGGATCGGAGGCCTGGCCGCGCGCGTCAAGCACCTTCTCGCGCGTGGTGTACGCGCGCACGTTCTCGACGTACTTCGCGCACAGCCGTTCGAGCGCCTCGCGGTCGCTCGCCACGGCCTGCCGCACTTCGCGCTTGAGCGTCTCCTCGTACTCCTCGCGCGCGACGCCCACGAGTTCGAGGTAGCGCCGGCGCGTGTCCTCGTTCGACACCAGGCTGTGGTGCGCGAGGCCCTCTTCGATCGAGGCCAAGAGGTCCAGCGCCGTCACGGTCGACTTCTCGCCGACCAGCGCGGCGGCGATGCGATCCTGCACGTAGCGCGGCGAGATGCCCTCGAGTCCTTCGCGCGGCGCAGCGCGGCGCAGCTCGCGCACGTGCTCGGGGCCGAAGCCGGGGAGCTGCGCGCCGTCGTAGAGCCGCGCCTTCTGCGCCAGGCTCAGATTGGGCTGCGTGGGTTCATCGAGGCGCGTGAGCACGGCCCACAGCGCGGCGATCTCCAGCGCGTGCGGCGCGATCGAACGGCCGCCGCTGGGTCGCGAGAACTGGCGGCGGTAGATCGCGCTCTCGTCGCTGATCGAGAGGTTGTAGGGCACGTCGATCTTGATCGTGCGATCGCGGAACGCCTCCATCAGCTCGTTCGAGGCGAGCTTCTTGTACTCGGGCTCGTTGGTGTGCCCGATGATCACTTCGTCGATCGAGGTCTGCGCGAACTTCTTGGGCTTGATCGAGTGCTCCTGCGTCGCGCCCAGGAGGTCGTAGAGGAACGCCACGTCGAGCTTGAGCACCTCGATGAACTCGAGCAGCCCGCGGTTGGCGACGTTGAACTCGCCGTCGAAGTTGAACGCGCGCGGGTCGGAGTCCGAGCCGTACTCGGCGATCTTGCGGTAGTTGACGTCGCCCGTGAGTTCGGTCGAGTCCTGGTTCTTCTCGTCCTTGGGCTGGAACGTGCCGATGCCGATGCGGTCCTGCTCGCTGAGGAGGATGCGCCGCACGCGCACGTGCGCAGCGAGCTTGGTCCAGTCGCCGTCGTAGCGCTCCATCAACTCGGCGTACCAGTGTCGACTGACGGGGTCGAGTTCGCCCTGGATGCTGAGCCGGTACTCGCGCTCGAGCTTGTGGTTCAGCCGCGCTTCGAACGGCGCACGCGCCTCGCGCGGCACGAGCAGCAGCGGATCCTGGTGCATCGGCGAGTCGATGCGCTCGCCGTCGACGTCCCAGTAGAACGTGCACAGCTCGCCCTCCTCCGAGCGCGAGTAGTGCTCCAGTCCGCGCTTGAGCAGGCGCACGATCGTGGACTTCGCGGAGCCCACCGGTCCGTGCAGCAGGATCACGCGCCGCTCCGGTCCGAGTCCGAGCGCGCCTGCGCGCAGCGTCTGCACCAGAACGTCGAGCGCCGCGTCGAGTCCGAACACGGCGTCGCGCCCGCCGCCCAGAGGATCGTCGAACAGCTTCCAACGACGGCGGCGACGTCCGTCCTCACTGGGCGGAACCGAGCCGTGCGACTCGATCATGTCCACCAGGCGTTGGAAAGCGTTGCGCGCGAGCAAGGGCCGTCGCGCGACGCGCTCGAGGTACTCGTCCAGTCCGCCCTCCCAGTTGAGCGCCAGAAACGCCTGGCGATCGTGGCTGGAGGCGGCGAGGTCGAACAGGTTCGCGGTCGAAGGCTCGCTCATTTGGAAGGGCTCGCGGGTCGCTGGAGGCTCCGCGACACAGCGGCGCTATCGACGCGCTCCTTGCGGCGCCCACAACGCGGACTAGTCCACGTGTCCCACCGATGGAACCTCGGACGATGCGCTCTGCTAGCCTCTGCGGCATGGAGCTCCACAACCCTGTCATCTCACGGGCCGCGCGCGCCACGGGGCTGGCGCTGGCGGCCGGGCTGCTGCTCGCCTGCGCCGACGGCGCCGCGCGCGGTTCGAGCGCGCCGTCGAGCGACGACGCCAAGTCCGCGAACTCGAGCGCGAGCCCCTTCGACGCGCAACGCGCCTGGAAGCACCTCGAGGCGCTCGTGGCGCTCGGACCTCGCCCCGCCGGGAGCGGCGCCGCGGCGGCGACCGTCGACTACCTCGAGAAGGAGCTGCGCGCGATCGGCCTCGCCCCGGTGCGCGAGTCCTTCATCGCCCGCGCGACTCCGATCGGCGACCTGCCGATGTGCAACCTCTACGTCGACCTGCCCGCCAAGGGCCCGGACGCGGACAAGGCGCCGCTCGTGATCCTCGGCTCGCACTTCGACACCAAGCGCTTCGAGCAGTTCCGCTTCGTCGGCGCGAACGACGGAGGCTCGAGCACCGCGGTGCTGCTCGAACTCGCGCGCGTGCTCCACGCCCAAGGGCCGCAGCGCGTCGCGTACCGCCTGCTGTTCATCGACGGCGAAGAGGCCATCCGCGCGCACTGGCAGGATCCCGACAATCGCTACGGCTCGCGCCACCACGCCGAGCAGATCCGCGTGAGCGGACTGGTCGCGCGCACCAAGGCCTTCGTGCTGCTCGACCTGGTCGGCGACAAGGATCTGCGCATCGAGCGCGATCAGTACTCCGACGCCTGGCTCTACGAGTGCTTCGCCGCGCCCGCGCGCGCCGCGGGCCTGGGCAAGCACGTCGACGGGCGGCGCGAGCCGATCGCCGACGATCACGTCTCGTTCCTCGAAATCGGCGTCCCCAGCGTCGACCTGATCGACTTCCGCTACGGCCCGGGCAACTCGTGGTGGCACAGCGCCGAGGACACGCTCGACAAGTGCTCGGCGAACAGCCTCGGTGTGATCGGCGCGATCGTGCTGGGCGGCCTGCCCAACGTGGAACGGCGCGTCGTCGGGAAGTGAGCGCGCCAGCGCCGCCCCAGTCGCGTGCGCGACGCCGCGCGCCTTCGGACTCAGGGCAACTGCGCTTCGACGCTCGCCTCGCCCGCACGCGGCGCGCGCACGGTGAACACCACTTGCGCGCCGGGCGTGGCGCTCAGGAAGGCGCGCACGCGCAGCGTCTCTCCGCCGCCGACCTGCGGCAGACTCGCGACGCCGCCGCGCAACGGCGTCACCAACGCGGCCGAATCGCTCGCGCGCAGGAGCGCGGCGCCGACCAGCTCCGCGCCGCGCACTTCGAGCGTCGGGGCGGCGCAGGCGAAGCGTTGCTCCGAGAGTTCGCTGGCGGTGGGCAGTCGACCGACGTTGCGCAGCTCCAGCTCGACCTGCCAGGTCGACGGATCCAACGCGCTCGGCGCCTCGGCCACCAGTTCGAGTCGCGGCAGCGCCGCCATCAAGCGCAGACTCGCCGCGCTCGCGTTGCGCGCCAGCGGAAGGATCTCGTCCACGCGCGGGAGCAGACCTTCGCCCGACGCGCGCGCCAGCGCCGGAACGGCGAATGCGAACGCGCCCGCTTGCTCGTAGGCGAACGAGAGCAGCGAACCTTCGCGCGCCGCGGCGGTCTCGACGCTCTCGAGCAACCCCTCTGCGGCCACGCGGCGGAGCACGCGCACGTCGGAGGCCGGCCAGCCGAGCTCTACGCCGCTGCGCGGCTGCGAGGCGCTGTAGCGCTGCACGACGGCGAGGTTGGGATGGCCCAGCACGAACTCCGCCAGCGCGCGCGACTCGGGGCGCGCGAGCGGATACGGGCCGCAGCGCTCGAGCGTCAGCGGATCCCAGCGCTGCGGGAAGTTGCGGTCGAGCAGCACGCTCTCCTCGGCCTGCGCTGCGCCCGACTCGCCGCGCTCGATGGCGCCGAGCACGCGCTCGCGCAGATCGGGGTTGGCGCACGGCACGACGTACACGACCGCGCGCTCGAGCAGGAGCTGCACCGCCTCGTCGCGCGCGTGATTCTGCACCAGCTCGCAGATGGTGTGCAGCGCGAGCTCGGTCGAGGCCAGGTCCTCGACGCCCAGCCCCGCGACCATCAGCACGCCGGGGCGCCGCGCGAGCTCGATCCCTTCCTTGCGCGCGACGGTCATCACCCACAACTCGGCGCCCGACGAACTCCGGCCGAGCGACTCGAGACGCAGGAACTCGGGGTAGGCGGTGTCGAGCGCGCTGAGCGTCACCTGCAAGTCGCGCGGGAGGTAGAAGTGCTGCAGATCGAGCTGCGTGCGCACGTCGGCGGGCGCAGTGAGCCGCCGTCCGTCCTGCGCCAGCGCGGTCGCGCTCGACAGGAGCAGCGCCGCCAGCGACCACGCCAACCTCGAAGTCGGCGCGCTCACTCGCGGACCTCGCGCTCGATCGGCGCGCACCATCCGCCGCGCGCTCGCACGCCCAGCACGGTCGGCGCGGGCGCGAGCACCAGCCACTCGACCTCGCGCGAGAGCTCGCCCGGCGCGAGCGGATCGAGGCGCACGCTGGCGGGCCCGGCCAGCAGGCGCTGGTCGGCGCCGAGCGCGAGTTCGATGCGCAGCGGCTCGAGCGCGCTCGAAGCGGCCGTCGCTCGCAAGCTCGTCGGCAGGCGCCCGAGGTTGCGCAAGCTCGCGCGCACTCGCACCACACCGGCGCTGCGCGTCAACTGCGCGCTGGCGAACTCGAGGCTCGGCGCGCCGTCGCACAGCTCGCGCACGAAGCGCGGCAAGCCCTCGAGCGCGCGCGCGACGCTGGTCTCGGGCGGCGTCTCGACGGTCCAGGGCTCGAAGCCTCCGACCCAGACCGCGCGGCCATCGCGCAGATCGACGGGCCGCCACGCCACGTAGCCCAGGCCGTCGCGCTGTTCGTCGAGCCAGCGCGCCCACTCGCGATCGGTCTGCGCGCGCCAGCGCTCGTCGCCGCCCGCATCGCGCAGCTCGAAGCGCGCGGGAGTCGTCGGCGAGCTCGGCGAGAGCTCCACGCACGGTCCCCACGGAGCGAGTTCGAGCGCCAACGCGCCGCACGAGACCGCGAACCAGTCGAGCGCCGCGCCCGGAGCATCGCCGCCTCGCACGGAGCGCAGCGTGCGCGGCGTCGCGATCTCGCGCGCGGTGAGTTCGGCGAAGCGCGAGGCGAGGTGCTCGTGCAGCGAACGATCCGCGGCGCTCCACGCTTCGATCGAAGGCACGCCGCCGGGAATCGCAACGCCGCCGTGCGCGCCTTGCAGCAGCAGCGTCGCGAACACGCGTCGCGAGCGCGTCAACTCCGCCAGCGCACGCGCGACCGGTTCACTGAGGGGCAGCGCGCCGACGCTGGCGTCGAGCCAGGGGCCGCTGCGGCCCACGGGGAAGTTGCGGTCGAGGTCGACTCCGCCCGGCCCGTCCTCGTTGTAGAGCCCGTCGCCGTCGTCGTCGCGGCCTTCGCGCACGCGCAGGAAGCGCCGACCGGACCCCGGCTGCGCCGGCACGACCCAGCGCGGGTCCTCGGCGAAGGCCCAGGCGCCGTCGGGCGACTCGACGAGCATCTCGAGGATCAACCCGTCGTCGTCCACGTCGTCGGGGCCGTCTTCGTCGAGCGCGCCGTCGCGGTCGTCGTCGACGGGACGCAGCGTGCGCCCGTCGCTGCGGCCGTCGCGTCGGCACACGTCGAGCGCCTCGACGTTCGCGAACGGGACGACGATCACGCTCACGTCCGCGCGCAGGTCCGCTGCGCCCGCGGCCAGTTCGCGAGCGATGGCGAGAGCGGCTTCGGCGCCCGCGAGCGAGCGTCCGTCGAGCGCGCCGATCACGAGCAGCGTGCTGCGCTCAGCGGCCGGCGTCGCGCCGCTCGCCGCGATCTCGACCGCCGGCGTCGGACGCCCATCGCGCGTGGTGGCCAGATCGAAGCGTCGCACGCGCTCGGGCGCTGCGAACTCCAGTGCGTCGCACCACAGCGTCGCTTCGCTCACGCTGCGATAGCCGGGTGTGTAGGCAGGAATCGGAGTCGCCGCACTCACGCTGCTCGGCAGCGGGGCGCCCGGCTGCGGCGTGGCGTTCTGAGTCGCAGGCGGAGTGTCAGCAGGCTTGTCCCCCGCCGGCGCCTGCGCCGCAGGGTCGGCGACCGGCGCCTGCGCTGCGTCCGTGGTCGCGGGCGCCTTCGCGTCGACTTGTTGAGAGTCCGCCTGCGCGCCTTCAGCCTCCGCCGGCGGCGCGTCACCTTCTCGAGCCGGCGCCTCGGGACTCGGAGCCTGAGAACCGGCGCCTTGCTCGGTCACCGCGTCCGGAGCAGCCGGCGCAGGCGGCGGAGCATCCTGCGCAGCGGCGCCACCGATCAGGACGAGAGCTGCGAGGAGCGTCCGTGCTCCTGCAATTCCATCCGAGCTGGCGCGCCGCGAGTCCATCGAGCGCTGATCTTATCGACCGACGCCCCTGCCGTTCCGAGCCGCGCGCTTCATGAAGCTGGCGTCACCTCGACCTGCGACTCGGGCGGAGGCTGCGGCACGAGCTCGACGATCCGCTCGACCGTGCGCTCTCCAGCGGCGCCGTCGTCCGCGTCCTCGTGCTCCGCAGCGTCGCGCGCCTGCGCGGCGGCCTGCGCGTTGCCCGCGGCGTCCGGGACGAAGCGATCGACGTCCTCGAACTGAACGGCGACCCACGTCGAGACGCCCTTGGTCTCCATGGTGATGCCGTACAGGCGGTTGCAGGCCGCCATGGTGCCCTTGTTGTGCGTGACGACGACGAACTGCGTGTCGCGCCGGAAGCCCTCGACCATGGCGAGGAAGCGGCCGACGTTGGCGTCGTCGAGCGCGGCGTCGACTTCGTCCAGCACGCAGAACGGGCTGGGGCGCGAGCGGAACACCGCGAACAGCAGCGCCAGCGCGGTCATCGTGCGCTGACCGCCCGAGAGCATGCTGATCGGCAGCATCTCGCGGCCCGGAGGACGCGCGACGATGTCGATGCCCGCTTCGAGCGGATCGACGCCTTCCTGGAGCTCGAGGTCGGCCTTGCCGCCGCCGAAGAGCTGGCGGAAGAGCGTTTGGAAGTGCTCCCGCACCTGCGCGAAGGTGTCGAGGAACAGGCGCATGCTCTCCTGGTTCAGGTGCGCCAGCGCGTCGCCGAGCGCCTTGCGCGACTCGTCGAGGTCCTTGCGCTGGCCCGAGAGGAACTCGTAGCGCTGCGAGGCCTCGGCCAGCTCGGCCACGGCCTCGGTGTTGACCGGACCGATGGCGTCGAGCCGGCGCTTGAACTCCGTGACCTCCTGCTCGAGAGCGTCGAGGGCCCCGAGCAGGCTCAGCTCGTTCTCGGGCTCGAAGTCCTCGAGCAACTGCTCCTCGCTGAGCTGCAGGTCCTCCTGCGCGCGCACGGCCAGTTCCGCGCAGGTCATCTCGATGCGCTGCGCGTCCAGCCGCTGCGCCGAGAGCTGACTGGTGAGCGACTCGATCTCGCGCGTGACGGCGTCGACGCGTTGGCGGAAGACCTGCACGGCCTCGCGACCGGCGCGCTCCGCGGTGCGCAACTCGTCATGGCGTTGCTCGGCCTGCGCGCGCTCGACCAGCAGCGCGTCGCCTCGCTCGCGCACTTCGCGCGCCTCGTGCGAAGCCGCCTCGGCGTTCTGCGCGTGCTCACCCGCCAGGCGTCGCGCGCGCTCGAGCTCGAGCCGCGCGCTCTCGCAGTGGCGCTCGAGGTCGCGCACGCGCTGGGTCGCGGCGTTGAACTCGGAGCTGGCGCGCGTGAGCTCGATCTGCGCGCGACTGTCCTGACGCTGCAGCTCGTCCACGCGCGACTCGAGCGCCTGGCGCTGGCGTTCGAACTCCTGGAGCTGAGCGTTCTCGCGCTCGAAGGCCGCCGAGCTGTGGCCCAGCCGCTCGTTCGCGCCGCGCAGCTCGCCCTCCATGCGCGCTTCCTCGCGCGCCAGGGTCTCGCGCTCGCGTTCGAGCACGACCAGCGAGCGCTCGGTGTCCGCCAGACGGGCTCGCGCGGTCTGTTCCTTCGCGCGCGCCTCCGACAACGCCAGACGCGCGCGCTCCAGCGTCGACTGAACTTCGCCGCGCACCTGCGACAAGCGCTTGCGCTCCGCGGTCAGTCGCTCGAGCGCGAGCGAATCCTGCGCGAGCTGCGCGTCGATCGTCTCGCGCTCGCGTTCGAGCTCCGCGGCGAAGGCGCGACGGCCCACGGCGCCCTGCGTCATCTCGCGGTGACCGCCGAGCACGCCCGCCGCGCTGACCAAGTCGCCCGACGGCGTCACGAAGCGCCACTGCGGATGCTCGGCGATCAGCGCGACGGCGCGCTCGAGGTTCTCCACGAGCAGCACGTCGCCGATCAGCCACTGCGCGAGCGGCGCGAAGTCGGCGCTCACCTCGAGCAGATCGATCAGGCGCCGGGCGTCGCCCAGCTCGGCGCTCAGCTCGAGCGTGCGCGACTTGCTCGACAGGCCGAGCGGCGTGTACGCGCGAACGACGCCGGAGCGCTTCTCGCCCAGCCACGCCACCATGCGCGCCGCGAGGTCCGCGTTGCGCGCGACCAGGCCCAGCGCCGCCGGCCCGAGGGCCGCGTCGAGCGCGCGCGCGTGCTCGGTCGAGACGCGCAGGTGGTCGGCCACGACGCCGCGCAGGTCTTCCGGCGCGCAGGGTCCCTGGCCCTTCTTCACGCTGTCGAGCAGGTTGCGGGCGCCGGCCTCGTAGCTGGCGCGCTCGTGCTCGAGATCGCGCAGACCGTCGATGCGCGCCACCAGTCGCGCGCGCTCGATCTCGCGCTTGGACTTGTCGGAGCGGAGCGTCTGTTCCTCGCGTTCGAGCGCGCTCCACGCGTCGGCGGTCTCGCGCACGCGCTGCTCCGCCTCGCCGTGCTCGCTCTGGCACTGCGCGCCGCGCGACTGCGCTTCCGCCAGCTCGCCGCGCAGGCCGTCGACGTGCGCACGCGCTTCGTCGAGCCGGCTCTGGTGGCGCGAGGTGCGCTCGAGCAGCGCCGGTCGCGAGGACTCCAGGTGCTTGAGCTGGTTCTGCGACGACGTGCGTTCGTGCAGGAGCCCCAGCACGACGCGGTTCTGCTGCTCGCTGCGCGAACGCAGCTCGCGCTGCTTGCCGCGCTCCTCGGACAGCGCCTGCTGCAGCGTCGCCGCGCTCTGCTTGGCTTGCGTGGTCGCTTCTTGCGCAGCGCTCGCGGACTGCCGGCTCGACTCGAGTTCCGCTTCGCGCATCTCGAGCGCGCTCGAGAGTTCCAGCGCCCGCGCGCCTTCGTCGGCGCCCGCGGCCTTGAGGGTCTTGATGCGCGCGAGCAACTGCGCGTGGCGCTCGTCGCAGGCGCGCACTTCGCCCGCCAGACGCGCCACTTCGCTCGCGAGGCGGTCGACCTCGCCGCTCAGCGCCACCTGCTCGCGCTCGCGCGCCGCAGCGTCGCCCTCTTCGTCGGTGCGCAGGCGCCGCAGCTCGTCCGCGCGCGACTCGAGCTGTTCGATCGCGATCTGCACCGCGCCGAGCGCGCGCCGCTGTTCGAACAACTTGTGCTTGAGGAAGCGCGCGCGCCCGCCGCGCCAGGCTTCGCGCGCCTCGACGAAGCGCTCGGCCTTGCCGGCCTGGATCTTGAGCGAGCGCACGCGCGTCGCCAGTTCCTTGAGCACGTCGTCGACGCGCAGCAGGTCCGCTTCGACGCGCTTGAGCTTCTGCTCGGTCTCCTTGCGCCGCATCTTGTAGCGGCTGACGCCGGCGGCTTCCTCGAAGATCGCGCGCCGGTCGAGCGGGTTGGCCGAGAGCACCGCGTCGATCTTGCCCTGCTCGAGCACCGCGTATCCGCGACTGCCAAGGCCGGTGTCGAACAGCATGTCGCGCACGTCCTTGAGGCGCACGCGCTCGCCGTTGATCAGGTACTCGCCCTCGCCCGTGCGGAACACGCGGCGCGTGATCGCGACCTCGGCGCCCTGCCCGGCGATCGCGCCGCCGGAGTTGTCGAGCACCATCGTGACCTCGGCGACGTTCATGGGCGGCCGCGAGACCGAGCCCTTGAAGATCACGTCGCTCATCTCGCCGCCGCGCATCGACGTCGGCCGCGTCTCGCCCAGCACCCAGCGCACCGAGTCGACCACGTTCGACTTGCCGCAGCCGTTGGGCCCGACGATGCCGGTGAACGACGGCTCGAAGGACAGCACCGTGCGATCAGCGAAGGACTTGAATCCGAACAGTTCCAGGCGTTGGAGTCGCATGTCTCGAAGGAAGGGCGAGCGGCGCCACTAGGCCCCGCGGGTGGTGCGTTGCGGACGGCGCCCGGCGGATAGGTCCGCGCGCTGAGAGGGATCGAGTTGCGGCAGCGCGCTGAACAGCCCCGCGCCCGACTCGCCCGCGGCGCTGCGCGCGTCGTCGAGGTCGTCGTCGCGGCGCGTCAGCAGGCGATCGAAGCGCGCCCAGGCCTCGGCGGCCGCGACGCTCGAACGCCGCGTGGTGTCCAGCGGCAGAGGGTGGAGCGAGCCGGCGCCGAGCGTCGAGAGCGCGATGGCCTCGGCCTCCCACGGAGCGCGCCCGGGCGCGGGAGTCAGGCGCCAACCCTCGGTGTACGGCGCGGCGGGATCGACGCCGGCGCCGACGCCGTCGCCGAACAGCAGGCGCTGCGCGTGCTGCGGGAGTTCGGCGTCCAGTCGTGCGAAGCGCACGCACGCGCGCTCGCCGAAGTGCGGGTCGACGTCGACCGGCAGTCGCAGCGGTTGCGCGTAGCGCCGCGCGGCGTCGGCGATCAGACCCAACACGCGCGCGCCCTGGTCGGGACGGAGCTCGCCGTCGCCCAGGTAGGCCAGCATCTCGCGCAGCCCCACCGGGACGAGAGCGAAGTGCGCGCGAGCGCGCAACGCGCCTTGGCGCGCGCCGGTGATGCGCTGGCGGAACTGCGCGAGTTCGTCGAGCACGCGCACCGCGGAGTGAACGGCCGCGCTGAGCAGCTCGAGCGCGCGGTCCTCGCGCCACGGTCCGGCGCGCAACGCCAGCCGCGGGAGGTTGATCGCCACCGCGCCGCCGCATGCGATCGCACCGCGTTCGCCGCGGCCGCGGAACAGTCCTGGACCGACGCAACTGAGCGCGTCGTCGCCCCACGTCGGAGTGATGCGACCGAGCGCGAAGGCCCGCTCGAGTCGGCCCGCGAAGGCCTCCTCGCGGCGCGCGTGCTCGACCAGCGCGTGCAGGTCCTCGCGCGCGAGGAACAGGCGTGCGCCGCAGGGACCCAACGCGGGGTCGATCAGCTCCTCGATCAGGCGTTCGAGCAGCGCGGGACCGCGCGCACCGAGATCGCCCAGCGCGAGGTCGATGCGTCGTCCGGCTGCGCTCGACGCGGCCGCGAGCGCGCGCAGCCACGCGCCGAGTGCGGACCAGCCGGACGATGAACTCGTGCCGCCGCTCGCTGCGGCGGCCGGAAGCGCGTGGCGCGGGCCCGCTGCGAGCGCGGAGAGCCACGGAGCGCTCTGCTCGAGCACCAGACCCGCGGCGCTGAGCTGCGCGAACTCGACCAGCTCACCCAGCGCGTCGAACGCGCCACCCGCGCTCGGCGGCGCCGCGGCGATCAGGTCCAACGGAACGCCGAGCGTCAGCGGCAGGTGCGGAGCGTGGAGTCCGCTCACGTGCAGATCGCCGCCCAAATGCGCGGCGGCGCCGTCGGCCGAGAGCACTTCGTCGGGCGCGAAACGCCGCAGCACTTCCGCCGACAAGCGCGCATCCGCGCGGCGCTCGGCCAACGCTTCACCCGACACCGGACGCGCCGGATCGAGCGGCGCGAGCGGCTCGCTCAGCAGCGCGCGCAGGTCATAGGCCGGCAGTCCATACGCAACCTGGCGTCGCAGCGCGGCCGCCAGTCCGAGCGTGACGAGCTCGTTGTCGACCAGCTCGCGCACGAGCGCGGTCGAGATGCGCTTGAGTCCCGCGGAGAACACGCGCTCTTCGACGGCCGCGGCCACGCGCTCGGCCGTCTCGCGCGGGAGTTGCGCCTCGTTGATCAGCGCGGCGGTGATGCGGCCCTTGCTCCAGGCCAGCGTGCGCTCGGGCGTCTGCACTTCGATGCGCTGGCGAGCGGACGCGCCGCCCGGCGAGCTCGAGGTGTGGACCGCCAACGCCTCTCTCGCGCGCGCGCGGCGATCGCGGTAGAGGATGTACGCCTTGGCGACGTTGGCGCGCCCGAGCTCGATCAACGCCTGCTCGACGAGGTCTTGGATCTCCTCGATGTCGGGCGCCGCTTGCGCCGCGCCCACGCCGGGCGCCGAGGGATAGCGGTTCTCGAGCGTGAGCTCGACGACGCTCGCGAGTTCGCGCGCGAAGCCCGCGTCCTGCTCGCCGACCGCCGCCAGCGCCTTGGCCACGGCCGCTTCGATCTTGCGCACGTCGAACGGCGCCTCGCGCCCGTCGCGCTTGCGAACCCGACTAGGCGCCATGCTTCGCGCTCGGGTCGGACGCGCCGCGGCGCTGGGTCTCGAGGATCGGGTGCAGCTCGTCGAGGAACTGCGAGATGTCCTTGAACTCGCGGTACACGCTGGCGAAGCGCACGTAGGCGACGTGGTTGAGGGCCTTGAGCTCCTCCATCACCAGCGCGCCGATCACCGAGCTCGGCACCTCGCGGTCGTGCTCCTCCTGGCAACGCGCTTCGACCCGCGCGGCGGCGCGCTCGAGGTCCTCGGTCGAGACCGGCAGCTTCTCGCAGGCGCGCATCATCCCGGCCAGAACGCGCTCGCGCTCGAAGCGCACGCGCTCACCGCTCTTCTTGATCACGCGCAGCGGCGTGTCCTCGACGCGCTCGTAGGTCGTGTAGCGCAGGAAGCACTCCAGGCACTCCCGCCGGCGGCGGATCGCGCCGCCGTCGGCCGCCGCGCGCGAGTCCACGACGCGGTCGTTGTCCTGTTTGCAGCGGGGACACTTCATGGCGGCGGAGAGGGTCGCGGGACGAGGGCTGGGCGTCCGGTCCAACCCGTCGCCGAAGATCCACGAAAACACACAACATCTTGTGTGTCAACCTCGCGGGCGCCGCGATATCCAGCGCCCGCGCGGGGCGCTCATTTGCCGATGCAAAAGCGCGCGAAGAGCCGTTCGAGCACGTCCTCGGGGCTGGTGCGGCCCAGGATGGCGTCGAGCGCGTCGAGCGCCACGCGGACGGTCTGCGCGACCTGGTCCAGCGGGGCCCCGGCGAGCAGCGCCTCGCGCGCCTCGCGCAGCGCCGCGTGGGACTCCCCGAGCGCCAGCAGGTGGCGTTCGCTCACTTCGCGCTCGAGCCCGTCCTCCGCGAGGTCGCCGTCGTCGGGCGCGAGTCGCGCAGCGCAGACCTGCGCCAGTCGCTCGAGGCCCTCGCCGCTCACCGAGCTGAGCGCGACCCACGGCGGGGCGCCGAGACGTTCGAGGAGTCGCGCCGGCGGCGCGCCGAGAGCGTCGGGGCGGTCGACCTGACTCCACGCGAGCACGAGCGGCGCTGCGCCGAACTCCCCCGCCGCGTGTCGTCGCGCCAACTCATCGGCGTCGGACGCTTGTGCGTGCGAAGCGCTCGCGAGCGCCAGCACGAGATCTGCGGACGCGAGAGCTTCGCGACTCGCGACTTGAGCCTGCTGGTCGGGATCGTCATCGATCGATTCGCCGACGCGCGACTCGATCAGCCCCGCAGTGTCGACCAGTTCGAACTCGAGCGCGCGGTCGCCCTCGCGCGCGCGCCAGGTGGCCCGAAGAGCATCGCGCGTCGCGCCAGGGAGTTCGCTGACGAGCGCCTGCGCGCCGCACAGCCGGTTGAACAGCGTGCTCTTGCCCGCGTTCGGCGCGCCCGCGAGCACGATGCGCGCGCGTCCGCTCGGCGGTGCGCGGCGGCGCTCGAAGCCCATGGCGGACTCGAGCGCGCTCAGGGCTTCGCTCGCGAGCGCGTCGAGCTGCTCGGTCGGCACGTGCCCCGTGTCGGCCTCGTCGAAGTCCAGGCTCGCCTCGCACAGCACGCGCAGGTCGACCAATCGATCGCGCAGGGCTTCGACGCGACGCGCGAGTCCGCCGGAGAGCAGCGCGCTCGCCGCACGTCGTTCGCGCTCGTTGCTCGCGCGCACCAGTTCGAGCACGCCCTCGGCGCGCGTGAGGTCGAGCTGACCGTTCTCGAAGGCGCGCCGCGTGAACTCGCCCGGCGCCGCCGGCCGCGCGCCGAGTTCGAGCACGCGCCGCAGCACGGCCTCGATCAGAGGCGCGGCGCCCCAGCCGTGGAGTTCGACCACGTCCTCGCGCGTGTACGAGCGCGGCGCGGGCATCCAGAACACGAGCACGGGCTGCTCGCCGCGCCCGTCGTGGAAGCGCGCAGGCCACACACCGCGCGTCGAGAGCGCGTCGACGGCCTCGAAGCGCGCACAGGCCTCGACGATTTCACGCGCGCCCGGTCCGCTCAGCCGCACGATGCCGCGCCGCGCTCCACCCGGAGGTGAGGCGATCGCGGCGATGGTCTGCGCGGCGCGCGCGCGATCGATCGAACTCGCGGGCTTCACGTCACGCTTCTCGCGCAGTGCGCCGCGCTCAGCGCTCAGCGCTCAGCGGCGCTTGCCGCCGTCCTTGCCCTTCTTGCCGTCATCGCCCTTCTTGCCGTCGCCCCGACGCCGATCGCGGCCTTCCTGCATCTTCTGCATCTCCTGCGCGCGCTGCAGCATGCGCTGGAAGAAGCCGTCCTTCTTCTCGCCGGCGGGCGGCTCGCTGTCGTCGACGGGCCAGATCTTCTTGATCACGGTGTTCTCGAGGATGCCGAGCCCCGACTGCGTGATCATGTAGAGCGACAGTCCCGCCGCGTAGTTGTAGAGCGCGAAGCCCATCACCACGGGCATGAACATCATCATCTTCTGCATCTGAGCCTGCTGCTCGTCGGTCGGCTTGGGCATCAGCGCCTGCTGCCAGACCCACAGGACGACCATCAGGATCGGCAGCAGGTTCAGGTGTTCGATCGTGCCCAGGAACGGCAGGTGCGTGTTCCAGTTGAGCTCGAGCAGCCGGTCGGGCTTCGACAGGTCGGTCATCCACAGGATGAACGGCTGCTGGCGCAGTTCGAAGGCGGTGCGCAGCGCCGAGAACAGTCCGAAGAAGATCGGGATCTGCACGAACATCGGCAGACAGCCGCCGAGCGGCGGGATCATGCCGTGCTGCGCCATCAGCTTCTGTTGCGCCTCGCGCTGCTTGGCCGCGTCGCCCTCGAACTTCTTCTTGATCTCGTCGATCTGCGGCTGGAGGCGCTTCATGCGCTTTTGGAAGCGCGCCATGGCCGTCTGCGACTTGCGGTTCACCGGGAACAGCGCCGCGCGGACCATCAACGTCATCAGGATGATCGCGACGCCCCAGTTGGACGTGAGCTTGTGCAGCATCACGAGCAGCCAGGTGAGCGTGTTGGCGATCGTGGTGACGAACGGGACCGGCACGCAGCACGTGCCCGCGCGGTCGTACTCGAGCAGCGCCTGGTGGTCGGCGTGGTCGGCGACGAGCAGATCGGGCTGCTTGGGGCCGGCGTAGACGAAGAACGAGTACTTGCGGCTCGAGCCCTGCGCGGGCGCGCGCAGCTCGAGCACGAGATCGCAGGCCATGTAGCGCCAGTTCGCGCCGGCGAGCGAAGGATCCTTGGCCACGAGTTCGTCGTCGGCCATGCGCCGCCAGCGCGCGCTCTTGATCGCGGCGGTGGCGTCGGCGTCGGCGCCGCGCATGAGCATCGCGAAGTACTTGTTGTGCACTCCGGCGAAGCTGACTTCTTCGGTCGGGATCTCGAGCGGACCCGCGAAGACGGTGGCCTTGTCGTCGCGCTGCTGCGCCACGAGCTTCGGCGCCGTGCTGTCGCGATGGCGCGCGCCTTCGGCGGTGCGGCCGGCCGCGACCGCTTGCGGCTCCACGTAGAACGTGTCGCCCGACTCCAGCGGCATGACTTCCGCCGGGCTGAACAGGAATCCGAGAGCCCGCTCCGCGCCGAGCGCGTCGTTGTGGAGCTCGAGCTCGACGCGCATGCGATAGCTGCCGGGCTCGAACAGCGCGCGCTTGACCAGCCGCAGCCCGGCGCCCTGCGCGAGTTCGAACTCGACGCCGATCGGCGCCGACTCGTTCGGGTACGGGCGCATCTTCCACAGCGCCTGATCGAGCGGCTCGCGCTCGAGGTCGCGACTCGAAACGTCGCTGCGCAGGAGCAGCGATCCGCTGATGCGCCCGGAGCTCTTGGTGGCGCGCACCAGGCTCGTCCAGTGCTCGGGGTCGTCGCGTTCGGCTTCGTCGAGCCCGACGCGGTCGACGTAGCTCTTGACCTTCAGCTCGACCAGTCGCCCGCCGCGGTTGGAGAACTGCGCGCGGTAGGCGCCGTGCTCACCGGGCTTGCCGATGTCGATCTCGAGCGTGCGCTCGGCGTCTTCGACGACGAGCTCGGAGATCGGCGGAGTCAGCGGGGCGGACGGCGTCGCCGCAGCGTCGTTCGCCGCCGGAGCGAGCTGCTCCGTGCCCGCGGGCGCGCGCGGAGGAGGGGGCGGCGGCTTGGGGCCCAGCCAGTTCCACAGCACCAGCACCAGCACCGACAGGGTGATGGCGAGCAGGAGTCTCTTTTCCAATGCGATCAGCGGGGGTTCGTCGCGGCGCGCGGGCTACTGCCCGGCGGCGAGGCGGTCGGCCAGATAGGCGGGCAACTGCGCGGTCGAGCGGATGTGCTCCTGCGCTGCGGCGACGTCGTAGCTCGCGCGCACGAAGCTCAGGTGTCGCCCGTCGTAGAGCGCGTACGACAACCGCGGGTCGCCGTCGCGCGGCTGGCCCACGGAGCCGACGTTCACGATCGCGCGACAGGCGGCCGAGGCGCCCAGGTCGTAGGGCCCCTCGGTGTTCTTGGGGCGGTAGAAGCGGCCGTCCTCGTAGAAGATCCCGGGCACGTGGCTGTGCCCCACGAAGCACACCGGCGCGAGCGCGTCGGGATCGAGATCGCGCATGCTGGCGAAGTTCGCCGCCATCTTGTTCGCGTCGCGCGCGTCGCGCGGGAGCAGGTACTCGCGCACCGGGTCGCGCGGACTGCCGTGCGCGTACATCGCGCCGTCGTCGACGCGCAGCGGCTCGAGCTCCGCGAGGAAGTCCCAGTACGCGTGGGCGCGCGCGCGGTCGCCGGCGCCGTTGAGCTCGTCGCGCGTCCAGTCGATCGCCTTGCGCGCGTTGGGATTGAAGTCCTCCCCGGAGTTCAGCAGCGCGTACTCGTGGTTGCCCTGCAGGCACACGCCGGGCTCGAAGCCGGCCGCGCCCGCGCGTTCGCTGCACAACTCCATGACGGCGTCGAGGCACTCCACCGGTCGCGCGCCGTAGCCGATCACGTCCCCCAGGCACACGACGCGCCGCGCCCCGCGCTCGCGCGCGTCGGCCAGGGCGACCTGCAGCGCGGGCCAGTTGCTGTGCAGGTCGGAGATGAGGGCGGTCAGCGGATAGGTCACGGGGACACGGGCGGCGCGCGCGCCGAGGGGCAGTCCGAGCGCCGCTGCGCAGCGCGCCGCGGCCCCCGATGGATCGACCGCATCGTCGGACGCCGGAGCCGAGCGCGCCGTGGGCTGCTCACCGCCGCGTCGAGCGGATCGAAAGGGGGCGGGATTATCGGGAGCGAAGCCCCGCGCGGCAAGGGCGCGTGTCGGCTCTGATGCGCCATCTGCGGATCTCGCAGCGGCGCGTGTTCACCGCCGATGGGCCCGGAACTCCGCGCACAGCGCGCAGGAACTCCGCTCGAGCGCTCAGCGCACGCCGCTGCGAGCGACCGCCGTGGCGTCCGCGCCCTCGCGGGCCATTTCGCCGCGCACATCGAGCGCGATCTGCGGCGGATCCAGCTCCGGCGGCGCGGCGCGCAGCGCGAGCGCCATCCCGGCTGCGGTCAGCACAGCGCCCGCGAGCGCTCCCCACAGCGGATGCGCGAGCGGCAAGAGCGCCGCGGGTGCGGCGAGCAGCGCCAGCGCGGCCGCGATCCAGCGGCTCGAGCGGCCGGAGCGCGCGAGTCGATGCGCCAGGTGACTTCGATCGCCGCGCCACAGGGGCCAGCCCGCGCGCGCGCGCCCGAGGCACACGCGAGCGAGATCGAGCGCGGGGAGCACGAGGGCCGGCCAGGCCGCGGGCGTCACGAGGATCAGCAGGCCGAGCGCGTGGCTTCCGCTGTCTCCCAGGATCGCCTTGCGTCCCCACGGCCGAGCGCTGTCGCGGCGCAGATTGAACGGCGCGAGCGCCGCGAGCGCGGCCGCGAACGGCGGCGCGGAGTGAGCCAGTCCGAGCACTCCGATCGCGAGCGCGGCGCCGTCGGCGTGATCGAACGTGTTGACCACGTTGAGCACCACCAGCGTTGCAGCGACCAACGCGACGCCCAGGGCGATCTCTTCCGCGCGCAGGCTCGAGCCGAACAGCAGCGGCGCCGCGAGCACGACGCCGCACGCCGCCTGACCGACGAGCTTGAGCGCCGGAGTCAGTCCGTCGCGCAACCCGTCGTCGATCGCGCCGACGGCGAAGGCGGTGAGCAGCGCGCCAAAAGGCCACAGCGTCACCTCGTGACCGACGACGCTTCCGAGCAGCAGCGCCAGCGCGCGGCCCGGCACGAACAACGCCTGTTCGCGGCCCCACCACGCCATCAAGGCCCACACGCACAACGCTCCGACCAGCAGCGCCGGGCCGCCGGTCATGGGGAAGTGCTCTCCCGGACGCTTGTGCGCGCCGCTGCCGCCGTCGACCCAGCCCGCGCGACTCGCCCAGCGCGTGGCGAGCAAAGCGGTCAGCGCCGCACACGCCGCAGGCGCGGCGACGTTCACGAGCGAAGGCCAGAGCGAGGTGTTCATGGCGCGGCGGGGCGCATGTAGATGCCGCGCGCGCGAATGTATTCCAGCACAGCGGGCTCGAGGCTCTCGCGCGGCCATTCGCCGCGTGCGATGCGCTCGCGGACGCTCGTGGACGAGACGGGCGACGGCGGCGCGCGCACGAGTCCTCGCTCGAGTCGCGCGCCCAGCTCTGCGCCCAGCGCCGTTCGCACGGTCGCGAGCGCCGCTTCGTCCTCGGCGCCGCGCCACACCACGATCGGCTGCGCCAGCCGGACGAGCTCGTGCGCGTCGCGCCAGCGTTCGAAGCCGCGCAGGTTGTCCCAGCCGAGCACCCAGTGCAGCTCCGCGTCGGCGCGCAGGCCGAGCGCCTGCGGAGCGCTGCGCACGGTGTCGATCGAGAACGACGGGCCGGAGCGCTCGAGCTCGCAGGTCCACACGCTCCAGCGGGGCTCGTTCGCCAGCGCCAGGTCGAGCATGGCGACCCGGTCCCCCGCAGGCGCGAGGGTCCAGCCCTGCTTGTGCGGCGGGAGCGCGGCCGGCACGAATACGATCTGGTCGAGGCCGAAGTGCTCGGCGGCCAGCCGCGCGACGTGGGCGTGGCCGAGGTGCACCGGGTCGAACGAGCCTCCGTAGAGCGCCACGCGCCGTCCGAAGGCGCCGATCGGGGCAGGACGCGAGCTGTGCGTCACCCGCGTGCTCCCTGAGCGCGGCCCGGCGGACTTGCCCGCGATCGCGAGCGGTAACTGGCGCCGCTGACCGGGTACATAGGCCGCGCGCTGGAGCGCAGGACGCCTGTGCGAACCTGCGCCCCGGGGCGCAGCGGACCGGATCGAGCGCGCCGCCTCACGGGCGCCATCCTTGACGTTCCAACCGGCCGCTGTCCATACTGCCGCCCCGCCGCTTCGCCGCCTCCGCAGCGAAGCGCGCACGTGGCCCCCCTCCACGACCTTCGCTGCTGCCCCGACGGGGTCGCGCGCGAGCCTCCACCACTCGACCCAACGTCCCACACCCGATGAAGCGTCTCACGCTCGGAACCTTGGTCCTGATCGCCCTCACGTCGGCTTGCACAACGCCGGCGTTCGAGAACAACCACTGGCACTTCAACTCGGTGGGGCCGCGCATGACGCACCAGTTCTTCGGGTACCGCCAGAGCCGCGACGGCTCGTACCTGAACCGGCTGCAGCAGGACGCCAACGCGACGACGCTCACGCTGCGCCGTCACTTCGTGAACGACAACCCCGGCAACCCGATGATGCCGCAGCCGGCGCGCCCGCCGTACCGCCCGCAGCCGCCGGACGTCGAGTTCACCATCAAGAACCCCTGAGTTCGCGGCGCGCGGATCGCCGCGGAGACGCTCGAGCGCGACCTCGAGCCGATCCACGGCGGCGCTCGGCGCTTCAGCCCCAACCCAGACGATCCAAGACCTCGTCGGCCAAGCCGGCGAGGTCTTTTTCGTCGGCGCTCGCCCCCTCGGCCGACGGACGCAGCGTCTCGACCCATTCGAGACCTTCGAACTTGCGCAGCCACGTGCGTTGCTTGCGCGCGAACTGCCGCGTCTTGAGCACGATGGCGCGCTCGCAGCTCTCCGGGTCGGTGAGTCCGTCGGCGAGTTCGAGCACCTGCGCGTAGCCCAGCGCCGCCGCCGCGGTCGGGCCGAAGCCGCTGCGCTCTCGGATGGCGCGCGCTTCCTCGACCCATCCGCGCTCGAGCATCTCGCGCGTCCGAGCGGCGATGCGCGCGTCGAGGCGTTCGACGGGCGTGCTCAGCCCGACCAGACGCACCTCCCCCGCCGCGCTCGGCGCAGCGCCGTGCCAGCCCCAGGTCGTCTGCCATTCGCTGAGCGGCTTGCCGGTCTGCTCGAACACCTCGAGCGCGCGCACCACCCGCTTGCGATCGTTGGCGTGGATGCGAGCTGCGAGCGACGGATCGACGCGCTGGAGCTCCGCGTGCAGGGCGAGCGGTCCCTCGCTCGCGTAGCGTTGCTCGAGCCGCTCGCGCACGCGCGGCTCGACGGCCGGCCCCTCGAACAGCCCTTGCAGGAGCGCCTTGAGGTAGAACGCCGTTCCTCCGACGTACAGCGCACGACGTCCGCGGGCTTCGATCGCTCCTTGAGCGCGGCGAGCCTCGCGCAGCCAGTCGCTGACGGAGAACGCTTCGCTGGGCTCGACCAGGTCGAGGGCGTGGTGCGGCACGCGCGCGCGCTCGGCCGCCGTCGGCTTGGCGACGCCGATGTCGAGCCCGCGATAGACCAGCATCGAGTCGAGCGAGATCAGCTCCGCGCCCGCACGTTCGGCGACTTCGAGGGCGACGGCGGATTTGCCGCTGGCGGTCGGGCCGACAAGGGCGTGCAGGCGAACGGGAGCGCTCACGGTCGCGCGCATTCCACCATCCCGGCGTCCGCGCACTCCAGCGCGAGCCTCAACGCACTCGTGACGCAGGCGAGCGCGCAGCTCGTGCTAGGTTTCAGCGCATGCACTCCGTTCGCCTCGCGCGCCGCATCTCGGCGCGGTGGCTCGCCGCGCTGGCCACGACTGCCGCGACGGGAGCCGTTCTGACCGCCCAGGACCCGGCCCCCGCGCCGCAGACTCCGCCTGCGCCGGTCGTCGCCACCGACGCGCCCGCGGAGCTCGTCCCGGGCGCGCTCCCCGCTGACGCGTCGCCCGCCGCTCGCAACGCTTGGGAAGCGCTGTGCGCAGCGCTCGGCGCCGCCGCCGATGCGCCGAGGGTCGAGGCCTTCGACCTCAGCTTCGACGCGCGCGCCTGGGCTGAGGGCAGCGAGGGCGAGAAATCCTTCCGCAACGCGCGGCTGCGCTTCCTCGCGCCGAACTTCGTCGACTCGGCGCTCGAAAGCGGCCGCCGGCGCATGCGCGGACCGCGCGGCGATTGGATCGTCGACGCGCAGGGCAACTCGGTGCGGCTGCAAGGCGTCGAGATGGCGCAGGACCGCCGCGAGCTCGACCAGATCCTGCAGGTGGCGCGCACGTTCGCGAACCTGGTCAACGCGCGCACGCTGCGGCTGCGCAAGCTCGAGACCCTGGCCGCGCCGCCGTTCGAGTTGCCCGCCGCGCTGGCGCAGCGCGCGAGCAGCGTGAGCTGGCTGTCGCTCGTCAGCCCCGACTTCTCGCTCGCGCACTCCGACGGCGGCAAGAGCAGCTCGGAGGTTCGCGCCTGGATCGCGGTCGACAGCGCGACGCACCTGCCGTCGCTCGCAGTCGTGGCCGAGGAAAGCGCGGATGCGTCGGCGCCGCGCACGGCCTTGCTCGTGGAGCTGTGGAACTGGGCCCCGCTCGACGGACTGCGCTCGCCCAAGAACGTGCGCACCTATCCGCCGCTCGCGGAGGGCGGGAAGTGGGGCTTCGCGGACAAGCAGAACCTTCAGTTGTGGCTCACCAAGGGCTCGCTGCGCGCCAAGCTCGCGCCGGGCGACTTCGAACCGCCGCGCAAGTGAGGCGCGGAGTCGGAGCCTCGCCAGCACGCGATCTCGCGCGAGAGGCGGAGCGTTCCGCGGCGACTGTCGACCGAGACGCGTGTGCTACGTCTCGAGGCCGATCAGGCCCGCGACGTTGGCGTGGCTCAGATCCGCGTCGCGCAGCACCGCTCGCTCGAGCGTCGCGAACTTGAAGACGGCGCGCTGGAGCCGAGCGATCGCCATGCCGGCGCGATGGAGTCGATTCGAGCAGGCATGCTCATCACGAACGACGGTGGCAAGCGCTCCAGAGCAGGCGCGCCGCGCGACGGCCGCGAGCGCCGTCTGGTCACGCAAGCGGGACTTGCAGCGGCCAGGCCATCCCCATCTCGATGCGGCTTGGCGATCGGAGCGCTGACGGAGAAAACGCCAGCCGTTCAACTCACGGCAGGATCGCAAACACGCGCGCCGGAGCGGTCGCTCCGCCGCGCAGCTTGAGCGGCGCGGCGATCAAGGTCGCGCCGCGCGCGGGCAGAGCCGCCAACCCGGCGAGGTTTCCGAGCACCGCGATGTCGGCCGCTGCGAGCACGCGCGAGGCGGCGCGCTCCACACCGAGTCCGCCGTCGACGTCCGGCGCGTCGATCCCCACGAGCTCGACGCGACGCGCGGCGAGCTCGCGGGCCAGCGTCGGCTCCAGGCCCGGATGGTTCGCGCGCTGGTCCTGCCCCAGCCCGAAGTAGCGCTCGCGCGTCGACCAGCGGCCGTCCCAGCCCGTGCGCACGAGCACGGCCGCACCCGGTTGGATGCGTCCGTTGCGGCGCTCGTGAAGGCGCAGATCCTCGACCGTCGCGAGGTAGGTTCGATCGCGGTCCGCGGCGCGAGCCACGTCGATCACGCGCACCGGACCGATCCAGCGCGCGGGCTCGAACTCGTCGAGCGCGCGGCGTCCCTCGGCGAAGGTCAGCGGCGCCTGGAAGTACGCGCCGGCGCGGTCGGGGCTGTCGAGCCGGCTCGAGAGCCACCAGCGCTCGCCCGCCGGCGCCGGCGTCTTGATCAACTCGAAGGGCGCGACGCCTTCCGGCGTGGGCGCGTTCGCGTCGACGGAGTGACTGAGGTCGATCAGTTTGGTCTCGTCGAGGCTCGGCGCCGACACGCACGAAGCTAGCGCCGCGAGTGCGATCGAGGCCCGCCGTGCGGCGCGCATCAGGTGCTGACGTGTCACGCTCGAATTCCTCCGCTGCAGGCCACGCGTTACGGTACTGCGCGCCCCAAACCAGTTCGAACCCATCGAGGTCCCTCCATGGAAGCCGCCGCCCCCAGTGCGCTCGTCCGCATCGATCAACTCCCGCAGGGCCACGGCGCCGCGCACGAGGTCGGTCGAGTCAGCGTGGCGCTGTTCCGCGACGGCGAGAACGTGCACGCGCTGGACGACATGTGCCCGCACTCAGGCGGGCCGCTGTCCGAGGGCGCGGTCGAAGACGGCTGCGTGAGCTGCCCCTGGCACGGCGCGCGCTTCGAGCTGTCGAGCGGGCGCAGCGTGGGCGAGTTCACGTGCCGCGACGTGCGCCGCCATCACGTGCGGCGCGTCGACGAGCACCAGATCGAGATCACGCTCGCTCCGCGCACGCGTTGAGCCCACGGGCGCGGAGCGCGCAGCGCGCGCCGGAAACTCAGCGGATGTTCGCGCCGACGTAGACCTGGCGCGGACGACCGATCTTGAAGTCCGGGTCGCGGCGCATCTCGAGCCACTGCGCGATCCAACCGGGCAGGCGGCCGAGCGCGAACATCACCGTGAACATGTTCGTGGGGATGCCCATCGCCTGGTAGATGACTCCCGAGTAGAAGTCGACGTTGGGGTACAGCTTGCGCTTGACGAAGTACTCGTCCGACAGCGCGATCTCTTCGAGCTTGCGCGCGATCTCGAACAGCTTGTTCGAGGGGTGCGAGGCCGGCACGCGCTCGAGGATGTCGGCGCAGTACTTCTTGAGGATCGTCGCGCGCGGGTCGTAGCTCTTGTAGACGCGGTGCCCGAAGCCCATCAGGCGCGTGGTGTCGTTCTTGTCCTTGGAGCGCGTCACGAAGCGATCGGCGTTGCCGTCGTTGTTGGCGATCCAGTGCAGCATCTCGATCACCTTCTGGTTGGCGCCGCCGTGCAGCGGGCCCCACAGCGCGCTGATGCCCGACGAGATCGAGGCGAACAGGTTGGCCTGCGAGCTGCCCACCATGCGCACGGTGCTGGTCGAGCAGTTCTGCTCGTGATCGGCGTGCAGGATCAGGAGCAGGTCGAGCGCCTTGGCGGCGAGCGGATCGACCTGATACTCCTCGCACGGCGTCGCGAACATCATGCGCAGGAAGTTCGTGCAGTAGTCGAGGTCGTTCTGCGGGTAGATGTTCGGCTGGCCGATGTAGTGCTTGTACGAGTAGGCCGCGATCGTCGGCATCTTGGCCAGCAAGCGGATCACGGTCTTGTGGATCGTGTCGTCGCTCTCAGGCTCCTGGTAGAACGTCGCCATCGCAGCCACGGCCGCCGCGCAGACCGGCATCGGGTGCGCATCCTTCGGCAGCGCCGAGAAGAAGCGCGCGAAGTTCTCGTGCAGCAGCGTGTGGCGAGTGATCTCGTTGCGGAACGACTCTAGCTCGGGCGCGCTGGGCAACTCGCCGTGGATCAGGAGCCACGCGGTCTCCAGGAAGGTGCTCTTCTCCGCCAGCGTCTCGATCGGATACCCGCGGTAGCGCAGGATGCCGGCCTCGCCGTCGATGAACGTGATCGCGCTCTTGCAGGAGCCGCTGTTCGCGTAGCCGGGATCGAAGGTGATCAAGCCCGTTTGCGCGCGCAGGTTGCGGATGTCGATCGCGACCTCGTTCTCCGTGCCTTGCAGGAGCGGCAAGCTGACCTGCTTGCCCTGGTAGTTGAACTCGATCGTCGTCTGGGTCGGCGTCATCGTTTGCGGGGCGGACATGATCGCGGTCGGGGCGTGGGCGCGGCGGGCGCCCTTGGGCTCCAAGGGCTGACTGTGCTTCGCCGAGCGGCGAAGGGCGAACGTGGAGTGTAGCCCAGCGCCTCGGGCTCACTCCACAGCGAGCCGATGGCATTGTTTGCGAGTCGATTCGGCCGCCGCCTGCGGAACTCGGCGGCGCGCCGTCAGACGGTCGGCTGCTTGTGATCGCCTCGCCGCCCTTTAGGATCAGCGGGTTTGCGCTCGAAGTACACGCGTTCGCGAGCGCCCCCCATGGAAAAGAAGCTCAAAGTCGTCGCGGTCCTTCCCGCCTACAACCTCGAGAAGGGCATCGCCGCCATCGTCGAGCGCACCCGGCCCTTCGTCGACCACGTGATCGTCACCGCCGACGCGTCGAAGGACGGGACCGCGGCCGCCGCGCGAGCCGCCGGCGCGATCGTGCCGGAGCCGGAGATGACGCGCGGCAAGGGCTTCGCCCTGATCAAGGGCGTCAACGCCGCCAAGGAGCTGTCGCCCGACATCGTGATCGTGATGGACTCCGACGGACAGCACCTGCCCGAGGAGATTCCGGTGTTGCTCGCGCCTTTCCAGGACGGCGCGGTCGACATGGTCGTCGGATCCCGCATGCTCGGGACGCTGCGCACGTCGACCATCAACAAGTTCGGGAACTGGGGCCTCAAGTGCATCTCGTTCCTCGTGACCTGGCGCTGGCTCACGGACACCGAGTCCGGCTTCCGCGCCTTCAAGGCCGGCAAGCTGTTCCAGCTCAAGCTGTCCTCGCGCGGCTATGAGATCGAGAGCGAGCTCTTGCTGCGCTCGCTGCACGCCGGCTTCAAGGTCAAAGAGGTCCCGATCCACGTGCCCTTCGCGGTGCCGGGAGTGACCGTCTGGGACGGCTTCAAGGTCGGCTGGTACAAGCTCAAGAACGGCGCGAAGCTGCGACTGGGCATGGAACTGTAGAGCGGCCGCTCGCCGCGTCGTTTGCGCTCCCCCACAGACGGTTCTCGACACAACAACGTGGACTACTCGAAGATCGAACAGCTCGCGCGCGCCGCGCGGGATGGCAATCAACAGGTCGTGCTCGTGCTCGGCCTGGGCTTCGTCGGCACCGCGGTGGCCGGCAACCTCGCGCGCGCCGAGAGGAACGGCCGACGACTGTTCTTCGTGATCGGTCTCGATCGCGACGACGCCGCCGGGCGTGAGAAGGCCGGCGCGCTCGACCTGGGCCGCTCGCCGACGTACGCCAACGACCCCAGCCTCGAGCGCGTGATCCGCGAGGCCTGCATCGACTCCAAGAACCTGGTCGGCGGCGTCGACCCGCGTCTGATCTCGCTCGCCGATGTCGTGGTCTCGTGCATCAACCTCGACGTGCAGCGCGAGAGCGGCCAGACCGAGAAGCTGGTCGTGCCGACCGAAGGCTACGCCGCGGCGATGCGCATGGTGGGCCAGCACATGCGACCGGGAACGCTCGTGACCGTCGAGAGCACGCTGCCGATGGGCACCTGCGACCGCGTGCTGTATCCCGCGCTGTGCGAGGGTCAGGCCAAGCAAGGCGTCGACGTCGCCGCGCAGCCGCCCAAGCTCGCGTACTGCTACGAGCGCGTGATGCCCGGCCCCGACTACCTCGACTCGGTCAACAACTTCTGGCGCGCCTACGCAGGTGTCGACGAGGCCAGCGCCGACGCCGCGCGCGACTTCCTCGCGCTGTACGTGAACACCGAGCAGTTCCCGCTCTGGCGCCACAAGTCCACGCGCGCGGCCGAGATGGCCAAGCTGCTCGAGAACAGCTACCGCGCGACGAACATCGCCTTCATCGAGGAGTGGTCGAAGCTCGCCGAGGGCGCCGGCGTCGACCTGTTCGACGTGATCAAGTCCGTGCGCGTCCGCCGCGGCACGCACGACAACATGATGCTGCCCGGCCTGGGCGTCGGCGGCTACTGCTTGACCAAGGACGCGCTGCTGGCGGCGTACGGCGCCGAGAAGCTGCTCGGCATCCCGGCGGAGATGCCCTTCTCGCGGCGCGCGATCCTCACCAACGAACGCATGCCGCTGCGCGCCGTCGAGTGGATCGAGCGGCACTTCGCGGGACGACTCACCGGCCTCAAGGCGGCGCTCGTCGGCGTGACCTACCGCCCGGGCGTGAACGACACGCGCAGCACGCCGAGTGAGATCGTCGCGCGCGCGCTGATCGAGCGCGGCTGTCAGGTCGCGGCCTACGACCCGCTCGTCACGCACTGGGACGAGTTGCCGCAGGTCGCCGTGACGCAGGACCCGGCCGCCGTCGTTCGCGGCGCGAAGATCGTCGTCATCTGCCTGCCCGACCCGCTGTACCGGCCGTTCCTGGCCGACCTCCTGAAGAAGGAACTCAGCGCCGGCGCGATCGTGGTCGACCCGTGGAACATGGTCGTCGACGCGTGCGCGACCGACTTCGCCGCGCGCGGGATCACGCTCGCGGTCTACGGCCGCGGCGACTATCCCAAGGCGAGCGCCCCGCCCTCGTCCGGCGCCGCCGCGAACGCCGCCAAGGCCGCCGCCCAAGGTTGAGCCCATGCGCATCCTCGTCACCGGCGGCGCGGGCGTGATCGGGTTCGAACTCGTGCGCGCGCTGCTGCAGCGCGGCCACGAGATCGTCGCGCTCGACAGCGGACTGAAGGGCGGCTTCGAGGACCTCGAACGCCTCGCTGCTGCGAGCGCGGGCAAGCTGCGCGCGGTGCGCGGAGACTTCGCGCGCGAGCCCAAGCTGCTCGACGGCGCCTACGACGCCATCTTCCACCTCGCGGCGATCGTCGGCGTGCGCTACGTCACCGATCACCCGTACGAGACCATGGCGGTCAACATGCGCACGACGCTGGCGGTGCTCGACCACGCGATCGCCACGCGCTGCAAGGCGGTGTTCTTCGCTTCGTCGAGCGAGAACTACGCCGCCGGCGTCGACCGCGGCTACGTCGACGTCCCCACTCCGGAGAACGTCGTGCTCACCATCGACGACGTGGCGCTGCCGCGCTGGAGCTACGCCGCGAGCAAGATCGCCGGCGAGTCGGCGCTGTTCGGCGCCGCGCGGCTGGGAGGCTTCGCGCCGGTCGTCGTTCGCTTCCACAACGTGTACGGGCCGCGCATGGGCCCCACGCACGTGATCCCAGAGTTCCTCGAGCGCGTGCGCCAGCGCACCGATCCCTTCCCGGTCTTCGGGCCCGAGCAGACGCGCTCGTTCCTGTACGCCGAGGACTGCGGCCGCGCGCTCGCCACGGTGCTCGACGCCGTGCACGACGGCCGCATGGCGCAGGGCGGACTGATCAACATCGGCTCGTCGCTCGAGACGCGCATCTCCGACCTCGCTCAGACGGTCTTCGACGTCACGGGCTTCCAACCGCGCGTCGACGCGCGCCCCGCTCCGCCAGGTTCGGTCGCGCGACGCGTGCCCGACACCTCCAAGCTGAACGCGCTCGGATTCGCGCCTTCGACCGCTCTCGTCGACGGCATCCGCGCCTGCTGGGCGGCGCACGGCAAGTAGCGCGCGCTCACAGCGAGTGCGGCCGCGCGGTTCGCCGGCGCGCGGGACCAATGCGCTTCGAGCCGCACGCCCAAACCGCGGCGGCGCGTCGACCGGAGTCGGCTCAGCGCTGACCGGACTCCGTCTCGAACAGCTCCGCTAGCTCCAGCCAAAGCTCGCGTGCGAGCACCTCGCAACCCTGTGGGTTGAAGTGGCCGTCGGAGTTCGGCGGCCAGCACGCGACGTCGTCGCGAAGCGCCTCCACGAGCGCGGACGTCACATCGACCGTCCGCACTCCGCGCGCGCGCAGGAGTTCAAGCAGCGCCTCGGACGCCGCCTTCTCGGCGATCGACAACGCGCGCAGCCCGTCACCGAGCGTGTCGCCCGCCTCTTCGAGCAAACGCGCGTACACGGCTTCCTTCGACGGCAGCAGCAGCACGACGAACTCGACGTCACGCGCGCGGCAGGCGGCCTGCATCCGATCCAGGCAGATGCCCGTGATGCGCATTCCGTCGCGCACCTGTGGCCGCGCCAGATCGACGCTCGGCAAGCGATCGAACGACGCGAAGTGCGTGGAGATGCGGCCGCGTTCGAAGCTGCTCGACGACTCCGCGCCCTTGAACAGGACGCGCAGCGCGGGGTTGACCTTCAGTTGGAGCTTGATGCGCTGCGCGAAGGCGCCCGCCAGCCGCGAATGCTCCTGCAGTCCGTCGAGCAGCGCCATGGCGAGGTTCAGCGAGCGCGCTTCGCGCCGCCCCAGATCGTTGGGGGGCGAGTAGACGAGTTCCGGCGCGCGCAGGTCGGCCCAGTGCTCGAGTCCGGCGAAGCGATGCGCGTCGGAGAGGTCGTTGCCCAAGTAGAAGCCGACCACCGCGACACGCGGATGGAGCTCGAGCCCGCGCTCGGTCAGCACCACGTGCTGCAGCGGTCCGTAGCCGCCGACGCTCAGGTTGTAGACCGAGCGTCCGGAACAACGCGACAGCGCCTGCGGCCAGGTGTCCTCGTACGGGATGTTGTCCCCGTAGGTCTGGGAGTCGCCGACGCACACGATGTCGACGCGCTCGGGCCGCTCCAAGTTGCGGAACCCCCACTCATCCAGGCCGCCGCGCCCAGGACGGCGGGCGTGGCCCAGGATCGGATCCGGTTCGAGTTCAGCCGCGGAGATCGCGCGCAGGTCGAATGCGCGCACCGCCAGCTCCACGGAGCCCAGCACGACGAGCAGCACGAACGCAGAGAGCAACGCCTTGCGCCACAAGCGCAGCGCCCTCGCGCCGAACAGCGACACCGTCGCGAGCGGAAACGCGAGCGCAAGTCCGGCCGCCACGCCCAGGACTCGGTGACGCAGCTCGCCCCGCAGCGCGCCGTCCACGAGGAGCACCACTCCTGCGATCGCGAGGGACGCCAGCAGGCGCCAGAAGATGCGATCCGAGCGAGGGAGTGCGAGAGGTAGCGCCAACGTCGAGGGCGAGCATACGGCGAGCCCCGGCAGCGCGCTGGCGAATGACGTTCGCCCGCTAGGCCAGCGTCTCGGCGAGGAACTGCATCGCCGTGGCCCAGGAACGCCGCGCCGCGCGCGCGTCGAACAGCAGGCCCTTCTCCGGGGCCTGGGCGCCTTCGAACGTGAACGCGTGCTTCACGCCTCCGTACGCGACCAGCTCCCACACCGCGCCGCGCGCGCTCAGCTCCGCTCCCAGCGCGAGCACGTCGCTCGGCGGCGCCATGGGATCGTCGTAGCCGTGCAGCACGAGCACTTCGGCGCCGATGGGGCCGCGCGACGGACCAGCGGGAGGCGGCGGCGGAGCCGCGAGGACGCCGTGGAAGCTGACCACGGCGCGCACGCCGGGAGCGCCGCTCCGAGCGAGGTCGAGCGCGCACAACCCGCCGAAGCAGTAGCCGATGGCGCCGACACGCTCGGGATCGACGCCGGGCAGGCGCTTGCCCGCTTCAAGCGCGGCGGCGATGCGGCGCGCGAGCAGCCGGCGGTCGCCTGCGAGCGGCGCCATCAGGTGCGAGTTGTCGCCGAGCAACTCGCCACGCACGCCCCGGCCGTACAGGTCGACGGCGAAGGCGACGTAGCCCAGGCGCGCGAGCTCATCCGCCCGCGCGCGCTCGACCGCGCTCTCGCCGCTCCACGCGTGGAACACCAGCACGAGCGGTCGCGGCGCCGAGCCTGATGTGCGGACCGCATAGCCGTCGAACTGCACATCCCCGTCCTCATACGCGATGCGTTGGCGCTGCATCGCGGGAGTGTAGTGGGAGCGCGACGGCGTCGCGCGCCGCTCGCTCAGCCGCCCGCCAGCTCGATCTGCTTGCGCAGCGCTTCGTTGTCGGGGAACTGCGTCGCGCCGGCCTGCCAGGTCGCGAGCGCCTTGTCCTTCTGGCCGAGCTGCATGTACATGTTCCCCAGGATCAGGTGCGTGTGCACGAAGCGCGGCTCGCTCGGGCGCTGCGCCTGCTGCTCGATCAGCACCTCGAAGTGCTTGATGGCTTCGGGCTGCTTGCCGAGGAACGCGGGCCAGTTCGAGAGCGCGACGGCCTTGCCGAAGCGCGCATCCCAGTGGTTCGCATCGAGCCCGATGGCCGCGTCGAAGGCCTTGTCCGCCTTCGTCCCCCACACGCCGGACTCGGGGCCCGTGGGAGAGTTGAAGAGCTTCTGGAGGTACGCGTGAGCGAGGTCCACGCGCGCGTCGGGGTCGTTGGGATCGCGCTCGGCGCGCGCCTCGAACTCGGCCAGCACCTGGTCGCCCAGCCCGGCTTCGAACAGCTCCTTCCAGAGCCGCGCGCGCTCCGTGTCGCTCAGTTCGTCCCCACGCAGCTTGGCGATGGCGTCGGAGATGCGTCGCTCGCGCTCGCGCGCGGCGGAGTTCGCGTCCGCAACGGGCTCGCTCGACGCGCTCGCGAGACCGACTTGCGCGTTGTTCTCGCGCATCCAACGGTCGACCGCGGCGGCGATCTGATCGCTGGGGAGCTCCGAGCGCTCCTGAGACGCCGGCGCCATTTCGAGTCGGGTGCGCAGCGCTTCGAGCGCGCGCTCGAGTTCGCCCTGGCGCGCCAGCACCGTGTCCAGCGCGGCGACGTCGGGACGCGCCTGGCCAGCGGAGACCGACTCCGACGCCGGCCGCGCCCCCACGAAGAGCGCAGCGCCAGCGCCGACGGCGGCGGAGACGAGCGAGGAGAGGGCGAGGATTCCGAGGGAGTTCTGGCTCATGGCGTGTGAAGGTCCGTGGGGGCGTCGATGGGCTCGCGCGGGGCGAAGCGCTGCCCCGTGAGTGCGCCAGTAGCATCGGATCCTTCGCGCCCGATCGCAAAAACTCAGCGGCGGGCGCTTCGACGGCGCGCGCTCGCCGTGACGCGGCCAGCGCCCTCAGCGCCGGCGCAGCACGAGTTCGACGTCGACGCGCTCGCCCGCGCGCACCCGCGCCTCACCCACCGCTTCGGCGAACCCCTCGGCGCGCGCCTTCACCGTCCAGGCGCCAGGCTTCATCCCGCGCACGCTGTAGCGACCCGACGCGTTGGTGAAGTCGTCGTCCGAGAACCGCACGCTCGTCCCGCGTTCGTCGACGAACTCGACGCGCGCCTCGACCGGCGCGCCCGACTCGTCGGTGACGCGCAGCGCGAGCCAGCCGCCCGGCAGCAGCGTGAAGTCGACGCCGGTGAGCGGGCTGACCCCGTCGCTCGCGAGTCCCGTGATCTGCTCCTGACCGAATCCGCCGCGCGTCGCGTACGCGATCACGTCGTACAGGCCCGCGTCGAGGTGATCGATGCGGTAGTTGCCGTCCTCGTCCGTGAACACGCGCCCTTGGAAGCGCTCCTCGCCGTTCGTGCGTCGCATCACGATCACCACGGCGTAGCTCATCGGCTGCGCGCCGTTCTGCTCGAACACCCGCCCGCTCAGGCTCGCGCCGGCGAGCTGCAGTTCGACTTCGGTCAGCGCGTCGCTCGCGACCTCCACGCGTCCAACCCACATCATCTCCGCGGGCGTGGCGCCGGACACGTACAGCTCGTGCACGCCGGGCTGGAGCCCCTCGGCGCGGAATCGACCCTGCGCGTCGGTGTTGCTCGAAGACCAGCGCCCGTCCCGCGGTCCGCCGAAGTCGTCTCGCGCGCCAGCCATCACCGTGCGGCCGGGAACTGCGGCGCCCTGCGCATCAACGAGTCGTCCCTCCAGCACGAGCCCGCCGGCCGACGGTCGGAAGTCGAGCGTGCTCGTGCGACCGGCGTCGACCTGCACGAAGCGGTAGTCCGGCGAGAAGCTCCCCGGATCACGGCCGAAGTTGAGCACCGCCCACGCGCCCGCGCCGAGATCTTCGATGCGATAGCGTCCTTCCGCGTCACTGAGCACGCGCGCGTAGGTCACGCTCGGGCGTCGGCGTTCGAAGTCCGTCGTCGAAGCGAGGACCAGCGCGCCCGCGACGGGACGCGAGCGGTCGTCGAGCACGACACCGGCGATGGCGCCGGCAGGCTTCAATTCGAAGCGCACGCCCGCGCGCGTCTGACCGGGTTCGAGCTCGCGCACTTCGATCCAGGCTTGCCCGAAGCCGGGCGCGCTCGCGCGCAGTGAGTGGGCGCCGCGCGAGAGTCGCTCCAGCGTGAAGTCGCCGCCCGGTCGAGTGCGCACGCCGTGCGCGAAGCCGACGTTCTCCGCGGGCGCGATCGAGAGCACCGCGAGCTGCGAGTCGCTCTCGGAGACGACGTAGGCGCCCTCGATCGGCCGGCCGCTCTGCGCGTCGACGACCAGGCCCTCGACGCGCGCGCCGCTCTCCAGCTCGAACTCGAGTTCGAGCGGCGGACCGCCGGGACCGAGGGCCACCTCGGCGCGTGCGATGGCGTACCCCGGGGCTTTGGCGAACAACGTGTACGGCCCCTCGCTCAGTCCGGGTCGACCCGGCGCGGCGCCGAACAACTCGAACGACCCGTTCGAAGCGCGGAACTCGAACGCGACCGGATCGGCGACCTGCGGGAGCAGCACGGTGCGCAGCGCGACGATCTCGAAGGCGTCCAGCGCTGCGCCACCACTCGACGCCGCACTGCGCACGACACCGCGCACCCACGGTTGCGCAGGCGGCTCGGCGTTCGGAGTCTCGCTGGGCTCGCCCGGCTCGCCGACTTGCGTGCGACTGGGCTGCGACGCGTCGAGCGTCGTCGAAGCGTCGAGCAGCGCGCCGCCGCACAGGAAGCCTTCCTGGCCGGGCCGGAGTTCACGTCGCTCGTCCGCGCCACGAACCGCAGCCAGCAGCGCTCCACGCCGCACCTGCACGCGCAACCACTCCGCGGGCGGCGTCGAGCACTCCGCGTACTGCCGCGCGTCCTGCGGCGCTTCGAAGCTGGCGCGCACGTCGAACGTCCCGCGCAGTTCGACGCCGCCCTGCGCACTGCGCACGTGGCGAGGCGCGTTGACCGCAGTCTCGGCGCGCGCGACGAGTCCGCCGCTGCGCAGCTCGACTTCGACTTCGTCGCCGCGGCGCTCGAACAGCGCGTGCGAGTTCGGGAACACGCTCCAGCGCTCGCCCCGTCCGCGCTCGTCGCGCGCCGGCGCGCCCCACTCCACGCGGGCCGGAAGCGCTGCCGGTGTGGCGAGTTCGAGGTAGGCGCCTTCGAACTCGAGCAGCGCGTCGTCGACTCCGCCGTTCGCGCTCCAGGGCGCGGTGCTCGACGGACGCGACGCGACTTCGCCGCGCGCGAGGATCGCCTCGAGCGAGAGCTCCTGGCCGTCCTCGTCGCCCATCCACGGCCGGGCGATGAACACGGCCAGCAGAGCCGCGACGCCCACCAACGACCAGCGCACGAGCGGCGGAAGCGCGCGCGGACCGCGAGACGCGGGCTGCGCGCGGCGCCGCGAGATCCGCTCGAGGTCGCGGGCTCGGGCCCGTTGCTCGACGCCCGCGACGAAGCGCTCGGCGACGCGCGCGCGGAAGTCGGCCTGCGCGCGCACGGGCTCGTACGCGCGTGTGAGCAGCAGCGCGAGGTTGCGCTCGAACACGTCGAAGCGTCGTGTCACGGCAGCTCTCCCCGCTTGCGCGCGAGCAGCTCGAACACGTCGGCGAAGGCCACGCGCGCGCGCGTCAGCATCGACTCGGCGGCCTTCTCGCTCTTGCCGGCGTTGGCGGCGATCTGCGCGACGCTGCGTCCGTCGACGTACTTGTCGACCAGCGCGCGACGGTAGTCCGGCGGGAGCGAAGAGAGCGTCGCCCCCACGAGCTCGCGCGTCTCCTTGCGCTCCAGCACCCACTCGGGCAGCGGCTCGTTCGACACGCGCGCGAGGATCGCGTCGATCTCGGTGTCGGCGCCTTCGAGGACGTCCTCGAGCGCGGCGGGACGGCGCTTGCGGCGGTGCGCGCGGATCTTGTTCTTGGCGATCCCGCACAGCCAGGTGTGGAGGCTCGAGCGACCGTCGAACGAACTGAGCGATTCAAGCGCGACCACGAACGTGTCCTGCACGGCGTCCTCGGCCTGCGCCCGATCGCCGCCGAGCCGATAGTGCGCGAACTCGTACAGCCCGTCGAAGTGCTCCTCGAACACGTACCGCGCCGCGTCCTGGTCACCGGCCAGGATGCGGTCGCGCAACGCGACGTCCGAGAGACTGCGATAGTCGATGTTCACATGCCGACGCGGCTCAGTGCCTCGGGCCGCCGCGTTCCTTCGCGGATTCTCGGCGAATCCGCGGCTACGATCCACGTTCGCGCTCAGAGCGGCGCTCCCGATCGACAGGGATGTGCGCGTCTGGGCGCTGGCGCTCGAGGTCGAGGACGGGGCGCGGCCCCATCCGCACGACCCGCCCTGTTCCACCGCTCCCCCACCTGGCCGTCATGATCACCGTCGGAAAGCCTGCTCCCGCGTTCTCCCTGCCCTCGACCTCGGGGGCGACCGTCTCGTTGTCCGACTTCGCCGGGCGCAAGCTGGTGCTGTACTTCTACCCGCGCGACAACACGCCGGGCTGCACCCGCGAGGCCTGCGACTTCCGCGACCACCACGCCGCGTTGAGCGAGGTGGACGCGGCCGTGCTGGGCGTTTCGAGCGACTCGCTCAAGTCGCACGCGGGCTTCCGCAGCAAGTTCGAGTTGCCCTTCGACCTGCTCGTGGACGAGGGCAACAAGCTCGCGAGCGCCTTTGGCGCCTACGGCGAGAAACTGATGTACGGCAAGAAGGTCAAGGGCGTGATCCGCTCGACCTTCCTGATCGACGAGCGCGGCCGCATCGCCGCGATCTGGTCGCCGGTGAAGGTCGACGGACACGCGCAGGCCGTGCTCGCGGCGCTGACGGGATCCGCCGCACCCGCGCCGGAACGCAAGCCCGCGGCCGCGCGCAGTGCGAAGCCCGAGCCCAAGCGTCCCAGCGCGAAGTCCAAGGCT